>NZ_JCACIN010000024.1:0-25951 GCF_059504425.1 Drouetiella sp.
ATCTTAAAGGCCTTGATTTACAGGGTTTTTTCTATTAGATGAATGGCTTGTTGGGACGGTTAATGTTTAATAATTTAGAGCATAGTAAAATCGTTGAAACTGTCTCATGGAGAGCTTTTCAAGAGTTGTAGATTCTAAGAATAACTGTACTAATTTATAGAAATTTGGACTAATTTTTTAGATTTTTTAGTCACAAAATCAGGCACTATTTAAAACAAAAAGGAGGGCTGACAACCCTCCTAGGCATTCATATCCATTAACTGCCATTATTATGCCTGACCTAGACAAGCTGCTGAGTGCGGCAAACGATCGCTTGCGTGTGGCTCGGCTTGGAGTGGCGATCGAGTTTCGGGGCAAGAACTTGAACATCTATCTACGGGCAACCTTACCACCCCAGCCGGGGAACGATCGGCTTACACCCTATCAGCAGCGGGTAGCGCTGAAGATGAGGGCAAGTCCTGAATCATTGAAGCTTGCTGAATCACAGGCAAAGCTCATCGGAGCTGAGCTGAACTTAGGGCAGTTTGATTGGGCGAAGTGGGGTGGCCCTGAAGATGAGGGCTTGACGATCGGGCATTGGCTGGAGAAGTTTGAGGCAGCTTTTTGGGGACGGCGCGGGCGCACTAACGCATCAGAAACCCATTGGAACCAAGATTATCGGTTTGAGTTTGCCCGATTAGACAAGGCTGTCAGCCTGACAACTGACCTGCTAATTGAAACCTTGATTGCCAAAACTGAACCCAACTCTCGAACTCGGCAGCGCTGCACCAAAGCCTATGCAGCCCTAGCTAAGTTTGCTGGGCTTGAAGCTGAAGGCATCCGGCGAATGAAAGGCAGCTACAGCAATTTCATGTCGGCTGCTCAGCGGGATCTGCCTAGTGATGAGGCGATCGTCCAGTGGCGAGGCTGGCTAGTGGAACATCAGCCGCAATGGGCTTGGATCTACGGCATGATTGCCGCCTATGGGTTGCGTCCTCACGAGGTTTTCCACGTCAATCTGGAGAAATTTCCAGACATCCGAGTGAAGGATGAAACTAAAACCGGAGGTAGGTATGCCGTCGCTCTGCAACCCCAATGGGCGATCGATTGGGGATTAGACAAGCCCAGAATGCCCGGTATCACGATCGACGGGACTGAATCGAATATCAAGTTAGGGGGAAAGATTTCTAGGTTTTTCCTTAATCATCCGATCCCCTTTAGAGCTTACGATCTGCGCCATTGCTGGGCGCGTAGAGCCGTGGAGCGATCGATTCCTCCAGATGTTGCCGCTCATTTAATGGGCCATTCATTGAAAATACACCTGATCACTTATCGAAGATGGATAGGTGATCAGGTGTATTTAGATGTTGCGAAAAGGATTTTAAGAGATTAGGGGCGATCGCTGACTCTAGCGACCTGCCACCGCTGCACAGCTTCTAGGTAAACCTTGGGGCGGCGATACTTGCCACCTTTCCGCCTCCTGTCTGCCCAGTGAACGCCCTCTATCCAGTCGGCGCTAGCGATGAGCTGACGGATTGCCGATTCGCTATAACCCTCGCCATAGCGCTCTGTAAGCAGGTGAGAGGCTTCCTTGATGCTGTAGAGCTTGGCATCCATAGGAATGGGGCGCTGAGGCTGTGCGGCGGGTAGGAGCGATCGTCTTTGAGGGGCTGCTTGGGTGTTGTAGAGGCGGGGTTGGCTCATGGGGTGCCCTCCTTAATCTCCCGAACACTCGATCGGAGTTTCATTAACTCTGCATAGGCTGCTGGATCTTTCAAGGCAAGCTGAAACTCTTGTTCTGGCTCTAATTTTTGAAGTTTTAGAGCTACATCAAACACCAGAAATCCAGAGCATTGAATACAAATCGATAAATCTCCAGGGCCGGGAGAGTCCAGTCCAGACGGAGCAGTGCAAGCATCCATTTCGTACCCACACCACGGACAAGAACTTTTGGGCATTGAAAAATCTCTCATGAGCGATCGCCTCCCTTAGACGGAAATTCAGCCTCAAAGTAATCTCTCGTCACGTCATAGGCAGGGTTCTGACCCTGCTCAATCAGCTCTCTGGCTTCTGGGATATGGAAGCAAATAGCGTTCGTTAAGCCCTCAATGATTTGGAGTGCGATCGCTGCGCTTTCACCCGTGTTACCTGGACATCTCAAAGCGAGCTGCAACTGGGCAATGAGAATGAAGGCTCTACCGGGCGTAGTGGCGAATTCGATCGGGATTTGGCTCGTGCCAATCTTGGTCAGGATTTCGTCGTAGGTCATCGGCATATCAGACCGCCTCCTTAATGGCTTGCAACTGCTGCTCAATGCGATCGGTTAGTGCAAGCTGCTCCTCAATCTGCTGCACCACCATCGGCTCTCGAATGATGGTTAGCCCCTGCCTGCCTCGGTAGTAAATGGGATTGGCGATCGGGCGAATGTTCTCCAGCTTCCAGGCATAGCGCCCTGGTCGCCAGTCTCCGACGGCGCGTTCTAGGTCTGAAGCGGTTTCAATGATGATCGCGTTTGGCTTGCCTTGAGCGTGCAATGTGATATTTTGCTCAACGTAGTAGGCTCCTATCTTGGGATGAGACTCCATTAGCAGACAATCGGTGAGGTCAGCGATCGCCAGAATGCAGCCAAATTGAAGACCTTCAACCCAGCCTTGCTCTTGCTGAAAATCTCTGCCATCCAGTTCAAAAGCTTTCCTGATCAGAAGAAACCCATCCGAATCAACTGAGCGCTTGGCTGCATGAATAGCCAGCTTGCCCCGGTAGGGCGTTGCCCAACTTCGCGTTTCAAACCGTTTCAAATTCATCGCTACCAGCAAAGCCCAAGGCTGATGCAGCGAAATAATACGAATCTCCATCAGCCTTCCTCCCCTAAAATCAGCTCTTCCAAAACGGACATAATTGCCTCTTCCAAAGCGTCGGCAACAGCCATCAGGTCAACCTCTTCTGGCAAATTCCCTTTCATTCCACTCAGTAGCTTGAAGGCAGAAGACGACTGCTCAATGGCGATCGCCCTCAAATGTCCAGGCCCAACCTTGACCTTCTTAGCTTTGGGTTGAGACTGCTCCAGCTCTGCCACCTCCGAGCGATCGCCCTTCTCCGCAGCCGCCTGATATATCTGCCCGATCTCCCCGGCGGTAAGGCGAGATGAAGTCATGGTGCCACCGTCTCTGGAGTTAACCACCGCTAGCGCTCCATCGTGAGTTACGACTTCAGCTACGGTTCCATTCCTGCCCTCTAGCTTGGTGCCCACTGGAGGCAGCGATGGGGAGGCTGACAATTCCGCAGAGGTCTGGGGATTTGCCTTGAGCTGCTTTTTGCTTTCCCGGAAGTGGCGATCGGCTCCCTTTAGCGAGGTAATTTCCAACTCCTGAATCTCATCCCAGTGCTCGTAGACTCGCTGATAGAGACTGGCTGTACTAGAAGCAATACCTGTATTCTCATTGCGCCACTTCTCCCAGCCGCCGTGCCCGTTTGCCGCTTTTGCCGCTAGCAGCAGTTCGCCACATCTCCGACCGTGTTCCAGGGCGCTGGATTCAGCACTCTGGGCGATCGTCAGGGCTTGCTCACAATCTCCGTGGGCGGCTTTGATGTCTGAGGCAAGGGTGATGAGGCAGACCAGCTGCTGCGCTTCGGCTTCGTAGGCTTCGGCAAAGGCGCTAGGTTTGGTGGCTAGCTCATGCGTAGGAGCTGAAGGGGCGATCGCCATGCCCTCAAAATCTTGAGCCACCTGCTGCAACAGCTCGGTCAGCGTGTCAACCTTCAAGCATTCAGCCAGCGCCGCCAGCCTCTCTTCTACAGAGTCGATCGCCTCATGGCAGTAATCCAGGGTTTCTTTATCGCCCTTTATCTGTGGTAGATCCTTCCGCTTGGCATACCAGGTGTACTCATCCTTGGTGATATCAAACTCTGCATCCTTGTGGAATCCGATATCCCAGCCCTTGTAGGTTGTGTGGGATTTCGATCGCTTTGCCCCAGACCAGGCGTTGAGGCTGTAGAAGCGATGATCCTCTAGCAGTTCATCAACCTGCTCATTCCACTCCTTGCCCACTAAGCTAAGCAGCTCTTCTGGCACAGCTTGAGCCTTAACCAGTTGAGCGCTTTCTAGAAGAGCAATGCGGTTCTTATGGTTGTCGAGCTGAGCATAGGTGCGTCCTAGGCTGGTGATGATGCCCTCGATCGCCTCACCCCGATTAGATTGGGCACGGATGCGATCGCCCTCGCTGAAGCCGCCTACCCCTGCCTCCTCAGATACCACTTGTGCGGTCGCTTCCCCGTTCGAGTCAACATCCCCTGCCCCGCCAGTCGATCGAGCTTTCGCCGGGTCGTTGTCGGGTTGCCCTGCGTCTCCAAGATGATCTGAGCTGTCGTGATGCCTGGATACTGCTTGACGATCGCCAGTAGCTTTCGTCCCTCTTCGGTGTTTTGCGGTAGTTCTGCGCGTTTCACCAGTTGCCACCATGATTATTTTTCTCCTTTCTTCTTGATTGATTTGGGTAGCTCTTGCCATGAGAGGAAGCGATCGCACTCTGCACACCGGGTCTGGATGCCACCGCCGGGAACGATGAGGGCGATCGTCTCTGTGGCAGTGCATTTGGGGCAGGGTTCATTCACCTCGCAGCCTCCTGAGTTCCTCTAGAGCAGCTAGGCGCATAGCAAATAGGCGACTGATTTCGCGTTGGTTCACCTCTGTGGATAAGCGTCCTGTGCCCACAAAGCGGCTCATCAGACGTAGGTAATAGGCGGCTTTTGCCTCCTGCCAAGCAATCGCGTGTTGGTTTGCGGGTGGGGCAACCGGGCTTGAAGGATTAGCGGCGATCGTCATTTCTTCCGGGCTGGGCTGGTAGGTAAGCAGGTCAAGTTGCATCAGTCCTCCGCAGCTCCGAGTCGGTGACTTCAATGTTGCCTGCCTTGGTTTGCACCTTGTGGGTGGGTTCTAAGGTGCGATTTAGAGGCGACATCCTCATCCGATTGGTTTCTCGAAGGTATTTGCCGCCTACCCAGTACTCTCCGACCAGCACTTCACAGTCGGCACCGAAAACGGAGGGATCGATCGGGTCTAAATGGGGCTGTGCCAGTTGGGGTGCTGAATGTGCCAGTTGAGCTTTTGCATTTTCTAGATCATCAAGATCATCAGAGGGTGTTTTAGAGGCTGAAACCTGCTCTGGAGGCTGACAATCGCTGATGATCTTTTCGATCATCAAAAGATCATCAGCCCCATCCAAAAGATCATCAGGACTGGGGTTGATGATCTCTGATGATCTCTGATGATCTTTTAGATCATCAGAGAAAGCCCCAGTGCTCATAAGGGTTTCAGGCTCTTTTTCAAGCTCTGATGATCTTGATGATCTTTTTTCGCTTCCACTCTTTTCGCTGTATTCCCTCAAGAGCGACTCAGGCAATTCATACGACCATCTTTGGGTTCGCTCTGGAGGATTGACCAAGCTGCTGTCAGCAGCCGTTAATTTGGCCCGCTTGTATGCGCGGCTCTGATCTTCATCGGCATGAAAATTCGATCGGGTTTTTCTCAACCCCTTGCTCAGGAGCAAGGACTCAATAATCTTCCGGTTGTAGGAAACTTTGTACTCTCGGTCGAGGGCTGTCCAGACTCCAGGCAGATAGATTGCCAACGCTCGGCTGCCATCCTCCTTTTTCTCAATCCAGCGGCAATTCCATTCACCGATTTTTGCTTCTGAGTCCAGTGAGAAGACTTTCTCAAGAAAGTCTCTTAGGCTGTCGCCGCTTTCGTCGGGGTCGTTGACCTGGGCGCAGACCGTTTCAAAAACGTAGTGCTTTAGAGGGGCGGAGTCGATGCCTGCCAGCTCTGCCACCTTCATGGCATAGCAGAGCAAGAGGGCTAAAGATTTGGCAATTCGTAGGTGAGCATTGGGGATTTGGGCGGCTAGCTCCTGCTCTAGGGCATACACCTCTTGTGCGGGATAGCCCAGTTGCAGCATCTGTGTGAAGCAACCAGAAGCGATCGCCTGGATATTCGGCAGCTCTCGAAATGCAGCCGCGTCGCCATCCTGCACTTTAGGGAAAAACAGTCGGACTAGACGCGACTGAGTGGCAGCACTATTCTCACCGCAAGCATGATTTGAAGTGACCATCAGCGGACTGTGGGGTTTCTGGGTGTTAAACCCTGAATTATCTTTGCCTCTAACTACCCTCGCCTTAGCGTTGTAGAAACCCTTAAGGAATTCGTCTAACGAATCATCGCGCTTGGGGTCGTCTAAGCAGTGCAGCAGCCCTCCTGCCAGCTTCAGACGCTCGTAAGCAGCACTAACGGACACTTCGACCATCATGCCCTCCTTTTGCTGCCCTGCTAGGGATAGGGCGCATTCAGCGGCGGTGGTTTTACCGCTGCCCGGATCGCCGTAGAGATTGAGGATGGGGAACGCGCCTTCCTTCTCCTGAATTTCCTGATAGTGGATTCCAGCCGCGCCGTAGCCCAGAGTCAAAAGAGCGGGAGCAAAGTTGCTGCCAAAAGCCCGGTGCATGGTTTGCACCAGGTTTCGCAGTGCCTGGGGGTCTTGAGGAGCAATCACCGGAGATCTGAAGTGGGCATCATCGCCCGTAATCTCTGGATTCCAGACCCAGAGAGACTGCTCTTCTTTAGTAGGTTCTCCGTCTTTGGTGAACTGAGATTGCTTAAACACCCAGATTCCATCCGGCTGCTGCCCCACGCGATCGACCAATCGATAGGCTTTGCCATGTCGGGTGATGCGGTATTCATGCAGCCTTACCCGGATTAATGCCTGAAGTGAATAGCTCGATAAATTGCAAACTACCCCTCCACCCAATGAGCGCTTGAGTGCATCAGTGAATTTTTGAACGGTGCTGTAGTCGCTCGACTTGAGAAAAACCCGGCGCTGTGTGGGTTCGTCTGCTCTCTTGACCTGCAAGACCAGACCACCGCCATCTTCGCTGATGAGTTCGCGTTCAACCTGAAAGTCAAAGTCAGCTTGAGGTTTAAAAAACCTGCCAACAACTTCTCCCTCTTCCTTCGTCTCCTTCCAATAGCCCAACTCGCCTCTATAAACCTCAGGAGCTTGCCAGCGATCGCGCTGCTGGCGTGCGACAATTTCGCTCTCTTGGTGATCGATCGCTTCATCAATGGCAGTTTCTAGGGAGCGAAGAATAGTGTCTTGAGGCAATCCAGAGAGATGAACTAGATCCCAGATGTCTCCCCCGGCGGGCATTTCTGCCCACAGAGTAGGCGGCTCTAAAGAAACGGCGGAAACGCGTGCAAAATCGCACTCTCTCTGTAGCTCTCCAAACTTGCTTTCCCCAGTCAGGTCGTAGTCTGGATGAATGACCAAAATCGGCTTCAGCCCGTCCCTTCTGGCGATCGCAAAGGTGTCTTTCAGTCGGATAACAATCTCTCGCCAGTTGGCTTCTCCGCCCTGGCATGTGGTAGCCGTTAGCCCCAGCTCTCGGTAGGCTTCAACTGCCTGTTCACCGCCAACGGCAAAAACAATACCGCCCCGCAAAATCTCTTCTTTAGCTTCAGATTCCCGGTAGAGCGTCCATGTCTTATCGCCCTTACCCCGATCTGACCAAAAACCGCCCTCAGTGTGGTGTACCCAATGCCAAGGGCGAACCATCTTAGTCTTTCGGTTGTTGTCGTAGGCGCGACGGCGATCGCTCCACTGAATGCGAACTACTTTGCCCGATGGTTGTCCCTGTTCGTCGGGGTAAAGATAATCGATCGCCATTTCGTAGGCTTTACCGTTTTTGGCTAAGGGAGCCGGATCGCCTGACATACCCAGCAGGTAGTCCTTCCATTGAGGGATGTCAGACTTCTCCTGTGGCGTGAGCTGCACATAGTCGGGGTAGTGTTTCCGCTTAAAGCGTTGAAAACCTCGCCTGACAAACTTTCCCCTGCCGTCTTTAGCAACACCTGTCTTATCCCATCCTTCCGGAGCTTCGCCTGTCCATTGGCAAATGGCTTTGAAGATGTCACCGCGATCGTTCTGCACTAAGTAGCAGTAGTGATCGTGACCGCAAAGTGGACAAGGAGTTGATTTAGAGGCTTCTAAGGCTGTTTCTTGCAGGTTATAAGCGTTCATCAGTCTCCTCCTCGCTATCAACACTCGTCAAACACGCCACATAAACCGTTAGCAACGCGATCGCTGCCCTCTCTGCTTTGGCTTCCCAAGAGGATGTTTCACCCTGACTGCGTTCTAGTGTGAGTCGAGCATGATATCCGCCTGAGAATATGGCTATCAGGAACTCGTGACCCATCAGCCATCTCTCTTCTTGAATGGCTCCCTGAAGCACGTCCATGTCGATGCAGGTAATGGGTTGATTTTTTGCCCAAACCGTATGAAATTCTTCACCTCGCTGTACACCAAAGTCTCCAGATGGTGTCTGTGCAATGAAACTTTCGCCCTCTTCCAGTTCTGCGCAGTCCTTCAAAAGGCTTTCAAGGAGTTCGTGTTCAGTGCGTTCAAGCTCTTTCATGCCACACCCCCAACCCTTTCAAACACTCCACATAAGCCTCTAGAAGCGCGATCGCCCCTTCCGTTGATTTCCCATACCAGCCCTTTGCCCCGCTGGCAAAAACCTTGTCGCGAATCCTGGCATAGAGCAGTCCGTCTGTAGCGCTCTCTAGGGTGAATAAATAGCCCCGATAGGCGATCGCTTCCTGAATGGCTCCCTGAAGGGTATCTAGCCCAGACGTGCTGATATCTCCAAGGTTTACTGCCCAAATCGTGTTGAGAGTCTTGCCTCGGTGAACACTAAAGTCCTCCGAGAGATCATCTTTGTGGTGATAGCACCGCGTAGGCTCCAGCGCTGCCCATTCAATCAATAAATTCTTCAACTCTTCCATGTGCCTCTTCCTGTAAGCGTGAAATCTGAATGCAGCTGATGCACTGGGTGCAAACGGCGATCGTGTAGTGCCTTCTCCCGCCTTGAATCAGCCGAGGCTTCCAGAGGTGGGTGAGCTTGAGGCATTTGCAGCAGCAGCGGATTCTTGGGATTGGATCTTTGGCGTTCATTGCTGCCCTCCATGCTTTCGCCAGACGTGGACGAAGGATGTCCAGTGGTGAGATGGGATGGAGCCGCGCCTGTCCCAGTAGGCAACCAGCTCCCGCTCTACGTTGGTTAGCCCAGGAAACTGAGCAAGGTGGCGGATTTTGAGCGCGATCGCGGGGTTTGGTGATTGGGGTGACGTTTTGTTCGGAATCCCATGTACTACACTTGTAAATAGATATGAAGCGCGGCTTTTAGCTGTGGTCATGTCGGGTTGAAATCGATCGGCTTTCGGCTTCATTGGGCTTGTCCTGATGCGAATGGCTCGGATTGATGGCTACGAATTGCCTAGTTACGAATGCCTGGTTACGGACTATTGGTTGGAGCGGCTTCTTTGGGACTGCGAATCCCTTGAGAAGCGGATTGAATTAAGGAATTAAAAAACAGTCGCCTAATGCCCGGAAAAGCAAAGCGACTGTTTTTTATTGGCGATTTTCCAGCCACCTGAAAGGATTCGGGGTGGGGGTTGGCATCTCGGAGAGCTGTAGCCCGTTTTGCAGCGCGGCTCTTCCGAGGTCTGTGAGCTTATAGAGCATGGCTCCCTCTTCAAAGGAGCAACCTGCCCAGCCACGGGCAATGATTGGAGGCAAAATGCTGTTGGCTTCCTGGTAGTTGCCGATCAGGTTGGCATCTAGAAAATCGTAGAGATAGCGACTCTGGGCTAGGAAGCTGAGGATCTGGCGTTGCTGTGCGGTTAAGGGTAGATGCTCTGTGGTTGCCATAGCTAGAGATGCTGCAAGGGCGTGAAGAGGCTAAGTGGCTGATTTTTTGGCTGATTTCTTTTAGGGGAAATCGGCTTATTTTTATGGGCTGCGATCGGATAGCTTGCGCTTAAACGCAATCAATTTTTTGCGGTAATTCTATTGCGTTATTACGCAAGCTAGTAATTCGCCGCCTCTCATTAACCAAGTCCAGGACTTGAGATGGTCGTATATCGAATGCTTCAGCGATCTGATTAATCGATCGCTCGGTCATTTCCATACCGTTGAACCAGCGACTCCATTGGTAATTGCTGATTCCGGTCAACTTCTTTAGGTCATTGAGTTTGAGCCAAAGGAAGTCATCTGTTCGGTTCATGAGGCGCTTGCCTTAGTACGCAATTTCAGATCGAGTATATCTCACTTGCCGAGAAATTCATTGCGTACTTTCGCAAGAGTTTTAGACGATCGGGGGGTTCCTGTTGGGTCGTGGAGTTGTGTTTTATGGATCATCGAGAGTCTCTAAACTTTGTCATATCAACGTTTAAGCTCAAGGCTGTTGACCTGGCGCAACGATCGGGAGTTGATCCATATCAACTCAGCAGATTTCGCAATGGAAGGATAGATTTCTTGAGTCACACGCTGTTCAAAGTCGTTGATGCATTGAGTTACGAGCAACGCGCAGTGTTTTATGGGTTAATGCAAGGTTCGGATTGTAAAGAAACGCAACACGAGATCAATGAGGGAGAAAAATACGAATGCCACGGCTCCATCCCTCCTGGATAGATTGAGCCGATTGCAGGTGCCAGTCTTGACAAGTAAGCTTGTAATGCGGCTAGTTCACTTGCATATATGGACTCAGAAACAAGGGAGAGGTTGATAAAGGTGGTCAAGCTGGCTCGTGGTTCGATGAGCCAGCGGCAATTTGCGAAGCTTCTAGGTGTCTCCTCAACAGCGGTGCAGTTGTGGGAAAAAGGTGAGACTATGCCAGACACCAAGAACCTTGCTCAGATCGCTACGAGAGCGGGATATACCATTGAAGGATTGGTTGAATATCTGACTGGGCATAAAATGCCTGAATTTGAAGAGGGTGAGGTGGATAAGATCCTTAGACAGGTTCAACTGATGCCACTTCAGCAAGTAGCGGTGATTGGTCAGGCCATAGCCGAGCGCTTCGTGTCGGAATTGGGTGATGCCAGCCCTGACTTTTCACACGCCAAAAGGTAAATGCCACAATAGACGCAGCCACCCCGATCGCCTCCTCGTGGAACAGAAAAGCGATCGGAGTGGCTCTTGTTTTGGGCGTTCCGGGCACTCTGGGAAAATCGTTCCACGAGAGTAACAATGAATCCCGCAAATCCAACACCAAGACTACCGACCCAAGCTCAGCAGCCCTACCCTTTGCTGAAGGAGATGCAAGAAATTCGTAAGGTAATGACAGACCTCAGCACGGAAGTAGTTGGGCTGCGAAAAGATCTGAGAGACAAAAAGACTTTTGGAATCTCCGACCAAGTGGCAAAAGGGGTGATGATCAGCTACCTCTTACTGGGAGCGATCGTCTTTGTGCTTCAGGTAATTAGCAGATAACAGGAGCGCTCCAATGCCTGAATTCTTGGGAATTCCCCTACTCTCCAACGGCGGCTCTTGGGACAGCCCGATCGCGCTCCTAGAGCTGGTTTGGTATGCTAGTGCGATCGGCTTGTGGATGTGGTGGCAGTTGCGGCAGTAGAGCAAATCCCCAACCGATCGCAAAAGGTTAGGGATTTGTCAACTCCTTTCTGGGCACTCTGAGGGAATCGTTCCACGAGAAACCACAGGGTTATGCAGAGAATTTTCCATCTGGCGATCGCCACAACTCTTTTCAGTTTGGTCATTTCAGCACTGCCTATCTCCGTTCAGTCTGCTGAAGAACCCGTAGATCATTGGGATGCGGCTCTATCATCTGCTGTTCATAGCAAAAGCGGTAGTACCAACAGCCCTTACACTTTTCTGCCCTTTCGCCTCGGCGGCTCTACCAACCCTGAAGGCTCAAGTGGCAGCTCAGGCAGCTCTTCTGGAGGCAGCGGCGGCAGTGCTGGAAGCGGCGGTTGTCAGGTGGGCAGCGACATCGCTTCGGATGGTTCGCAGTGTGGTGGCAGAGCTGCAAGTGAACGTCCAGGCGGCGAGTAGTCGGTAGTCTAATCCTTAACGGTCTGGGAATTTGTCTCTAACAGTCAAAATCAGAACTTTGTAATCTACGCCTAACAATATTGCGCTTCGGCTAAAAGATGTGACCCAGAATCACGCTTTAGCCCAGCTTTGCCATTGAGAAATGGCGTGGAGCTTTGTGCCAATTAATCTAAAGATGCTCAAAAATGAATCGCTTGTATTACGGTGATAGCCTCGAAGTTCTTAGGAAGCACATCAAAGATGAAGTGGTGGATTTGTGCTACATCGATCCACCTTTCAACTCCAAAAGAAATTACAACCAGATCTACAACAACGTTGGCAAAGAAGATGCAGCTCAGGCTCAAGCCTTTGTTGATACTTGGAACTGGGACGATTTAGCCATCAACGGCTACAAAGAAATCGTAGAGAACAATCGAGGGATTTTCGCCAAGCAGACGATCGACCTAATCATCGGTCTGCATTACGTTTTGGGCGCAAGTAGCTTGCTGGCTTACCTCATCAGCATGACCCTACGAATTGCTGAAATTCATCGCGTTCTCAAGCCTACTGGTAGCTTCTATTTGCACTGCGATCCCACGTCTAGCCACTATCTGAAGTTGGTTCTAGACTCTGTTTTCTGCTCACAAGGCGGAGATTTTAAGAACGAGATTACTTGGAAAAGAACCAACGGTCATAATGACGCAAAACGCCGATACGGTTCTACAAGCGACATCATCTTTCTTTACGCCAAGAGCAATCAACATTGTTTTAATGTTCAATATTCTCCTTACTCTGAGAAATATATTAAAGACTTTTATCGTCACACAGACGTGGCTGGTCGCTGCTATCGGCTATCTGACATGACTAGCCCTAGTCCTCGCCCAAACATGATGTACGAATGGAAGGGATTTCTATCGCCATCTAACGGCTGGCGGTATTCCAAGGAAACAATGGCAGGGCTAGATGCTCAAGGCAGGATTTGGTATCCAGATAGCAAATCCAAACGACCCCAACTCAAGCGCTACCTAGATGAAATGCCTGGG
Source organism: Drouetiella sp. (assembly GCF_059504425.1). NCBI lineage: Bacteria > Bacillati > Cyanobacteriota > Cyanophyceae > Oculatellales > Oculatellaceae > Drouetiella > Drouetiella sp. The sequence continues at coordinate 12,905 of NZ_JCACIN010000024.1, forward strand.
GTTCCTACATCTGATGTTTGGGATGACATTCCATCTTTAAGCGCACATGATAAAGAACGCCTCGGCTATCCCACTCAGAAACCCGAAGCTTTGCTGGAGCGCATCATCCAAGCAAGTAGCAACGTAGGGGATGTTGTACTAGATGCCTACTGTGGCTGCGGAACGACTGTAGCGGTCGCCCAGAAGCTCGATCGCCAGTGGATTGGCATCGACATCACCTACCAAAGCATCAGCCTCATTCTGAAGCGTCTAGAGGACACTCATGGTGCTCAGGTAGTGAGTTCGGACTCGCTTAAGCTTACAGGCATCCCCAAGGACATAAAATCGGCTGAGGCGTTGGCACTCAAAAAAGACGATCGGCTACGAAAAGAGTTTGAGAAATGGGCGGTGCTGACCTACTCCAGTAACCGCGCCGCCATCAATCAGAAGAAGGGAGCAGACCAGGGCGTTGATGGGTGGGGATTCTTTCCAATCACTGATAAAAAGTTTGGTCGCGTCATCTTCCAAGTAAAGTCGGGAAAGGTTGACTCTAGAGACATTCGAGATTTGTTTGGCACAATCAGCCGAGAGAACGCTGAGCTGGGAGTCTTCCTCACCCTCAAGCCGCCAACACAGGCAATGGTGAAAGAGGCAAAGGCTTGTGGGCTATATCATTCTGAGTCGTTCAATACAGACACCCCCCGCATTCAGATTGTCACCATTGAAGAGGTGCTAGAGGGCAAGACTAGACTCGGCTTGCCCTTAGTTGCAGGTGTCCTAAAATCTTCTGCACGCCACATTGAAAGGGAGGGTGAACAGCTTGAACTGAATGCAGGTTGAAGGGGCGATCGAGCTTCGGGGGAATTCGAGGGCTGTTAGGGGAATTGCGGGTTAATTAATCGTCCCGCGCCGCCCTTGCAGCTTCGCCAGTTGCACTGCATCAGCGGCGGGTCTGACGCACTCTTCAAGCGATGCGGAGACGCAAGGGGCGATCGCAAACGTGGCACTCATGCTTTGGTCGGCAAAGGCTTTGCAGATGCGATTCGCAGTTACATAAGCTTCGGACTTTGAGCAAATAATGACAAACTCATCACCCGAAAAATAGCGCCCCAGTGTTACTAGCTCACTGCTGCGAATTTGAGAGACTACGCTCGAAATACGGCGATCGACCTCAGCGTAACCCCACTTGGCGTTTGCCTCTTTCATGCCATCAATGTCGAAGAAAACAATACTGGGCTTGGGAGGGCGATCGTGTCTTCGCTTCCACTCTATATCAACACCTTGTCTAGTCAAGCATCCGTAGCTAGGACAGACGGTTAGCTGCTGAATCCTAGTTTCGGCTTGCTGCCATTTTATTAGAAGTGCAAGGTTGACGGTCGCTGTAGCGATCGTCACAGAAATCTCGACGGGCGAAAGTAGTGCCATGATGGTAGATATCTCAATTGCTGGTTGAGTAGTGAGGGCGATCGCTTTTCCGTGGAAGGTTGCGGCGATCGTCCTTTTGATTATTTACATACGATGAGAATAAAACGATCGGGTTGCATCCACACATCATGTTTGGCACATGGCAGCGGCGATCGACTCTAGCCCTAGTACTGAATGATGAAAAGAGCGATCGCCCTACTAGAGAGCGATCGCGGTAGTCATGAGAGGTCTAGAAGGGCAGCGGACGGGCAGCTGCTACGAGTGCCATCATCTCGCGTCTATCCCAGTATCAATTTCACAGGCTTTCACGAGTGCCCACGATCGTCTTTCCAGGCATCTCCATCTGGTAAAAGCAAGGGTTTCGAGGGTTTTGGGTGATGATGCCACCAACGCGGGCGTAGATGGTTCGCAGCTCCTCTAAGGTAGGAAAGGGTTTTGTCTTGGGAAAAACGGTTAACTTTGGTCGGCGAGCCGCTTTTCCTAGTAATCAGGATGTCAAGTTAATCTGTCATATGTCAAGTCAATCTGTCGTATTTATGATAGATTAATCTGGAATAGGTAAAATAAGATTGACATGACAACCCAATTAACGATTGGACAAATGAACCCCCCAAAGTTTGGTGCGTGGCTGGGAATGCAGCGGCGCATGATTGAGCTAAGTCAAGCTGAGCTGGGGCAAAAGCTTGGCGTGACCCGGCAAACCATAAGCACTTGGGAGAATGGCACTCAGCAGCCAGCGTTCTCAATTCAGCAGATCAAGACGCTTTGTGATCTGTTTGGCTGCGACGCTAGAGAGTTTCCTAACCCATGACCACCAACCCAACCGAACCAGCCGATCGCCTTGACGATTACCCTGAAATAAGGAGTGCTGCTCAATCATTGATCAGCGCAATTGTCAGAGCGTCTCCAACGAACTGTTATCAAACTCGTGCTATCGGATTGATAGAGCAGGCGCTTGGTGCTGCAATTCTCACAATCAAACAATCGCAGGGTACTGATAATTAACGAGTTACAGCCGCACAGAAAGGCGGTCTGCGCCGCTGGAAGCCACATGAAAAGATAGATTTTACAGGCGCACAAGTTGATGTGCTTGCGATCGCAGGTGACTTAGACAGACGGAGCAGTAGTAGGCTACTGGGATTTTTGGGCTAATCTTCCCAATAAATAACCGGGTTGGGAGGAAGTATTAATAGACTGCCAGAAGGGCAATATCTTTTACAGACATAGTTAAGCCCCTTGAGCGCATTGGATCAAGGGGCTTAACTGTTAAGTAGTCACCCTAACCGGGTAAACTACTTCTTAGGTGCCCGTTGAGATAAGGCAGACGCAGCAGCAGTTTTAGCCGCCTTGCCAGCCGTTTTGCTCCGAAGCACCTTAGATGCAGCCTGTGCTGCTTTCGCGCCTGTTTTACGTCCTGACATAAGACCTCCTAGAGGTTATAAGGTGAGCATGAGCTAGGTATCAGCTAACTCATGCCTTTACACTAACCTGAACGTATTCTAAATTTCATTAGAAAGAATACGTAAACTCACATTTTCTTTATATATGAATAGTAAATTTACTGAGTCAATCAACGTTTATATTTTGCAGAATTAGCCATGAGTCTCATTGAGGGCTTTACTAGACAAGAAACTTTGGCTCTTACAGGAACCACGTCCAATCGTCTGCAATACCTGGAAAGAGCAAACCTTATCATTCCAGAACGGGTAGGATCTGCTCAAAAACCAACGGTACTCTACACTTGGGAGCAAATTCTAGAGATTCGAGCCATCAAAAATCTTAGACAGCAAGCCTCTCTTCAAACCGTCAAAAAAATCATTGAATTTTTGGACAAGAGCGGATTTGATGACACCCTGAGAGACAAGCAAATTGTGGTCATTGATGAAGAAGCTTTCTGGGTGAGAACAGACTGGGCAGACTTTCATGAACAGATGCCAAAAGCTTTGAAAGTCGCCAGCAAGAAGAAAAAAGACTTAGGGCAGTATGTCCTGATTGTCATTCCGCCGTTAATCGATATTGTGAATGAGGTTTGGGAGGCAGCAAAGAATTCTGCTAATATAATTAACTTTCCGAGCTTTGAAGCACGGGCGAAGGCTAGTGCTTCAAAGCGAACAAAAACTGCCAGCTAGTTTAGACTCAAAACAAAACCTCGCGATCGCGCTTCGATCGTGGGGGGTTATGTTGTGAACTGTTAGTCCTCAGACTCCACCCGCTCCTTAATAGCATGTATGGCATCGCTAACCTCAAAGTACTCTGCTCTTAGCAGGTGGTATCTCTGATCAATCTCGTTCCACTGCTGGCTGTCAGGTGAACACTGCTTCAACTTTCTAAGTGTGCCCGATATCTGATCTGCGATTCCTTGTGCCTTTGCCGCAAGTACTGCGATCTCATCTGCTTCAGCTTGAGTGAAATATCTCATCAGAAGTTTCCTTTAACCTTCAACCTTGAATCTTGCCACAAACCTGCTTTGTGTAATCCGCAATAGTTGGAGCATCGACCTGACTAGCATTACTGTCCCAGGCTTCAGCATCGCCTGAGTAGTGGTAGCTTGCCATCATTCGACACTGCTGCACCGGGTCGGAGGTTGCTTGCTGTACTTTGTTGATTTCAGGCTGCCAATAGCACTTAGCCGCCTGATCTTGCATTGTTTCACTGGCTAGAAATTCATCATGGCTGACTTGCCGACCAAAGCAGGACTGAGAGATAGAGTCCAGCGTATCGGGCATGAACTGATACTTTCCCATCGCGCCGATCGAATTGACGATGCTAATATCGCCGCCGCTTTCCTGTTGGGCGATCGCCTTAGCAAAGTCATCCACGCCGTCGAATCCAGTCTCAGCCAAAGCGCCTCCATGCGGCTTCGGCGCGTTCCCGGTTAACGCCCACCAGAGATAGCCTTCGGTGGGGGCGATCGCCTTACCATCTTTGAACATCCCCCAGTGGAGATGAGCGCCTGATGAGTTTCCCGTGTTGCCTGTTTGCCCAAACGCTAAGCCTGTCTGGTACTCACCCGCCTCACATTTGCTCAGGTGCATTGCCTTGAAGGTGTAAGGCAATCCTTTAGGGGTGATGATGGCATAGGTACCAGCCCCCTCTGGCTGCTGCTCACACTCAACCGTTCCGCCTTCGCCAATCATGTAGAGGTTCGTGCCTTCTGGGGTATCTAGGTCAACGCCCTCATGGAAGCTCGATCCCTTGCCTTGATTCGTGTCCGGTGCATCTCGCTCTCCAAAGCCACTGGTCACGGTGTAGCCGTTGATGTTATCTCCCTCTTTGATTTCCTTTGTGTAGACGGCATCAGTTGTGCCCACAAAGCCGCGATCGGCATACTGACCGAGAGGCAGGCTGAACTGACTTGCTAGCGCCATGTATACATTCACAGTGCCCATAGTCAGCAGCGCTAAGCCCAACGAATAGGTATTCCACGACAGAAGCTTACTGTAGACCTGCCGATGAGCCAATCTGTTCTGTCGTGCCAACTCTTTTTTGATGCCCTCCAGCTCAGCGGCGGCAACATCACCTATCCACTGTGGCGGAGTGTATTCCAAAGCCTGAATTGCGGCGGCTGCACTACCGATCGCCTCCCTTGTGCCTCGCCCTGCCTGATACGCCGCTGATTTAGCAGCATTGGGCGATCGCCAGTTTACCGACTGCTCATAGGCTTCTCGTGCATCTTCTGCTGCAAAGTCCTCATCCTCATCAAAACCCCAGCGGTGGCGATAGGTGTCATGGACATGGGGCTGAATCGCCCCATACTTAACAATTGCGCTATTGCTGGGTGCTGAACTGCTTGTCACCTGATGACTCCTGCGGTGTCGTGGTTGGGCTGGGTGTTGCCGATGGGACTGGGCTAGATGACGGGCTAGGGCTGCTCACTGCTTCAACCGGGATACCCGCCCTGGACTGAGCTGCATTAATCCAGGACGTAGGCACTAATCCCAGTCCATTGAGGCAGTAGGCAGCAACGCAAATCCATCCAAATCCTTGAAGAAATTCGATCGCTTGCATTGCTGGTTTACTCCTAGCGGCTGGGTTGATTGAATTGAGTAGGCTGCCTAGGGCGATCGAAGCTCTGAGTCGGACGACCGCTTTCAACACAAACGCCGTCCTCACAGTTCCCGCCGATTTCTGGGTTACTTGTGCCCAGCATGGAGCCACCAACACCTCGCATAAATTTGGCTCCATTCTCCAAATCGATCGAGCATCGGGTGATGCCTGTAGAGAGCAGTCCTATGGTCACGAGTACAAGGCAAACTTTACCAATTAGGTCTGTCATGGTTTTAAAACTCCGGTAGAAAGTGGTCGCGTTGGGGTGGTCGTGGTCGCGTTTTGTGGTCGAAATGCGCTTCCACCAGCGCGACCACGCGACCACTTTGAGGGCTGAAAGTACTGATTTTTCGTGGTCGCGCTGGTGGTGGTGGTGGTGGAAGCGCTAAAAGTGCCGTTTTTGCCTATGCGGCATCTGGCTCAAGCTCGGCATCATCGATCGCTCTCATCTGCTGAAGAAAGTCAGCAATCAATCTGCCCTTTCGACTGTCTCTGGCGACATCAAATGTCTCGCAAAGTTTGCGAAGAGAGGTCGTGCCAGACCGATAAACCTCGACTAGCTTCGCCCGATTTTCTTGCAGCCAAGCCTCTTCTTCTGACTGAGGAGCGTCTGCCACATGAGCGTCTACTGGCTCAGGCGCGATCGCCATCACCTCAGCGCCTTCAAAGTCAATCCAGGGCAGCCCAACCGCTTTTAGGCAAGGCTCTGTTTTGCTTCTGGACTTGACGCACCGCAGAATAGCGGTTCCTGCAAACTTCTGATGCTCACCCGCGTAAGGCAGCAGACGACGGCGATTGGCTTCTAGCTTTTGCGCCTCGCCTTTGACCACTTGCAGCAAAGGCGTATTGGGCATAGTCAGCGCGTCATCACAGGCGATCCAGTGCATCTGAAGCAGGATGTCTGAGTCAATACCCGATCGTTTGGTTTTGCCTCCATGAGCGCCGATCGTGCATTCCACCTGAAACTTTTGCCCTTCATCCTGAATGAACGCGGCGATCGCTGGAATCTTTTCGGCATAGACCGATAGCTTTACGGCTTCATCATGGCGATCGTCACCCTCTGGAAACCGGGCGGGTAAGCTGGCAAAGCCATTGATAATGGACTCCCACTCATCCGCAATAATTTTGCATAATGGGCGGCGGCGATCGCCTTGAGTCTTGCGGTCATCCAGCTCAGAGGCAACCAGGTCAAAGATGCGGGCAAAGTCTTGAATGGACTTGTAGCAATGGGCTTTAATCAGTTCAGAGTTTCCGCCAAACCACAAACTTTCAGCATCCAGGTGAGGATCTAGAACAAACAGCATTGCCTCTGGATCTGTAGACTTGATGACCCACGACTCATAGCCCATCAGCACCGATTTACCTGTGCCCTTGCGCCCAAAAATGAACTTAGAGTCGCGCCAGAAAGCAACCTGCTCAAACCAGGCGGTATCACCTACCGACGCGGGAGGCAAACTGCGCTGAATTGACGCTGGGAGGCGATCGTACACAATCCGGTCAAGTGGTGCAGTAGCGCGATCGGCTGACTTCAATAGCAGCGTTCCGGTAGCTGCAACATCATCTGCCAACACTTCGGTAATGCCATCCCAGAAATCTTGAGGGCCAAGCCTGTGCCTCACTGTCCGATGCACTGAGGCGCTTAGCACCGCAGAGCCAGACAAGAACAGAAACGCTCTCATGATGAAGGCGGCTGGGCTGGTGTAGGCAGCGTTGAGAAACCACAGACTCAAAGCAGCACCAAACATAGAGGTCATGGCGTTGCGCCCTTTGGATTGTCGGTCGCTATTGATTGCTACCATTACCCTCTCCTGACGCTTCTGTGAACTGCTGCTGGCGTTGTTCAAGCAATGCCCGATAGGTCTGGGCTTCGCGTTGAAACTTGTCTAGCTCCTGAAAGCTGGTGGCAAAGTTGGTCACGCAGCCCCTGTTGACCTCACCGCGATACTGCTCTTGCAGAGCGGTCATCAGCGCTAAGGCATCTAGGCTGAAATCCTTGCTGTAAGTGAATTGGTCGGTACTGCCATCCAGCCCGGTGAAAGCATTAGGATTCTTAGCCCGATCGCTCTTAAGGACATCCAGACGATCGAGTAGCCACTTTTCGGTACTGCCTCCGGTTTGACGGCTCCACTCTTGAGCTTGGCTCAGGTAGAGGTTTTTGCGGGTGCAGACAATGTTTGCAAGCTGGCTATCAATGGTGTCGATCGCCTTGTCAAGGTAAGCATCCCGCGCCACAGCAACCCGTGATTTGTCTTCGCCTTTGGTGAGCACAGGACTGGCAAGCTGCCCTTCCGGTTGGGGTGCAGAGGCTACGGCTGCACCGGGAACGGCGATATTGAGGTTAGGAATCTGAGGTCTGAGGCTGGTGGCAAAAATCGTGATGCCCGCCGCTGCCACCAACGGGAGCAAGATGACCGCTTTGAGGTTCATGTTCTTATGGCTCTGGCTTTGTTTTCTGCAATCCCTGCAAGGGTGAGGTCGATCGCTTGCTGTTGCTCAGGCGTGACTCCGGGTAAATCTCGCATCTGAAGCAGTTCGCGGCGAAGTCTGTCGCTATTGCGGTAAATCAAGTAGCGGGTTAGCGCCAATTCAACGCTGAGTCCGATCGCTCCTCCTAAAAGCGCTCCACAGGCTGAATAGAATCCTGCATCGTATTGGGTGATCACTTCGTACTGCCCGAAGCTACGCCAGTTCTTGTGATTGGTGAAATCGGTAAAGAAGTTGCTTCCAGCAATGGCAGCGCCCAGGGCAGCGGCGGCGATCGTGATGAGTCGTAGCATCGGGCATCCTCCAAACAGTTAGAATGTGGGCACGAATGTATTGGCGGGGTTGGGCGTTGCTCAGCCCTGCTTTATTTTGGAGGATGAGATGACTGGCTCAATCCTGCAAGTTGAAGCCGATCGACATTGCTGTAACTGCTGTCAGTCCAGCGAGTACGGCAGTCTGGGCATATTCATCCTTCTGAAGGCGATCGCCGGACAGAGTAGAGCCGACGAACAGAACCGCAGTAAAACCTAGAGCTGTCATGCCGATGAACCGCATGAACTCGCTGACCTGATAGCGGCGGGTCGTTATCCGAATTGCTTTTTTGTCGCTATTGTCCAGAATGTCTTCGAGTGTCTTGACCGTGCTATCCAAGCGCTCAACCTTTAATTCCAAGACAGAGACTCGCTTAATCTCCTCAAACAAAAACCCTATATCCTTCTGTTGCTCTGCTGTTAGAGCCTCCAGCCCAATCAAGATCGCCCATGAATCATGTGGGGCTGCTTGTCTCGTGTCAGAGCGATCGTTTTCGTCGTCGAAGACTGCCCCAAAATCCATACGGGGCCTGGGCTTGGTGTCTGGATGGGCGCGATCGCTTTCGCTTAGCATTGAAAAATCCTCTGAGTGGTATTAGTGGATAAACAGCCAGCCCCAGCCGTGCAAAGTCGGGACTGGCTCTAATTTGTGGACTATTCCGAAAGCTGCTGTGAGGTGGGCAGGGACGCGAGCGCCTTCTCTCCAAACAAGAACTGGTCAATGCTGCTGACTTCAGCAACATCCCAGGCCTCCAGCTCAGCGAACAGCGCATCTAGCGGGTCAATCCCTTCTTGCCCCCAAGTCAATGCGGCGGCTAGTTTTGCCTCAATTCGGGCAGGAACTTCAGCAATGCGCTGCTGCACGGTGGTGACGTAGCGATCTTCAAAGCGGGATAGCTGCTGATCTAGCTTTTGCAAAGATTCGCCGGAGCTGCCAATGATGCCCTGGCTGGCAAGTCCGATCGCGCTTTGGGATTGCTGGCGCACTTGATTGACCTGGGCGCTGTCGCTGGGCTTGGATTGGTGGGGCGATCGGGCTGTGGTCGGGTGGGTGGGGCGTTTGAGTTCGGGTCGCTTTCCGTGCAATTGCTCAAACATTTGCTGTTCTTGTTCTGTAGGCATCTTTGGCTCCTATAAGGATTCGTAGAGTTTTTTGCTGGCAAGCTTGAGGCTGCGATAGCGTTGCATCAGGTGGGCAAATCTTAGCAACTTAGCTCGATCGCTATCCGTGTAAACGTTTGGCTGTTGCGGCTTGATATAGGCGTGCTTCAGCCATAGATAGAACTGCGATCGCTTCAGTTCGATGTTTGCCCAGATCAGCAGCTCGCGCCGCAAATCCTCGCTACTCCAGTCGTCTTGGACAATTTCGGTCTGCATGGTGCCGGACTGAAAACAGATTCCGCTCCGGATTCCGGTTTGAGTCCGGTGGAGCAACTAAACAAAAAATAGCACATAAATCCCAAGTGAGGTTCAAGTGGGATTCAAAAATTGCTTTAATGAGATTTATCTGAATTTTGTGACAAGAGAGGCGAGTAAAATGAATCCAAAACAAGACCCTGTGACCATGCCGCCAAAAGATGACAACATGGAGCAAATCTCGCTCCGCCTGCCCAAGCCTGCTTTGAGAAGGCTGGAAGAGATTGCAGAGCGTCGAAATGTTGATCGCGCCACAATGATCCGCATGGCGGTGGAACGGGGCTTGCCTGGGCTTCTCCAGGAAGAGTCCGTAGAGGTTGAATACGAAAACAAGCAGCTAGTTAACGAGAAACTAAAACTGTCGATTAGTCGATTGAAGCAGGGCAAGGCTCCAGACGATATTTAAAAACAAACCCCGCGATCGCATTCAGGATCGCGGGGTTTGTTGTGATGTGCAGCGTTCTGCTCGGTTGTGAAACCGCGTCCTTGCATAGCTTCCAGTGGTTCAGACTGCCTTTTTGCACGGTTGTAACTTGTTAATACTTTCTCCCAACTCGGTTATTTATTGGGAAGATTAGCCCAAAAATCCCGATAGCTTGCTACTGCTCCGTCTGTCCAAGTCACCTGCGATCGCAAGCACATCAACTTGTGCGCCTGTAAAACCGTCTCTTCGCATAGTTTCCAGCGGCTCAGACTACTGTTCTGTGCGGCTGTAACTCGTTAATTATCTGTACCCTGCGATCGCCTTAAATCTGCCAGCTCCCTCAAGATATTGCGCGTCTCGGTTTGCAGACCTACCATCTGCTGCCGGAACTCTGAGCGATCGCGCTGCTCAGCCGCTAGGAATGCTGTGGATTGCGCGATATAAGCGTTCACGTTGGAAGATAGGGCATCCATGTCATGCGCTAGGGAGCCGATCATGGATACAACGTCTGAAGCGGTTTCCTGAATCGTTCCCTGTACTTAAGCGGCAAGCTGCTCTATCTGCTGCTGGGTGCGCTGCTGCCGCTGCTGGGTAGCCTGATTCTCTGCTACCTGTCGCAGGATTGCTTTAATGTCATCTAGCTCACTCACTGTAATTTCACTCCTTTCTTGCAGCTTGATTGAGTAAATCCCGTCCAAAGCGATACTTGGACGAAAGATTCTGGGCATTTACTTCAGGCCATCCGTCCTCAACAAGTAAGCCTCTTAGCTCAGCCTCGTCTAATAGTGCTCCCTCGCTATGAGCCTGGATGATAAAGCCAAAGAACCTTTTTTCGTCTGATGGATGTCCTGCGCTGGATGACTTGTTGGCTGCACTAGAAAAATGTCTCAATAATTGAGACATTTCATGGCTCATGGAAGTTTCAAAACTGCGGTCTTCAGGCGTTGTAATGACCTGAATGTCCAGAGCTTGTGTTGCGGGTTCAATAAACTGAGTTAGAAACTCTTCCAGGATGGCGTTATAAGCATCTTTGCTTAAGTCTCCAATGTCTCTAGGAGTAATGGTGCATAAGTACAAATAGTTATTTTCGTCCGACGTGAGGCTTAGTTCCACTGCGGGTCTAGTCACCGTTTCCGAACAAGTAAAAATTATGTATTTATATGCAGTTAAAGACTTGAGTTTAGCCTCCTTCTCCCTGTCTCTAACCCACCCGTTGGAAAGGTGCTGCTCAATTGCATCTATCAGTTTTTCTTGTTCGCCAGGACTGCCAATCAGCTTCAGCTCACGCAATACTTTCATGTCTACTCCTAAACTAAAAAACCACAGTTAGAAAGCTGAAGATCAATCATTGATCTCAACCTCTCCTCTATAAGCCTTTGCCAAAGTATTCAGATTGACCTGAAGCAGGTCGCAAAGTTCTCTAGTTTGCTCTGGAGTCAAGCTAGGGATTGACTTCCCATTTTCCCAATTGGAAACGGTCTGAGCCTTAACGCTGAGCGCGTCAGCAATCTTGGCTTGAGGGAGATCGAGCCGATCGCGCATTAATTTGAGCCACTGTCCAAAGCTTACCTTCAATGGAGTTACCAATCTCATCACCATTAGGCTACCTCTATTTGAATTCTACTCCCTATATTACATCAAATTAATTTGTAAAATATCAAATTAAATATTGCTACATCAAATTGATTTGAGTATACTGTTAATAGAGAGGGCGGCACACCGTGGAAAGTTCGCCGCCCCTTCTAAATCAACCCTTTACAGGATTACGCCCATGTTAAACCAAACTCTCGATCGCAAATCCCCAACCTCTGCGGATTTAACCCCAGTCGATCGCGGCTCCGGTCGCACCCTCGACACTCAAACGATCGCCCAAGCTGAATTCAATGCCCACATCGAGCAGCAGGCAGACGCGATCGCCCCTGAAGACTCGCTTCTGAACAAGTACCGCCGCATCATCGATCGTGATGCCTTCCTCCCTACTCTGGAAGAGCTGCGCACCATCTACGCTCGCGTCGGCGGCATCATCACCCAGAACCCGTGCAACCCTCGCTTCTACGAGATGGCAATGCCCGGTAAAACCCTCGTGGGCACCCGTGAAAGCCTGTGGAACTGGTACTGGGATAGACGCGAGATGATGGCACTCGTAGCAGCCGCTAGACCCTTGCCCTTCTAGAATCCTGTGACCAACCGCGATCGCTCTCTAGTAGGGCGATTGCTCTTTTCATCATTCAGTACCAGGGCTAGAGTCGATCGCAGTTGGTCATGTGTCAAACATGATGTGTGGATGCAACCCGATCGTCTTATTCTCATCGTATGCAAATACTCAAAAGGACGATCGCCGTGAAACGATGGCGCTTATTGCAGCCGCTCCCTCGGCTACTTAAAGCTGCTGCCAGAGCCGCCTGTTGACCTCGATTCAAAATTGCTTCAGATGAGTTGGCAATTATCAGATCTGCACCGTTAGGTGCTTTGCGGTTCTCGGCAATTGCCGCCCCAAAATTCCGCCTAGCCCTGATGTAGGCAAGAACCATCAAAACGCTTCTTACTAATTAGAAGTGTCCAGCTAGGTGAGTTCTCTCAAACCTCCCACCCTTGGTAAGGCTTCAATTAAGGGTCGTCCTCATCCCCACTCTTCGGAACGTGGTGGGGTAGCTAACAGAAATTCTTTTCTAATGCATCAAGGCTTGTTAGCTATCAAGAGAAGGATCTTCCTGTTCAGGTTTCGGTTTTTCGCTTCTCACTTGAGGTTTATGAGACAACTCTAGCTGCTCTAACATTTCAGCGTTTGGCAACCTTGTTCTCTCAAGTATCCGTTCAATGGCAGCACTAGTGCCTCCTAGCTGCTCTAACATTTCAGCGTTCGGCAACCTTGTTCTCTCAAGCATCCGTTCGATGGCAGCACTAGCGCCTCCTAGCTGCTCTAACATTTCAGCGTTCGGCAACCTTGTTCTCTCAAGCATC
>NZ_JCACIN010000024.1:26051-72416 GCF_059504425.1 Drouetiella sp.
GCCTCCTAGCTGCTCTAACATTTCAGCGTTCGGCAACCTTGTTCTCTCAAGCATCCGTTCGATGGCAGCACTAGCGCCTCCTAGCTGCTCTAACATTTCAGCGTTCGGCAACCTTGTTCTCTCAAGTATCTGTTCAATGGCAGCACTAGGGCCTCCTAGCTGCTTTAACACTATATGCTCAGCTACTTGCCTTAAAGTGTCACGCCTTTTTTCGTCAACTAACTCAATATCGGCAATTGCATCCGTTTCTTCGATCGATTTTGGATCAATCTCAATCTCAAGCTTCTCCTTAGCCTCTTTAAGAAAATGCCCAGTTCGATACATCCAAAATGGCTGGTTCACATATTCTTGGAACTCGCGACGCAATTCTAAACGTGGAGATTTAATTTTTCCATCTTGTTGTTTAATCCACCAGTCTTCTTTCTTTTCACTGGTCACAAGAATAATTGGCCGGGATTCCTGTTTTGCAAAGTTTAGTAATTCCTTCCAAAGAATAAAGTCCCCGTATTTTTCATTACCCTTCTTGTCTGTGACATCGCAATAGCCAGGAGGTATTAATTGGTCGTATCTTTCGTCGGCTTCCTTGTATAAGGATTGTAAAGCCTTGTCATCAAAGGCTTTTCCTACTTTCGAGTCAAATAGCAAGAGGATCTTATCTAAAATAAGATCTTCATCTGCATTGAGCGGAAAATGAGCGCTCTCAATCTGTTTAATTTTTTCTCGAGAGGCTTCTACTAACTCATCAACTGCATCAAGATAACGCTTTTGCTCGTCAAGATAATTCTCTTGTCCATTCAGGAAGTACACTAATTCAGCAGCTATTGTCCTTCCTGCGCTGCTGAGTTTGTCTCTAAGATTACCAAATTTTTGTTGTTGAAGTTTCCAGCTTTCCAGTTCTGATAATGCTTTTTCAAAAGACCTTGCTTCTGAGTCAATAGTGGCTTCTCGATTTCTAAAGAACTCGTCAGCCACTTGATAAGGTATCCAAATTCTGTCTTGAATACGCTCTAATATCGTTAAAAGATCGTTAGTAGTTTTGCGCGATAACCGATATAAATCTAGGAGAAAGTTTGTATCAAAGACAAAAATGGCGCTCTCCCACAGCTTTGAAACCTCAGCTTCAGATAGACGAAGTCTCCAGGAAAATAAGTCTCTCATGCACCTTCAACTTGTAGTTGGTTCTCACAAAGTATATCGAATCGTCAGATTCTTCATGTGAGTTTGATGCAATGGAGAACGGAGTGCTGAGAAGCCTAGACAGGAAGCGATCGCCAAGCCGCCGAAGCCGCTGGCATTCCCTATCTAGATGCGATCGAGTGGCGCACCGCGCCCTAACCTGCAATCCCTTTAACAGCCCCATGATTCCCCCGCAGCTCGATCGCCACATTCTTGTAGGGAAAGAGCGTATGCATCAAATAACCCGCTGCGTCCGACAAGTGACTTCGCAGCGGGTCTGTTTTGTCCAGCTCCCCCTCAATGATGCCCACCACTTCCCAATCCTTCGTTAGCTCTGGGCACTGCTCCAAATCCACATACACGCGATTAGCCTTGAACAGGCAGTTGCAGCTATTGATTCGGTTCTTCACGGGCGGGTTCGCCTTAGCGAATCGCCGATGCAGCCTGCCACCTAAGCCCAGGTGGTAGCCAATGTCTTTAAAGCCGTTGAACACAATGTCCCAATTGCTTTGGCGACTCACCGCCGTTCGCGCCGAACCTGACGCATCGCCATAGATATAGATTTCTGCTTGATGTTTGCCTTGAGCGATCGCCTCCGTTACCATCGACGTGATCTCCCAAGTGTCTGAATCCATCACGAAAAACTCTTTGAAGAAATGCACCTCATTCCCTCGAACCTGGGCCAAGGTGCAAGTTGCAGGGCTGTAGTTGAAGTCAAAGCTAACGTGCAGGTCAAGATTTGGGTCATAGAACAGGATCTCAGCATCCTCACCCTGCATCGCATGTTTGGCGCGATCGAAGTATTTGTAAGCCCGTCCAGTAGTGGTGTTAATGAACGCACCCTCAAGCTCCTGAGCGGCAAGCTCATCGGTGTAGTTGGCTTCGAGCGACTGCACATAGTCTTCGCCCAGCGACTCCACATTGTCACGGGTTGAGCAAGAAAACATCACATACAGAACCTTGAGTTCAGCAGCTCTGTTGGGGTCAGCGAAGCGATCGTAAATCCAATTAAAGCCGTTGGGCGATGAGGTGATCAGCCCTTGCCCTTTGAGAAATCCGGGTCCACGCCCTAATCTTCCATCCAGCGTCTGAAACGATTTTTCACCTGCATAAGCTCCCTCATCAATCCACGAGGTTCTCACCTGTAAACCCCGTGCTGATTGCACTCTGCCCATAAACGCATTGAGCGACAGGACATAGACAAACGCCCGATCCTCGCCAATGTAACAGCGCTGACGATTGGCGATCGCTAACGCCGTATCTTCCACAGAGCCACTTACCCAAGGCTCTAGCGGAATGTCGAAGTCTCTACAAATCTCAGCCAGCGTCATCAGACTAGATCTCGCAAGCTGCCCATAACTATTGGCTGTGACCAGCCCCCGGCTATCTGGATCAAGCAGCATCCGAGAACAGAACCAGGCTGCCCCGCAATGGCTCTTACCTGATCCGATGCCCCCAATCAAGCCGAGCCAGCGCGTATCCATCGGCTCGGTGCTGGCGATCGGCGCGAACTCAAAGAACCGACTTTGCCCACCCGGTCTAGGCGAGAACTTCTCAAACAGCGTACAGCCTACGTCAGCTTCTGCCTCTACCTGCCGCCGCAAGTCAATTTCATCCTGCAGCAGCGCCGCCCAATGTCCCACTAAGCGCTCCTAGTGAAGCGATCGGCTAGGACGCAAACCGAGAGGATGTAGAGCGAGATCACGATGGTTTCAAGCATGGGCGGCTATGGAGCGCGACAGCTCTACAGTTCCCCGCGTCAGAAGGTCGATCGCGTCACTCTTCAGTGATGTGCAGCTCCCGTCTGCCCAGCCGCTCAATTAACTCACTGACGCTCTTGCAGTTCAGCTCGTGGGCAAGTGTTTTAACTCCCTCCCAGCCCGTTTCGGTGATGCTCACTTCGCGGGTTTTCTTGGCTTCGCCATAGCTCTGGCTTCTACCGGGTCTAGAGGTCTTAGCTAGGTTTTGCAGCGAGGCAGGATGCTTGCCTGGTGGATATTCAGGATCTGACATGGCGTAAAGCTCGTTTTGTTTTCCCGATTGTAACCCATAAACATCCCGGATAAATATCGGTATAATCACGGATTACTCCCATATCTATCCGGGATATATTAGGGATATAGAGAAACAAGCAAACCACTACCGGAGTTAATCAAATGAAACCTATCTCTAACGGCACCAAGATTCTTACCCAACAAGGCTGGCTAGGAACGATCGTAGGCTTCGATCGAACCACCAAAGGATTTCACTACCGGGTTAAGTGGCAAGAGATGGGGGCGATGTTTGCTCTAGGTTCTCACCTCTATGAGGATTCAGTTCACTTCAATATTTGGGTCAGCGAAGTAATCGAGCTTACCGGAATCGAGTAAGGCTTCATCCTGCCAGTGGCGGTTAACTGGCATCCCGATCGCTTCCTACCACCCTTCACAACCCTCATCACAATGGCACTCACACTCACCACCGCTAAGGTCAAGTTCCCCGCAGGTAAAGTCTTTCCAGGTCAGTACGGCGATCGCGTCAATGTCGTTCTTACTCCCACTAACGGTGGGGAAGAAATCAAGCTCTGGGGTAATCCAGACAGCGAGATTTCCCAACTCAAGAAAGGTCAGGAAGTCCAGGTCATCAACGACGGTAAAGGCTTCAAGCTTGCCGCCTATGAAGCAGCTCCCGAAGTTGTCCAGGCTCCCGCTACTGGCAAAGAAGCCTTGACCCTTAACCAGGCGAAGAAGCGGATCGCCGCCGATGTTGAGCAGTCCGCTAAGTTCTTCCGATTCTGCTATGAGACAGCCCAGCAGCAGATGCAAGGGCTAATAGACGATCCCTCAGAACTTCGGGCGATCGCTACAACCCTGTTCATTCAAGGCATGAGATAGATTTCTACAGCGATCGCCGCAACTTCCAACGGCTTCGGCGATCGCCTCCCTGCTCACCAATCACGACAAGCATTAACCACCATGAAAGCACAAACCAAAAAGCAAGCTGCCGACAAGTTTCAGATCGTTACCGACAAGATCGTTCAGTTGATGGAGCAAGGCGTTAAACCTTGGGTGAAGCCCTGGCACTCTGTTCCCTACGGCAATCTGATCTCAGGTCATACCTATCGGGGCATTAACCCGCTACTCTGCGCGATCGACATGATGACCTATGACTATGAGCAACCCTACTTTATCGGCTTCTCACAAGCTTCTGAGATGGGCTGGAAGGTTCGTAAAGGGTCTAAGTCCACCTGGCTTCGTTGGGGCGGTACCGTCTGCAAAGAAACCAAGCTAGAGGATGGTTCTACCGAAAAGGAATTCTTCGGCACTGCTAAGTGGCTACAGGTCTTCAACATTGCCTGTCTAGATGATTCTGAAGCCGATCGCAAGGTGTCAGAACACCTCAAATCTGTATCCGGTTCTAATCCAGATTCTCGTCGGATGGATGCAGAATCCTTTATCCAAACCCAGAAAGCCACGGTCAAACACTTGGGTGATGTGGCTTGCTACAGCCCTTCTAGCGATGCGATCGCCATGCCAAAGTTTGAAGACTTCACCAGCGCCGCTACCTATTACGCAACCCTGATCCATGAGCTAACTCACTGGACAGGTCATAGCAGCCGCTGCGATCGCGATCTCTCCGGTCGGTTTGGCTCTCAGTCCTACGCTTTTGAAGAGCTGATCGCTGAACTAGGCGCGGCGTTTGTCTGCAATGAGTTGGGGATTGAGTCTGAGATTGAGAACCATGCTAGCTACCTAGACAACTGGCTACAAGCTTTAAAGGGTGATAACAAAGCGTTCTTTAAAGCCGCTTCAGCCGCTCAAAAAGCTTCAACCTTCCTGATGACCAATGCAGGGCTAATCGAGCAAGCCGAAGCTGCATAGCCTAAATACGCGCCCCTAGATGCACTAGGGGCGCGTATCAACATAATCCCTACCAACCTTCCCCATCATGCAAGCCAAAGCGCTCTACGCCGCCTTCAAGCAGCTCAACTCGATCGTCCCTTCCGAATCCAAGCTCCGCATACACGACGAGGCAATGAGCTGCGTCCGTATCATCTGCGACGGTAAACAAACGACGATCGCCGCTTACAACCTGGATGGCAGATGGAAGCGGATCGTCCTTCCTCCTGAGCCTACAACGTTTGAAGTGTTGTGTCCCTTCTACCTAGTTAAGAAATGGCTAAGGGCAGTCGCTAGGACTTGTGAGCAGGTCTGGATCAACGCGATCGCTACTGGCATTGAGTTCACGAGCGACACATTCCGCTATACGTTTAGTGCACCTGGTGTTGAGCGGTACCCCGTGATGCCGGATGAACGACGATCGCCCGTGGTTGCCCCTGCGCCAGAACCGAAAGACGCGATCGTTCCTTTCACCCGTCCTATCAGGGTTCATCCTGAAGTGGGTACGCTAGAGCCTGAAAGCAGTGAGGCAACGGTGCAGCTGCTCAAGCAATTAGCAGGAGAGGTCAAAACACCTATGCCCAATCACGTAATTAGTCTGGATGAAATCAAGAGCGCCGTCGCAGTATCCCTGCGTCCGGATCAGGCGTTTGAGGCGGTTTGTGCCATCACTAGCATGATTCCTTACTCCCAAGATGTCAGCGAGTTTGAAGGGCGCTATCTAATCATCCATGCCACCGAAGTTTCTGGAGAACTGGAAGATCAGATGATGAAAGGATTGCGAGATCTGGAGATCGATCGCACCGATGCACCTATGAACAGCATCCTGGGCTATGCCTTCATCAAGGAAGTGAAAAAGTACACCCCGGCAACTTGGGAAGAAGACTACCAGGCAGAGGTTCACGGCTATCCGGTCAGCCTTGCCGAGATCTCTGCCGCCGCTGGCAATGGTGATGTCTGGGGGGT
Organism: Drouetiella sp.; assembly: GCF_059504425.1. Taxonomy (NCBI): domain Bacteria; kingdom Bacillati; phylum Cyanobacteriota; class Cyanophyceae; order Oculatellales; family Oculatellaceae; genus Drouetiella; species Drouetiella sp. Next base: position 32,072 of record NZ_JCACIN010000024.1, read on the forward strand.
GATCCTGGAACGTCCTATGATGTTCTCTGAACCGATCGCCCTCAAGAGCGGTCTACTGCATGAGTTTTGGACTCCCAATAATCCCTCTCACTCTGCCGCCTTCCGCAAATGCTTTGAGAGCGATCGGATTGTGGTGGACATCGAACGTGAGGCTGAAGTGGAGGAAGTTGAAGGCTAAGCTGCCTCTTCAAGTTGTGGTGTACAACCCCGATTCTGGTACTCAGGATCGGGGTTTTCTTTACCTCTAATCTCCCTATTTTCCATCTCTCTACACCCCTCTAAAACCCCCTCTAAACCGTCCTTACAGAGTTTTAGGTACTACCCCAAGTCAACCGAACCTTACCCGTTTAGGGGCAAAAAGAACCCCGATCAGGATAACCGCGATCGAGGCTTGGTGTGTGAGGAGAGAAGTTAAACTACGCGGCTTGCTTGACCCGGCTGGAGGTCGTGCGCTTACCCGCCTGAGACTTCTTGGACTTGGAATTAACCAATCGCGCTGCGCTGACGGGTGCAGTAAAGGTGTCTGCCGCTTTAGCTTTAGCTTTCGCCAAGAACTTGCTAGCCTTATCTTTCGCAGCGCCTGTTGCGCTCTGCATCTGACGCTGAGCGCGAGTCAGGAGGCTCTTAGCCGCTGATTCCTGCGATTTTGCAGCGCTTCCAGTGATTCGATTGGCAGTCCGGCTGAAGGAAGAAAAGCCAGAGTTTCTGCCGCGATCGCTGTTGCCGCCCGTAGCATTGTCAACTGCTTGGTAAGCGCGTGCGCCGTTTGCCAAAACCCGCTCTTTAGCGGTGACATCAACGCTGCTAGCCTGAGCGCCGTTGCTCTGCTGAATACAAATCAAATCTTCCATTTTGGACTCCTAGAATTTAGTCGAGATATTGCAGCGAACCACTCGACATTAGGAGTCTCATTTGGGTTGCTAGGTCTATGATGCCCAAAACCTCAAGAGCAATCCCCCCAAAGTTCCTTAGCTGCCCTAGCTACGCAAGGCATAGAGCGGACATACAAAGTCTCCTCGTCTATCATTAAGGTCAAAATGCAGTGAATAGGAGGGCGATCGATTTAGAGCAGTTGCAAATCTTGCGATATTTAACGTCTTTATGTTTGACGACAGATTTCTCAGTGCCCTTTAGACACTTTATTACATGAGCTATAACCCTTTTGACAAAGCAGTTGGAGAACCACTTCAGCCTGAGGATCTTCAGACCTTAATTACACGGCAAGTAGCGGAAGGCTATTACGTCGAGTACAAAGGGGAGATGCCGAACTCAACAAAGATAGGTCGAAGTTTGGCATCCCTTGCAAATACTTATGGTGGTTGGTACATCGTAGGGATCAAGACTGATGAGCATAATGTTGCAGCAGTAGTCTCCGGCTTTGACCCTGCATCCTGTCATGATCCAATCTCAGTCGTTCGCGATTTGGTTAAGCACCATATTGATCCGGTGCCTGTCTTTTTTCCACAGGTCATTACGCTCGATACCGGAAATTTAGTGCTTGTCGTACATATTCCTGATAAACAGGAGACTCCGTTCATTACAAGAGATGGACGATTATATCGACGTACTCATGATTCTTCTGACCCCATACCAGAATCGAGTCGTTATGCCGTGGATCAGCTTGTTGAACGAGGAAAAGAAGTTTCAAAACAATTTGCACGATTTTCAAAAGATGATCGCACTTTCAGCAATGCTGAGGAGGATGGTTGGTTGAAAATCTATATTTCTCCATATCCCTTAGGCTTAACTGACCATCCTGATGTACGTTCTAAATCGGTAATTGAAGGTTTACTCAAAGCCAGCGAAAAAGCAATTCAGATTCCATTATTTAGTAATCCTGAGGCGACAACAATATCAGGAAACATAGCGTTTAATGCGGCCCATCCAACTCCTAGCTCTGTGGTACTCCGACTCACAAATATTCAGAACGAAGCATTTCACTCGCTCACCATGGAGCTTGACTCGCTCGGTAGGGCAAAAATCTTTATCCCATTATCTCAAATTGAACTGCAAGATTTTTCAAAAATTCGCTCACCCATAGTGCGTCAGCAAATTCTTGATCGACTTGAAATAAAAGGTGGTAGACACCATACAAGCCTCAAATTCTTTAATGTCGGCACAATCTGGCTGACGATTGCTTTTTTGGCGAATTACTATCTGGAGTGGCTTGGTGAGACAACAAGCCTGACTGACTTTCAGGTGGCATTAGAACTTAATGGTGTGTGGAGGCATGTACCGTTCTACGACTTCGACTCGTGGGGAGAACACGTTCAACAGCTAGGCTTACCTGTGCTTATGAGGGATTATGTACGATTTCCTAAGGACGAGGAAAAGGGACTATTTATTGGTACTGAAGATACTCTTTGGTTGCATTTGTGCTTGAATTTTGGTCTTGCTTGCGGTCTGCCGCCTGAGTTCTTTGCGAATTCTATTGGAACAGTGATTACAGATGCCGCTGGATTGAAAGACTAGCTAGAGGGCAACCAGGATGCAAAAGCGCAAAGTGGTTAGTGCATCAGAGTCTTTAAAGGGGGATGCAGCACAGCGATCGCTCAATTGCTATGCGTCTAGTGAGTCAGCCAACGAGAAGAATCACCACATCTCCCACTCAGCAGCACGCTCATAGCAGCCGTCTGGACGGAACAGCAGGATATAGCGCCCGTTATCGTCTAGATGCAGCGGATACTTGCCCTCTTCATTCTTAGCGCCCCCTGCTAGCGTGAAGCAGCCCACATGGCAGGGATGAAACACGATGTCATGGTTATTCCAGGTAATCTCCAAAAACGTCTCATAGGTCATGTAGCGCGGGATCTCATCGTTGCGATCGCTCCGCCAAAACTGCTGATACTGCACCGCTCCCAAGTGGTTCCTTAGCGGATGCACACCAGCCGGAAGCTGAGGCAGCATAAAGTCTCGCCAATCTTCAAAGTAGATGGGATCATTCGGAGCTAATCCCTTGTCATAACAGTGGTTTACAAAGTCCTGAACCAGCGGGAAAGTCTTGGGATACGTCTCTTTGTAGGGTCTGAAGTAATCCGATCGCTCTCGCTGCTGCGCGTCATAAACCTCTAGCCCATGCTCAACCGCTGCGTCACGGGTGCGGGTGCAAGCCTCTTTCATCTCCAGGTCTTTGCGGAACCTGCGCCCTCGCTTCAGAACGGTTTCACCCATTGCCGCTCTCTCGCGATCGCTCATGTTGTCCACATGATGACAGCTCAAGTGCAGCGGCTGCACCCAGGCGCTCTCTACGCCAATACTAGCCAGCGTTTTGCATAGGGGATTCGGATCGCCAATCCATTCCGGCACCACCGGGTTAATGCCTACACAAACCCGATGCCCCGCAGCTCGCGCCGCCTCAATAAACTTGAACCGCTCTTTAGCTGATGGCGCACCGGGTTCGACACGCCGCAGCACCTCTTCATCCATGGTGGCGATCGAGATATAGAACACCGTTGGCGATGCAAACTTCAGAAAGTCATAGCCCGATTTACCGCACTTGGTTTGAATTGAGTAGCGCAAGCCCAGTTCGGTCATCGTTTCCAGAATGACGAGCGCCTGACGGGAATTGCTGTCGGCAAACGGATCGACATGATTGGAAAGGGTAACGGGATAACCCGATCGCAGCAGCGCCGCCGCGTAAGTGTTCTTCTCTTGAAACTGGCTAATCAGCCCCATGATCTGACTCATGTTGCCCGTGCGATCAGGGCTGTTCAGATTGGCAAAGCAGTAAGAGCAGCCCATACTGCACCAATTCAAGCTCATCTCTAGAGGGATGCAGGCATTGTTGAACAGCCCACCCCAAAACACACTCAGACTCTCACTCATCGCCTTCTTCCTCTTTCTGATTAAATACGACATGGCCCTTGAGGAACGCCACCTGGTCACTGACTACCCCGATCGCCGCCTTATAAGCCTCAAACTCTTGCCAGCGCCGATTCGACAGCACGATCGCCAGTGGGTAAGCGATCGCTTTCTTCTTCCCCGGCTCCGGATCTTCGTTGTAATGCGCCCCGCCTTCTTCAATGACTGGCTCCGGATCAATGGCTGCATCCAAATCCGCAGAGGTCTGGGGATTTGCCACAGGCGCAAAAGCTGAGGGCGGTGCATCACTGGGTTCTTGCGGCACGAAACCCGCTAGCGACTCTTGCACCCGCGCCATCCCTTCAGCCTGTTCCTGCTGCTCGATCACCTCAGCATCTGCACCCTCAGCCCGTTTAGTGGCGATCGCCCCCAATAGCCGCGATCGGCGTTCCGGGTCGGGAATGGCAATGTCTTGAGCCGCTGGAGTCAGCCGCGACAGGAGCAGCGTCCTCATATCTTCCTTAGTGCGTCCCCGGCTGGTTGGGTTGTTGAGCCGCACCATCATTGCCTTGTGCAGCGAGTCATCCAGACGATTCACCCGCACAGGCACCTTTAGCCAGTACCCCGCGTCAAACCGCTCTCTATCCTTCTTGCTGCCCCTAGGATTGACGGCTAGATAGGATTGCCATTGCTCTTCATACCAAGCCTTCGTTTGCTGAATCATCCACTCAGCCGCCATGACGCGCCCATGCCCCCCGATGAGGCGATCGTTATTCTCGTTGTAGGAGGGCAACTCACACCAGCCTGAGAATAGGAGACTCCTGACCAATTTGGGCAAATCAGCATCCCAACCGTGGACGCGAGGATTATCCTCGTGATGCCGCGCCATCAGCTCAGTGACGGTCTTATAAAGGATCTCCGGTTTCTTAGGCATCGCCAATCCCCCACTGTTTCTTAAGCGCAGCGCGATACTGTGCTTCCATTCGCAAAGTGCGCTCGTAGGTCTGAATCAGGCGATCGCGGATTTGATCGAGCGTCATTTGCTCGCATTCCTTCTCTAAGTGCGCTAGCGCAAAGCACTGTTCTAAGCTCAGTTCAGGCATCGGCGGGTTCCTCCACAACTTGATAGGCATCATGCCCCTTAACAAACGCATCGGTATCCTTGGAGATATCGTTCTCACGCTTCCAGGTATTCCAAAGCTTCCACTGTGCCCAGGTCAGCGATACCGACAAAGCCCTCACAGGCGGCGGCGCTTTCGGCTCAATAGGCTCATCCTCTTCTTCGTCCTCAATCCATTCACCCGCCTGATCCGGATCGTCATACTCTGTCACGTCCCCACTGGCATACTCTGCCGTGTCTGGCTCCGGTGCATCGGCGACGCGATAATCGATCGCTCCTGCTGCTTCAAACCGCTGCTTGTCCTGAAAGTCTTCGGTGGTCTGGGGTTCTGGGGCGGTCACTTGTGGGTGTGAAGCACTTATCGCCTCTCTATACCCGGCTAGCTGCTTTAACCTGCCGGGGAGCTGTCCTAGCAGCGCTTTCAACTTCTCCGGGTCGTCCTTGCCTTGGCTCTCGGTGTCGTTCAGGCGGATCAGCATTGCCTCATGCTCTGCCTCACTCAGATCCACCATTAGCACTAGCGCCTTCTGCCAATACTCTGCGGTGAAACGCTCTTCATCGCTTACGCCGCCCTCGTGATGTGCCGTCCATAGCTGCCAGCGATGCTCGAACCACGATTCAGACTGCTGCAAGAGCCAGTTCGCCGCCTCGACTCGCCCATGTCCGCCTACCAGCCGCCCATTGCGCTGATTTAGGGTAATCGGCTCAACCCAGCCGCCCTCCAACAGCGAGAGCGCCAAATCCTTTACATCGCCCTCGACCTCATGCTGAATCGGGTTCAGCGGGTGAAAGGCGGTCATTAATTGTTCTGTGGGTAGCCAGTCGGTTTGAATACGGGGCATAGAGGGGCGATCGGTTTCAACATCCCTACAGTGCCCATCTCCGTTTTGCGACGTGCAAAAAAGCGCCCCTGACCTGAGAAGCGCTATCTGACATCTATTTGGAAGGAAAATCTATCTTGCCACCAGATCTTTAAACTGCTTGCCTGCCGAAAATGCCGGAACCGTATTCGCTGGAATCTGCATCGCCTCTCCGGTCTTAGGGTTCCGCCCCTCACGAGCCGCCCTCTCACGCGGTTCAAAGCTCCCAAACCCTACCAATGTCACCTTATCTCCAGCCGCAACAGCGCCCTGAATCGCCTCGATCGCCGCTGATAGCACCAAATCAATATCTTTCTTGCTAAATTCCGTCTTGGTGGCGATCGCCGTCACGAGTTCCGCCTTATTCATAGCCAGAAGTCCCCTAAACTCTACGCTAAGCGCAATTGTAGTACGGAAGTTCAAGCTTCTTCCTCATCCTCACCCGATTTAACCTCCTGAATTGCCTGTAAAGCCATATTTAGCTCCTCCAGCGGCAATCCTGCCTCAAGCTTCAGCTCCTGAATCGCTTGCAGTGCCAGCTCCTTAATAGAGCGATCGCCCAATCTCACCGAATCTTGCAGGTATCCCATCAGGCGATCGTATTGCCGCTGCAAATTGCCCATGCGCTCATGAAATACCGCCGCATTTGCCAGGTTGACCGTGCTGTTGAGGATACGGGCAAGGCGCTCAATGTCCAGATTCAAGAGCCGCAGCTCCAGCTCTTTGACAAAATCTTCGGACAGCTCCCCTGCCTCAACTAGCACGGTGCAAGCTTCCAGAACGGTCTGAGCTTGGCGATCGAACTTGCCCTCTCCTTCCAGTAGCCCTAGGGCACGGGCATGGACCATGCAGAAACTTTCTCGCAGGATGGAAGCCGGATCATGTTGCTGCACTGCCTCAAACCGCACTGCCGCCGCGCCCGTCAATACTCTGGCATATAGCCCATGCTTGACCGCGTTCTGATTGGCGGGTCTGGCTTTGTTGGGATGGCGGACAGCGATGGGAACGACCACCTCAGCGATCGCTTCCACAGGCACATCAACAGGCACGATCGCCGCGTCCCCATGCAGGTAGCAACAGCCCTCACCGGGATGATCGGTTGCCGATCCTTTGGGGCGGGTGCAAGGCTGACCGTTCTTGCCGATCGCTCCACAGTGTTTCTCTGGCTCAAACTTTCTAGGCACAACTGAGTAGCTCTACTGAGGGGTCTGGTCTGAAGCCGCCTGGAGTCAGGCGAGAGGGCGATCGTGCGGGGTGTTCCATGCCTTGAGTCGTTCTTAAGTAGCTCTACTGAACTTTTGTGGAGGTATGCAGCAAAGCCGCCAACTTTGGCGCTGTAGCTGGCTTAGGGTGCGTTTTGACGACTGGGCAGCCGTCTGTACTTCAGATTGCCCAATCGAGCAAAACCACTAGCCTCTGGGCAGTCTAGGGGCAATGGTTAGAGGCAAGGCGAATGGACTTAGAACAGCAGATTAATGGGGCGATCGCGCAAGGCTTGAACCAAGTCGCTGAAATCGCCTTGACCGACATCCGCGAACACGTTCAAGTGCAATCGGGTCGCTTGCGAGAGTCCTACGCGATCGTCCAACGGGCAACCCCCGACAGCCTTGAAGTGACTGTTGCTAGCCCCGTAGACTACCGCATCAATCACTACCCTCTAGCCGCGCCGAATGCCAGACCCGATCGCAATCGCTCTCTGCAAGGCAATCCTTTGGTCAATCCAGCCGCCGAAGACAGCAGCAAGCTGGAAGCCGTTATCGAAGCTCAAATCACCCAAGCACTCAACCAACTTTAAAGTATGGAACTCACCTCGGAAGACATCGCTATCCTTTGCCAGATGAAGCTTGAGCGCCTTCGCCAACAAGTGCAGGCAACAAAGTTCACCACCCTTTTGTTTATGGATGATGAACTGAAGATCTACTGCAATTATCAGGCGGAGGTCGATCTCTTGCTGGGTGACAGTGCTTTAGAAGAGCAGGTCTACTGCATTACGGGCACATCCCAAATTTCGATCTGGTTCTGCGATGAAAAAGTGTGGGAGTCTTCACTCTTATGCGTTCTGCCGAATATTGACCTAGAATCGGATCTAAATGCGATTGGAGAAGATCTTATGGCAACGGCAACCCTGGAGCGCACAGAAACCAAGACAGAGACTAAGGCACCTAGCGCAGCAAAGAGTGGGCGATCGACACAAGGAACCTTTGAAGAGGTGCTAAGGCAGGTTCAGAAAGTGACGCAGCAATCAGACGATGCGATCGGCTCTTTGATCTTGGAAGCGGTACCCCAATCCGCATGGCGCTATAGCCAGGGGCGGTTCGTTTTGCCTGAGTCTGCCATCAAAGATTCTCTAAATTTGATGCGGCAAAAGCTGGAAATGGCGATCGCTGGGATGGGGACAACTGAGGCGATCGCAGAAGTTACCCCAGAGGTCAATGGTGCAGAAGCTCCAGCCGCAAAGCCAGTCGCTAAGAGAATGGCAACCAAGACGGCTCGGAAGCCAGCCACAAAAACTGCTGCTAAGAAGCCCGCAGCATAAATCGTTCACCACCCACCCGAAGCCCGCCGACTGCGCGGGTTTTTTATTGGGCATATTAGGGCTGATGGTTCCTGGGGGCTGTTCAGCCCCTTTCTTATGCCCAACGTGAATCAGCGGCTTCGCAAGGTAGACGATCGCCTCTCTCGGATCGATCGCCGCCTCGGATTCCTTCAGACCCGGCTCTACTTCCGCCCAATTGGGCAGGATTGGATCGAGGTGCAAATCAATAGTGCTGTGGATTTGGGCGTGACACCTCGGAACCTCAAGTCAGGCGAAGAGGTCAGCGCCCATCGTTACTCTTGCCAGGTGAATCGTCGCTGGCTCGATCTCTATTCAGCGACCGAGGGAGGTTGGGCGATCGCGCCTGATGGCATCAATAAGCTGGACTGCGAACTAGAGGGCCAAAGCATCAAAGACGCGGACACCTTCGGAACGCTCGACTTCCGCATTGCCCAAGCCATCACTGTTGAGTTTCCGCCCATTCCACCCGTCACTATCCCGCCGCCATTCCCCTATGTCTAGCAAATACGCCGAAGCTGCTCACCAGATTGCTTTAGAGGTTCATGCTCACTTGGTGCGATCGCTTGACCTGCCCACCCCTTTCCGCAGCACTGACCCGCTCAGCGGTGAGCGCTATGCCATCCTTACCCCTCAAGATTTGAGCAGCGGCGAGATGCCATCAGAGCTGTACTTGAACTGCACTTTCTTTGCCAGCGGCGGCTTCTCCGACTACTGGCAAGCTTGCCAATGGGCGATCGGCATGGGCATGAATTTAGATAGCTTGCTGCCTCAAGTCGGTCGGCATATCAACCGTCGCAGCATCTTTTCTGGGATCGAACGCAGCGGCAATATTAGCACGGGCAACCCTCGCGCCCCGCTTCAGCAGCCCCAAGGTCAGCAGTCCCATATCTGGATTGTCGATGTGGTCTGTCCTTGCCGGATCAAGCTGCTGGTGTTTAGAGATCCTGTACTTGGGCATCGATGAAACCTAGAGGCTGTGCCACGTCAGAGCGATCGCGGCAAATTCTAGATGCTGTTATCAGCAAACCGGGAAGCAATATCCCGGCGCTGCATAAAGAAATGGGTATCACCAGGACTATTTTGCTACGCCATCTCAACCTGCTCCGAGCTGATGGCAAGGTCTACTATACCTATAGCGCTGGGCGGCGATCGCGACTCTGGTATCCGATGCTGCTAAAGCGGTAGATACTTGGAAGATGATTCAGTTGGACGCACATGCAGATAGCGCCCGGTCGTGGCTGGGCTGGTATGCCCCAAGGTTTTCTGGACAACATGCATGGGTGAACCCGCGTCCATTGCGTGAGAGGCGTGGGCATGGCGCAACCAGTGAGGCGAAATCTCTGGAGACAGCCCCGCCTTCTCAGCCGCTTGCTTGACGATGCGCTGCACCTGACGCGGCGTAATGTGCCCACCCTTGCGGCTAACGAAGATCGGATCATCCAGGCTGCATGGGTCAGGCTGATGCTGAGAGAGCGATCGCCAAACCTTTGCGGGCAGGTTAACCGTGCGGGTTTTGCCGCCTTTGCCGAAGATCGTGATTTGCCCACCGTCCGATCGCCGTTTGGCATCGCGCCATTTCAAACCCACCAGCTCATCTACCCGACAGCCAGACGCATAGGTGAGGTAAAGCATCAAGTGGTTGCGTGGGCTTTGCTTGACTGCATCAATCAGGCGCAATACCTCTACAGGCTCTAGGATGCGCTCTGCCAAAGTGTCCTTAATCTTGGGAGATTTCAGCGGGATTGCGACGTTGAAAGGCAGGTAGCCCGTTTCATGGGCATAGCGAAACAGCGACTTGAGGACCCGGATTGCGTGCGCCTGAGTCGCGCTGGACTTGTCCGAAAGGCTGGAAGTATAGGCTTGCGCCTCTTCTAGTGTCACCGTCTTGAGAGTAGCGATCGCTCCCAGAAACGGCTTGATGGTGGCTCGATAGGTGCGCTGGGTTGAAAGCGGTCGCCCGTGCAGCCACATCTCAATCAGACGGCGATCGGCTTCAAGGTCGGCTGGACTGATTTGGGATGCAAGGGCAAGTGAGGACACGGGAAACAAGGGTTAGGATTCTCCCAGAGTGCCCGGTGGCTATGGGGCGATTGCAGCGCCCCAATGTCGTAAAACTTTTGCCGATAACTGGCTATGCCTTGTTTTGTGAATGTCTCAAAACTGAATGTCGCAAAATAGATGTTGTCAGACCTTAGATTTTAGGGTTCAGGTTCAGGAGTTTTGCCCTGCCGGGTTTTGCTCCGTTAGCTGCCCATCCGATGCCGATCACCTATTTTCCTGCAATCGGGCTTCAAGGGCTGCAAATTGTGGTTCGGATCAATGCCGCCTTTACTTTGAGCCAAACCCGTCAACCACTGCACCCAATCGATCGCTTTTACCGCGCCTTGCCAGGTGCGGTGGTGTTCCAGTTCTCTGAAATCATTGGCGGCAAGTTGTTTGATAATCTTCCAAGCAAAGCGCTTGATATACTTGTCTCCTGCAAACTGGTCAGCAGCACCTTGAAGATCAACAGCCACAAGCTGAACGCCGCTAGTGCGTTGAGTTTGATAGGGTCTACCTTTACTATCCACACTGCTAACAGTCTTGCTCCAACCGGACACCCAATAATGTGAAGCGGCAATGGCGCTCTGCTGCTGCATCTGCTGGTTGAGATTTCCAACCAATCCCCCGCCCCCAGACTTTGCGATAGTGCTGCTGCCTCCCATGAGAGCAAGGTCGGCTCGTAGAGATCGGAGATTGATGCAGCAGATGAAAAATCGGATTCGTTCATGGTGTCTATCAATTCGCCAGAGGTCGCAGCATCCGGGTATGCTGCCGTCTTTAATTTGAAATACGCTGATTCCGTCTGCGTGATACTCGTCAAGGATTTCCACCGTTGGACGATCGCTTGACTTGAATCCCAGACTTTTCTTAATCCATTTGATGAGGCTATCGAGCCAGTTAGGATGCTCCACATTAGCCTAACCCTTGCCACTGAGCTTCAGGTAAGCATCAATGCGATCGGTCGGACTCATGCGGATCAGGGTGCTGGCCCCAGCGATCGCGGTTAGCCACTTCAGCCCTTGCTCTATGCCGAAGTCTTCTTTTACTGATGCCCTGGCGGCTGGGATGCCCAGGCAGATTAGGATCATGCCATGTAGCACTAGCTCTAGCGGGTCAACGTGCCAGCCAAACAGATCTAGCCCGGTGGCTTTGCGATTAGGGCAGGTTTCTGGACAAGGAAATTCTGTAGGCTGATTCATTGGATAGGGGATGAAGCGCGATGCCCCTAAGATGCCCGATCGCCTCAGTCCGTTTGCGTCTGGCTACGCGGCTTCAGCTTCCAGTCGAGCGATCGCCCCACGCATCTCCAGCTTTAAAATAGAGAGCTGAGATCTCAACAGCTCTGATTCGATTTGTAGCTCAATTAGCCCATCCTGAGCGCGTTGCAGCTTAATTGATAACGCTTGATAGTCCTCTTCAGCCTGCAATTCAGCTTTCTTTGCCTTGCGCTGAGACTCGTTCTTCAGCTCAGGATCGAAGGCGATCGTCCCTTCAATTTCCCGATCAAAGGTGGTCAGCGTGGCTTTGAGGTATCGGATCTCACCCTCTTGAGCCAATGCCTGACGCTGGATTTGGGCGATCGCTTGGGGTAGCTGATGAAGATCTGTCATGCCGCCAACACCCGGTTATCGTCTGCTGCGCCGGACAGCACGCCGAACTCAACCTCGCTCTGCACCTCTCGCAGCATGGCAAGATCCGCAGGGGAAAGAAACGACATTGCCAGTTGAGCGATCCGTCGCATTTCGGGTTCAGGGTAGCGTGATAAGCCGTCAATTTCACGATTGAGCCGCGCAATGCCCAGCGCCCGATCGACCCGTAAACTGCGAATGGCAACCAACAGCGCTACGCCGCAGATGCCAATCTCTCTCTGAGGATGTGCGTAAGCCGAACCGGAGATGATATGCATAGAAGCTTGAAAGTGAGGCGGTGGCTTCATTCTATTAAAGCGACATGCCGAACCCCTCAAGTATTTCTACTCTGTTTAAGTGCCACTTCACACAAAGCTTTCAGGGAACGTACGTACTTACAGGCTCAAAGAGCGATCGCCCTGCTTGAATTTCAGCGAGAACCCCTCTCCATAGAGCGCTGATCCAAAGCCCACCCCAAACCCTTTCGGCTGAATCGACATGATCCGCCCTAGCCAGCGGGTGTAGAACTCGCCATTGAGGACGCGCCGATTAGCCGGAATCGGGTCAAGTTCTGCCAAGAAATCCAGCACTTCGATCGGGGTAAACTGCCGCAGATTGGCAGAGGTGCAAGCCTTCGCTAGATGTCGAACTAGCCCTAGAACTTCAGCATCAGGATAATCACAAACGGCATCAAAGCCACGCTTGGAGACTCCCACAGGTGCGATCGTCCCGGTGCCTGTAAAAATGTAGTCGGTTTTTAGTTCGTCTTCAATGGGGGTGTACTTACGGCGATCGACCAACAACCGCAGGTAGGTCTTAGAGCCGATCACCTCAAACATCTCAGCGGCAACGGCTGGATGCTGATTTTTGATAGTCGTGCTGCACTCAATCAAAATCCGTTTATAGAAAGCGTAGTCTTCCATGATTTAGCCTTGGCGTTGCCGTATTTTTTGAAGCAGGTCGTATTGAATGCTGAGCATTTGCTCGTCAACGCGGTTCATATCTGAGCGAGACGGAGAGCCGCCGCCCTGGAATTGGTTGATGATTTGATTGGATTGATCGATCTGCACCAGCGCGTCTAAATCCCCAAACTTGTTGGCGATCTCTGTTACTGCCGTCAGGATTTGCCCTAGTGAGTCCGAACTGGCTTCGATCGCCCCCGGTTGGGGTGGGGTGTAGTTCAGCTCGCTTTTCAGGCTGCCGGATAGATCGAGCTGCTGAAGTTGCCCGATCCTAGAGGCAATTGCCTTACCCTTCGGATTGCTCAAACCCGCCTCACTAAGCAGACTTTGGGCGATCGTCGCACTATTGCCGCCTAAGTTGCGCTTCTGGGTGCCGAAGGCATCATTAGCCGTCTGATTAACCAGGGATTCTAGACCTGCTTGGAAATCAAGACGGCTGTTATCCCCCGTTGCGCCAAAGTTTCCGGCAATTTGATTACGGAGCTGCCGCATTGCGTTAGCCCTCTGGCTGCCCTGAAGCGTGTTGGCAAAGGCATACTGCTGCTGTAGGTCTTCACTGCCCTGCCGGGTGCGTAGGGCGTTTTCCTGAAGGGCATAGGATTGGCGATCGAATCCAGCTTGACGCGCCAGCAGGGTTTCCTGCTGCACCAAAAAGCCGCCTTGCTGTTGAGATGACTTGAGATCGAGTTCAGCCGCTCGGATGACTTCAGGGGTTGATGTGGGATCAGCCTTAGCTTTTTGCAAGTTAGCTTCCTTCTGGGCGATGTCAGCCTCATTCTGAAGCTTCTTCATCCGCAGCTCAATCTGTTCGCGCTCACGGGCAAGCTCGGTCTGTTGCTGCTGGATCTTCAGGTTAGTTAGCTCTGCCTCATGCTGAAGTTTCAGCGCTCGCAGCTTAATCGCTTCCTCAGCGCGAGCATAGCGGCGTTTCTCCGATTCCGTTTGGGCAATCTGTTCCATAACGTTCAACTCACCCAGCACGGCATCAGTCTGGGCTTTGCGAAGGTTCTGCTGTTCCTCCATCAGCTTTTTCTGCTGCTCGATCGATCGGGTGATCGCGTCGTAAACCTGCTGCTGTTTTTCTAAGCCTAAAGTCTGTTCATGGGTGCGGTTCTGCAAGCCTTGAACTTCGCGATCGAGCTTTTCAGCCAGTGCCCGTAGGTTGGCTTGCTGCTGTTCGTATTCGTTTTGTAGGAGCTGCCCGGTGAGTTGAGAGAGCTGAATCTTAGAGGCGCGGATCTTCGCTTGCCGTTCGGCTTCCTTTGCCGGGTCATCGTACTTGGGCGCGGCTTCCAGGGCGGCAAGCTTGTCTTTCTCGTTTTGCAGCTCGGTTTCAATGGTTGAGCGCTGGTTAATGATGCGGCGGCGATCGAATTCAACCTGCCGGATCTCATGCTTATTCAGCAACTCCTGATTGGCGTTGTTACGCTCAATCTCGGACTGTTTAGCTGTATCGATCGCCTTCCTCTGGGCGCGTTCTAGCACAGCCATTCTTGCGGCTTGGATCGATTCCTCGCCTTCGGTTTCCTGTTTAACCTGCTGAGCGACAATGCCCTTACGATCGTTCTGCAACTTAGCCAGAACCTTTTTACTGCCGCCACCTTTAGCGATCAGGTCTTGCTCAGTTTTAATCGCGTCGTCTACATCTTTGAGCTGTAGATCTAACTCCTTCTTCTTCAAAGCCGTGAGCTGCTTTGCCCCTTCAACCTCACCCAAATTACCCGATTTAACTTTCGCTTCAACCTCAGCGATTTGAGTAGCGATGTTCTGCTTCTGGACTTCTAATTCACCCTTACGAATCCCGGTGATCGCCTTCTCAGCAGCTTGCCGGGTTTCAATGTCGAGTCCGGCGTTTTTGGCGATCGCCTTCAGCCTATCCTCACCCTGTTGCGCGGTGATGGCTCCCGCGTCAATCTGCTGCTGAGTCACCGCCATCAACTGTTTAGCAGATTCGATCGCCGCTGCCTGGTCAATTGGATTGTCTAGTGCTTCCTGAAAGGCTTTCGCCTTATCAGCAAGCTGCTTGATAATCGTTCCCCTATCATCCAGCTTCCTGTTTTGGGTGGTAACGTTAGCGGTTCCCTTGGCTTCCTCTTCAGATTGAATCTTTAATCCCTTTAACGCTTCCTCAAGCGCTTTTTTGCGGTTCTCTTGAAACGCAATATCGGCTTGCTGCTTAGCCTTCTGCTCTGGAGTGAAGACGGCAAGTTCTTTCTCTGAGGCAATCTGCTGATCGATTGCTTCAATCTGCTGCTTGGCAAGTTCAGCAATTTGAGTGTTTTTCTTAAGCTGCTCAGCACTGAGGTTAGTCCCTTGAGCCTTTGCCGCATTCACCTGATCCAGGGTTTTCAGGGATTGGGTATCAAGCTGTGTGCTTGCCCGACTGAGAGAGTCCAATGCTTCAGCGGCATCCTTGATTGGATCACCGATGAGGGCGCTAACGCCGGGGATTTTAGAAGCGATCGAGATAAAGGATGCGACGGTTTGCTGTGCCTTCTCTACGGAAATATTGAAACCGTCGATAGCCATTACCAGCGTGGTCGTTATCCCACTCAACAGTGGGGCAATGATTTTCACTGTTGTTGTAAAGTTGCGAAGCCCTTGAACGATGTAGGCAATCAGCCCAATGATTCCAGCCTTCAGAAAGTTGCCGATCTTCTCCAGTGCGGGTGGCAGAACCTGCACTAGATATTCCCAGACGGGCATAAAGTTTTTTTGCAGTTCAGCGCCCATTGATTGCAGATCGGGCGCTAGGCTCTTGACCTGCTCAGTGAGGTAATCCCAGACATCTGTAGCCGCCTGTTTAAGCCATTCCCATGCACCTGAACCCGCTTGAACCGCATCATTGATAAAGCCGCTGATCTGCTTCAGGTTTTTGTTGTAGACAGCGCCCACCCCATCAATTGCCTGGTCAATCAGGCTCCAGACCTGCATTAAGCCACCGCCGATCGCCTCACCTGCACCCTTGGCAAAGGTGCGCATATTCTCAAGCTGCCCTTTGAGGGATTGCTCAAGTTTGACGATCGGCTTCAGCATCACGTCTAACAGTGGTCCGCCAAAATCACGGGTAATGAGCTGGACATACTCCTGAATATTGGAGGTCGCGCCTTTCCACTGTTCTGCTAGCTGTGCCTGACCTGCAACCGCCGCCTGAGTCCGCTCTTCGATGTACTTCATCAGCTTCCCTTCTGAGGAAAGTTGGGCAACTCTGGCGTTATTTAGGTTGAGGAACTTAGCAAGGGCGTTGTATTGAGGGTCAATGTTACCGCCCGTGATTTGGGAAATATCGTTGGTGATTTGCCCTGCATCGCGCCCTAGCATCAACCCTTGAGCCGTGAGCTGCGTCGTGAGCTGTCGGGCATTATCGGCTGAATCCTTGCCCGCGCCCTGCTGATTACCAAGCTTCAGCCGACCGCTAGCCGCTAATGCCGCCTGAAAACTGGGAATCAGATCAGTGCTAGTCACCCCGCTGAGGCTGGTTGCATCAACGGCAAGCTTGTCGATCTGCTCCTTGATCATCGGGCGCAGAGCATCGATCGCCTTTCTAGGATCGGTTTCGATCTTGCCGTTGATCAGCACATCCTGCTTAGAGGCAAGGGTAATCGCGGTGGACTGAATCTGCTCTCTGAGGCGAATATTCTGCCCAATCACCTGATCAAAGTTCTTCGACAGGATTGCCATCGCTGCCTGAGCGCCCTGGACGGCAAGCCCAAACGTGCCCATTGCGCCAGCGGCACTGCTAATCGCCCCTCCTAAACCGCCAAAGCCGCCCTTCCTTCCACCGCCGCCGTCGCCATTGGCAGCGGCATGGAGCTTATTAAATTGCTCCTCAGTTGTCCCCAGCTCTTTGTTGAGCTTTTCAAAAATCTGCTTAGGGTCAAGCTTGAGGGCTGAGAGTTCCTTGATTGCCTTGATATTTTTCTGAATCTGGTCACTGCTCAGACCCAGCCCTTTGGAGAGCTGCTCAGCCTCCTTGTAGGTTTTCCCTAGCGACTTTGCCAGCAAGGAAATCTCTTTATCCAATGAGCCGAAGCCCGCCTGCTTGCGAATCAGCTCAAATCTCTCTCCAACTGCCGCTGCCTGAGCTTTCAGCCCGTCCAGATTTTTGCCGATCTCACTGACGATCGGCTGTGTTTGATTGACGGCTTGAACAACAAGCTTAATCGGGTTAAGTGCCATGATTGCCCGTGGGATGAGTGAAGCGATCGCATCCCGAACGGGCATCCCAGTTTGAGCCAGGGCAGGCTTATGAATTCAGTTTGCCCAAAAAAAGAGCTGAGGCGAGAAACGCTCCAGCTCCAACAGACAACAGGGAGGAAACTTGTTTATGCGGCTTTCAGCTTGCGGGTGCGCTTGGGTTTGGCGGCTACGGCAAAGCCTTGAGGTTCAGCCTTCTCAGTCCACAGCTTTGCATCTTGCTCATTTTGCAAGTCATGTTCAGCCTGAAGATGCTTCAATGCCTCTAAAACCAGGGCGGGAGCCTCATCATCGTCCAACTTCCAAACGGTTTTAACCTCTTGCTCGCCGTTGGGCGCGTAGATGAGCCGATGGTTCACCAGAGACTCAGGCAGGTCGGGAAAGAGCGATCGCAGCACATGAGCTAGGCTTGCCTGAACAGCTGGGCTGTCCATCCGCACGATTAGTACAACCGTTGCCCGTTGCAGGTCGTTGGGGTCGTTCAGGTCAAACTCAAACGGATTGCTACCGCTGATCGAATCCATCAGCGACTGAATGCGATCGCGCTCTGATTCACCCTTAAAAAAGACGGATGCCAGCACCCGCATCTCGCGAGAGGTGGGGTCAGAGGCAGTATAGGTTTTATCGCGAAGCGTGACTGAAAAGGGTTGCATGGTTTTAGCGTTGATGAGTCTATGAGACTGGCTCGTAAGTTGCTTCAAAGATATCGGGCTTACATGGATAGAACTCGTTTTTTATTCCTTTGATAACCCAGTCGCCTAAACTTGCGGTCATGCTACCTTCAAGAGTCTCGATCTTTAGAACTGGCTTTCCGTCTATAAAGTCAGCATGACAACTGCACCTTACAAAGTTGAATACTTGATTCTTTGAATCTTCCGTAAACTGCATTGCTTCAACTACAACGGGCTTCTTTCTGAACTGAGGCATATTAAAAATCGTCTGGGACTACGATATTCATTCTCCGATAGTGTTCCCTCACAGCGGCTCCGGCGTTCAGTTGCTCGAACCGCTTTTTATCGGCTTCGGCTTGCAGCTTCTTCTGTAGCTCAGGATCTTTACGCTGTGCAGTTTGTAGAACAAGCTTGTTGAGGTAATCGAAGGAATAGCGATCGCTCAGTGGCAATGCCTGATCCTTAAACATAATCAGCAAGTCTGCCAGCAGGTCACGGGCTGGATCGCCTGATGTGATATGAACGATGCCCTTATTCTGATTGGGGCGATCGACTGTGACAGGTTCAGGGTAGCCCATGCCCAGCAGCAGATCGAGCTGTGGTAAGCCGACAAACATTTCCCCATTACGCTCGACTGGGGTAGAGCAAATGAAAAACCTGTGCCGGGAATCGGGAGTCATGGCAGCCGCATCAAAAGCGGGTTCCATGAGCTTCGATATTTGGGTGTAGTAAATGCCCCATGTGGCGAACAAAGTTGAATCCATTGAGGGTACCCAATAGCCGATCCCTTCCAGGTTCGATCGCAACTCTTGTCTATAAGCGCTAATCAGGGCATGACGTGCCAGCGGAAGGCAAACCATTAGGAATGTGCCGTCTAAGAAGTCAACGCGCTCGTACATGGGGCATGAATCTAACTCGAACAGCTTATTAGTGCCCGATCGCCCATGTTCGTTTGCATTAAAAATCCCGCTGGATTGCTCTGCCGCTCCAACGGGAAAAACATTCACATTTCGTATAACCCACCATACACAGAGTATTCCCCAATCGCCTTCTAAGCAACCAGTTGCAGTGGCACATCCTCAACATCCCAACCCAGACCCGATCGGCAGTTGGCATCAGGCAGGATTCGGAGGTTGACCGATCGCTTACCGTCAGCACTGAGCTGAGAGCCGAAGTCGAGGGAGCAGTAGCGAGCGCTGAAGGTTTTCACGGTCTGGTCATGGTAGATGCCCGTTAGGAACACGCCTACAAGCCCCATTTGCTTATTGCTCATTGCCGTAGCAGAAGGAACCACTGCATTGACCCGACCAGAGATCGGATAACCTGTTGCTGCCAGCTCTGGGGAAACGGTTAGCGCCAGGTGTTCGCCGATGACGATCTGATTGCCGATAGGATTGGCGGCAACGACTGTCAAAGCGACCGATAGCTTAGTCAGCGGATCGGTGTAGTAAACCATTGAGTTTGCCCCATCGGTTTGAGCTGTGACCTGATAGCCATGCTCGCCCGGTTCCCGTGCGGCAAAGGTTTGGGTCGTGGCTTCAAATTCAAACAAGACGGCAGAGACAACGTTGGTGTAAGACTTCACCACCTGACCGTGGATCATCTGCTCAAGTTCGGGGCCACCCACGTCAAAGCTAAGCTTCAACTTCGGCATGATCTTGTCTTTGTAGGTCAGAGCTGATTGCATGGCTCCGTTTGCGGTGCGACCATCGATGTCAACGATCGTAATCCCTGGATCGATTTCAGCCATGCTGGGCGGAATCAGTAGGGAGATGGGTTTGGGCGTGAGAACGGCTGGAGAGCCTTCAAAAACGTAGCGGTGCAAAAAGCACTTGTTAATTGTGCGGAATCCGAGAATTGCGTTAGCCATAGTGTTCTATTGGATAAAAAGCTTAATGAATGGCTTGGTGAATAGCCGAGCGATCGGGCTTAAGGAGTTGGGTCGGTGCGTCCTACGCCAGCAGCCGTGTAGAAGCTGTCAAGGTTGAGCGTGTCAGGTAGCACGGTTTCTACAGCCGTTGCAGCGTTGGTGGCAACTGAGTCGGCTGGGTTGGTGGCGCTGACATAAACAGAATCCGAGCCGCCCGAAAAGATCAGGTGCTTAACGGTGTGGGTTGTGCCTGTATTACTGGCTTTAGGAGTGAGAATGATCCGCTCAAGAATCTTGGTAGCTGCGTTGACCGTAGCCGTCACGTCGATAATTGCCTTGCCACCCGAAACGGTTAGGGCGTGAGTCACGGCGCTGGTTTTGACTTCAGCCGCTTCAGAAAACGGACGTGACCAATTGATGTTAGTGGGCATAAAACTTTACCTGCCTCAAAGGATGTTTAGCATTCCAAATGGACATCCCCAAGTCGCAGGGGCAGGCGTTGCTTTCAGTGTGCCCAACCGAAGGGCGATCGATTGCAAAGCTCGCCCTCTGTTAATAAGCGATCGCCGCAAAAGTGATGATTGCGTTAGCTCCTTCCGGCACATCCCATCGAATTCTTGGCAGGTCAAATTTCCTCAGCTCAGTTTGGGTGCCACCACTAGCCGTCAAACAGCGATCGCCCTCTGTTTGGAGTCTTGAGATCGTTGCTGTTGTGCGGAGCGTATTAGTTTTGAGATGGTTCAAAACTGCGTTGTCATTCAGTCGGTTTGATCCTCCAGGAAACCCTAGTTCACCCGCAAGTCTGCCGCGATCGGTGTCAAATCCGAAGAGAGTCCAAACGTTGCGATCTTGAATATTGGAGTACAGGATTGTCCGAAAATAGTTCACGCAAGCGTTTGAATCAGGATCAATCTCAAGATCGCTCGATAGCAAGCCATTGACCAAGCTACCACGCCATGAAGGGGACTCGCTCAGAGCGCTAACGACCCCTCCATTGATCCGAAAATGATAGTTATACCGGGCATAGCCACCCTGCGATCGCTGACTGTCGAACGTTTGATAATCGACGTATACTGTACCGTTTTTATCAGCAGAGAGAATCGGAGAACTAAAGCCCTGCTCCCCCTGATCATCAACTATGACAGGAACACCCTCGGAATCAATAACCACGCTTGTTTGAGTTCGAGACATCACTAGGTAAGGTCTGCCCTCAACGATTACATACGAATCATTTTTAGCGCCCAACAGAGAAACAACGCCTTGACCTGCATCGAAAGGCGATCCGGAATAAACCGATACTGACATTGCAAACCGTATAGGCTGAGTCGGTTCTTGAGCCGTACGCCTTCGATTCTGGGCGATCTCAATGCTTTGCAGAACCGCAGCGTTTGAACCGATCGCATACCAAGAGCCGTTTGCATCTTTGAACAACTGCGATCGCCCTGGTGGGCATGGCGTGAAGCAGGTTGCTCGAACGGTATTCACCCCATTCAACGGCTGCTCTAGAGTGAATGATGCCGTAGAGCCTACTGCACCACCCCCAACGCCGATCGCCAGATTCTCGTAATGCGCCTGGACTTCCTTGAGCTTGGCTTCCAGTTCCTCAAAGCTACGCATTAGTGATGCCGCTCCACTTCGCGAATGCCGGGAGTTGGATAGGGGAAGAGAGGAAGGTGATCAGCGAGCCGAACCCAGCCCGATCGCTTCCCTGTATTCAGATTGTGTACCCACGCCCAAACGCCGCCACGGGCGCGGCGATACCAGCGGAAACGAGAGAGGAACGGATCGATAAGGCGTTTCATGGTTAAGAGGGGAAGAACAGTTTGATATCGTCCAGGGTTAGGGTACTGCCAGCCGTGGCGGTGTAGTCTAGACCGAACGCTAATTTGAAGATTTCAAGGCTTGGCGCAACGGCTACATTAGTCAGCGTTAGCTCTACTAAAACGCCATCAATGCTTAGGCTGGTTTTTCCAAGAGTGGCATCTAGAGCCAGCACAATGCTGGACGTGGTATTAGGGGCGATCGCAACTGTGCTTACTAAATATTCAAAGTTGCTCCCCTCCCCTCCAGTAGTCACAATTCCAAAATTCAAAATTCCGCCAGCGTCTAAATACACCCGCCAATCATCATCGTTACCAAACAGATCGCCAGTATGAGCGATCAGCAGATCTTCGCTACCTGCGTTGCTATAGCTTAGTTTGAACTCAAGCCGCCAATCCCTCTGTGGTGGATACTGCTCATCATCAGCGTGATTAGTTGTGAATTTCAGCTCAGTTTCAGATGTGTAGAGAATGCTGTTAATTCCAGTCGCAGCCGTGAACACTGCCGCGCCATCAACGATATCGATCAGCGCTCCACTTTCAGCCAAGAGATCATAGCCGTTGATCGAATCGGCATAGCTGCTGTCATCCAACGTCCAGTAAGCGATCGGCAGTGGTGGAGCTGTGAACCATCCTCGCGCCCTGGCGTAGAGGTTAGAGCCGTCTGAGTTGGCTTCAATCACCCAAAGGCGATCAGCAGCCGTAACCAGATTAGGAGGGGTGTCTAGCTCCCATACCCAGGCATCCTCAAACGTGATTGCATAGCTACCCGCTCCCGACTGCCTCAGCCGCAGATAATAAACGCCGCCATCAATCAAGCCCGTGGGATTACTAATTAAGGTTGTTTGACTGACATTAAGAGCGAAAGTATTGCCCAACGTGGCATCGATCGCCACTGTTGATCCAGGTGTCAGCGAGACAGCCCGAACTGACTGAGCTTTGGTGAAGGTCTGAGGGGCTTCTAGAACTGCGATCGTCTGGATCACCCCATCAGAAGCCTTACGCAGCTTCAGTTTTTCGCCCTGATTGAACACTGCCATTTGATCGACGGCAACGGTTGGAGGTGTGCTGATCAGGTTGAGAATGAGGCGATCGGCATCTGAGATCGATCCGGTTGCCCCAGCGGTGCCGGATGCGCTGATCTTACGATTGGTCAAGATGTTGGTTGAGGGGGCAGCATTGGCGCTGTATCCTAGATTTCGTAGCACGACGCTGGTTGAGCCGGGGGTAACGACTTGATAATATCCAGCCGATTCCACAAATACCGTTGCACCTGTCGCGATCCACTGCCCAGCCGCGAGCGAGACTGTGACGGTTGCGTTGACTGCTGGCTGAATGAATGCTGCCGTAGTGTTGGTATAGGCTTGCCCTGGTGCGCCCGTGGGTGCGGTGATGGTTTGGACGAGCGCCCAATCCAAAGCCGTATCCTTATGCCAGATCAACAGGTCGGGTGAAGCGATCTGGAGATAGATGTCTCCTTCGCTGCCGTCGCCGCTGGTCGGGGGATTCTCGCCCGTGAGCAACACTTTTTGAGTGTTATCGACGAGCCACCTGCCAGGGTCGGAATCCAGCTTGTAGGCGGGTTTCCATACGCTCACCCCATCATGCTCTGCTGTTGACACGGGACTATAGACAATCGGCTTGCCGCTGGTGGTGCGCCGGGTTTGCCATGCGACGATCGCCCCTTGTGGGATATCGACAATACCACTCTCAGCAACGGGTGTACTCCAGCTCTGGGCAGCCGCTTCCATTTCTGCCAGGGTAAGCTTGGCTTCGTGAATGCAGCCGTCAGCTTCAGCATGAGAGATGCTGGTGAGGGATTCGCCTGTGTAGGTAAAACAGAATGCCGCCTGAATTTCGCCTACCGGAATATTGCCTGTTGCAGTGGCGATCGCGGTCGCTCCCTCTGGGCGAAACAGGCTAAAGTTTGCAGCCGGATCAGGCAAATCTTCAATTAGAACCCCAGAGTTCCAATTGTCTATTAAAAAGTTTTGTGTCGCGCCATCTACCACGCTGAACCCTTCAAAGCGGCGGATCTCCGTGCCGTCCGTCAAGAACAGAGTCACCAGCGGGGGGTTGAATTTAGCCTTGCCTGTAACTCCGGCGATTGCATCGGGGTAATCCGCTCGGATCGTGGCAGTGGTGCCGTTGCTCGGATAGGTGCAGGTAATTTGAACCGCTTGGGTGCCGCTAACCGTGACAGGCAGACTCCAGGCAGAGGCATAGCTGTCCCCGGCAACGGTGCCTAGAATCGCTCTGAGTGCTTCGGCGGGTTGCAGGTCGCCATCTCTTAGATAGATTGCTCCATCGCCGTTGATTGCCGCTTTCTGGTTGGCTGTGTTGATATCCAGTTCATAGAGCGGGGATGCGCCCACCTTGAGGAAGCTAGTCGAGGCAACGATGCCCGATCGCTTTAGGGCAATGGCAGCAAGCCCATCATCAGGAACGATGTAGCCGCGATCGTCGGTAGGGTAGAGCCAGTCACCCAGCGCTTGACCCA
Source organism: Drouetiella sp. (assembly GCF_059504425.1). Taxonomy (NCBI): domain Bacteria; kingdom Bacillati; phylum Cyanobacteriota; class Cyanophyceae; order Oculatellales; family Oculatellaceae; genus Drouetiella; species Drouetiella sp. The sequence continues at coordinate 56,101 of NZ_JCACIN010000024.1, forward strand.
GCTCACTGTAAACACCAGCCTCTTCAAACAGGTCAAGAGCAATCGAGATGAGGGAGCCGTCTGCAACCTTATTTTGTGCAGCAATCAGGCTGAATTTTGGGTAGATTTCCAGCGTGTAAGCTTCGTTGGTTGCCAGGTCGTCAGGCAGGATAAGGTCTGATTTGCCGCTTTGGTAATCCCGCTCTATGTTTAGGTTTGGGAATTCGATGCCGTCGCCGTCGAGCGTCCTTAATGCACCTGTAACCGTGTTGGCGTAACCCTTGAAGCGCACTGCCAACAGCCCATCAAATTCAGAGTCCTGAGCTGCACCATCAACTGAGACGATGACCTTAACTCGCAAGCCAGCCGGAATATCCTCCTCAGCCGTATTGACGATCCAAAACGTTCGCTTCGTGCCAGCCGCGCCGGAAGGGCTGTAGCGGGGGGCACGTTGCAGGGTGCTAGGGATGTCGGCTAAGGGTCGATCGCAGCCGCCGCCATCGGTTGTTAGCTCAACATAGCTGGAAAAGTTGCCGGGTTTGTAGACCCAGTTACCCGCGATCGCCGCAATCACCGTCAGGTCATTGGGAGGCAGCGATGAGTTCTCATCGTACTCAAACACGTTGCCGCTGAGAGAGGCGATCGCTCTCAGCATTCCGTTGAGGGGCAATTCTGGGAGTGGGTCTGGAGTGGCAATCGTGCTGGATAAGGCAAACATCTCCTCTTCATCCAGGGTGATGCTCAAGGGCAGGGTGCGGGGGTTGCCATCGATGTCGATCGCGCTGATTTTGGCAAGTTGAACGAGACTGCTAGGGGTGTTCGTGGTGGATGCCGCAATGATGTAGTTTTGCCAAAACGAACCTGCCGGGTGCGCTGTGGTGGGGATGGTGATTGTTACTCCTGCACCCACGCCAATAGTCGCCGGAATGATAGAGCTGAGCAGGTTGAATCCTGCCGGGTTCTCTCCCAGAATGGCAAAGTAGAGCGATCGGGCGGTGGTTGTAGAGCCGCTGATCACGCTGAGATTGTCTGAACTAAAAGGGAGTTGAGGTAAGCCGGAAGCAAACTGGATTCTCATTGGGGCGCTGTTGAGCTACGTCCCTACAGTTCCCAATGGGCGATCGGCGTTTGAAGCTCAGCAAAAAGCCTGCCATCGGTATCAATCTCGGCAGGCTTTTTGCAACTTAACCTAGTCACCCCAAAGGAGGAAGAACGACTAAACGTAGTATACCCAGAGGGGCGAAGGGTAATAACCTGCTTATTACCCTTTGTTCTCCTTCAATATCCCAGCCATTTCATCGATCGAAGGCAAGGGTTCTAGCACGGCATCAAAATCATGCTTTCCTGCTCCACACATACAACAGAAGTTTCCTTCCATGTCTCCTGCCCCGCAAGCTAGACAGTGCCAGTAGTCATTTAGATGTTTTTGCGTTTTTCTGCCGTAAACACTATGTAGAAGAGGCACGGTATTGGAAATGATCTTGACTAACTGTGGAGAGAGTCCGAACCGATTGGCATTGTATTCAATGCTTTTGAAAATATTGCCATCATTGTGTCGAAGTGTAGCAGCTTTCCAATCACAAACCATTTCGATCAAATCGATTAGGTTCATACCTTCAACGCCGTCTACAAAAAACTCTGGATGGTGCCTATTGTTTTCATAGTGATGACCTAGAGCCGTTTTCAGCATCTCTTGACGACAGGCTTCATATTCTTCGCTGCCGTAAGTTAGCCCAGCCAATTTATCTGTAAACTGCTCAAACATCTCCAATTCTGGAGAGGTAAGCTTTGAGCGATCGTGACTGAACATCCGACGAGCAATCTCATTCTGCATCGTCGCTAAAAGCTGCATCACCATTTCGATGTGCTTTAGAGTTTCCCAGTTCACAGCTTTTTGCTTGTCAGTTAAATCAGTCATCATTGGAACCTCACCGATCGCCCGTTCGTTGTTGATCCGCCTACCCTCAGAATAATCGTGTTCTGCTTCGGTGGTGTGATGCTGATCTGAGCGCCAGCGTTCTGTACCTCAATCAAGGTCTGTTGGGCTTGATAGATTGCCTCTTGCAAGGCTACCAGTTCATCTAAGGTGCGGCGGGTGAAGTCCATCAGAAATTACCTCTTGAACGAGGGGAGATTTTGCCTAAAAGCTGTTGGTGCGTGATGTCCCACGGATAAGGGTTGTTAGGAGCTTTGGGGTCTTGCTCTGCTGGAGGCTGAGGCTGAGGACGACCTTGGGGAGGGGCAGGTAGCAGCGTTTTATAAAGCACTACCGGGATTTCCCGATCGATTCCTGCCTGAACCTGCGTTGGCTCCCAGGTGATGATTGGGATTTTGCCGTAGCGTCCTTCGATCGTCAGGTTATTGGAAACGCTGGTGACGATCACCGAATGATTTTCACCCTGAGCGGTTAGGGAAATGCGATCGAGCGGTCGCAGCGCTCCATTGAAAGGCACGTCAAACGAATGCTGAACCGACTGCTGCATATCTTGCAGCCTCAAGTCAGTTTTCACCGCTGTAAAGGCAAAGTCTAGAGTGTGAGCTTGCCCGTTGCTCACGCTGCCATTTACCGGATCGCTCCAGGTATAGCCGGGAGTGCAAACGGTGAAGCGGATGCTTTGATGCGTGGTCGAATTGAGTGTACTGGTTTTGTTCGCCTGATCCTGAGATGGATCAACTTTCTCCAGCAGTGACGGTTTGCGGCTCACTGGGCTAGGTCGTCCTTCGTTTTCAGCAAAGCTTTCAATCACAGCTTTGTTGTTGTAGTTGTTGGTGGCTGAATCCTGCAGATTGCGCTCAGTGAAGCGATCGAACAGAATAGCCGACTGATCCGCAGTCAGTGGCGGGATGTTGATTCCGGCAGGTCGGGCAGGTCGCAGCCGGATTGATTTCTTGGTAATCGATTCATCTCCAGCAATCACAAACGGTTTGGGTGGGATGTCGTTGATAGCATACTCATAAATCTCACCCGGTATCAGGTCTGGGTTGGGCTTCACATTGAAGCATGAGCTGTAGGTCAGATCGCCGATCGCAAAACAGGTCGGTGCCCAGGTTGGATCAATCACGTAGCGAGTTTCACTTGTGCCGTCCGGGTTGCAATGCTTGTAGGGCACCCATGCCGACTGTTCTTCAGCGTCAGCATAATAGTCCCGGAAGGCAACGTTATTGATTAGGCTACGCTCCACAATGGGGACTTTCTCAAACACATACAGATCGCGGCTGAGCTGGTCGATCGGGTCGTTGGGGTCAAACAGCTTTAGCGTCTCCAGCTCATCGCTTTCCTGCTTGAACCGTAGATATTTCCATCCTTTCGTGACATGGCCCAGCGGAAACCCATATCTCTTGTCGTAGCGGTAAACCTTCTTTTTGTAGGAAACCACGCCCCAAAAATCTTTTGGTTCGGTGTAGTAGACCCCAGCATTAACGATCAGATCGAATGTAAACACATCTTCAGCCTGGAATCTGAAGCCATAGATGTACTCAATCTCCTCAAACGGCTGACCGTCGATCGTCGTAGTGATATGCAGCGTTTTTGTGTCACCCGATGCGTCAAAATTCTGGCTCATCGTGCGGATGAACTTGACCGTGCTAGGAGGTGAGGCATAGGTCAGATCGCCCGATCGCAGTGTTACCTTTTTGGGAGTGCGCGGCTTCCATTTGGCTTGAGGCAAACCCTTCCGCCTATCGGAATTGATGATCAGGTTCTCAGCAACAAATGTGCCCGTTAGCTGAGCATTTTTGAATTCAGCGGCATAGCCTTTATGGTTAGGCGAGTGAAGCGTATCGCCCTGATAGGTGGTGTTGAGCGATTCGACCTGATAATTCCAAAGCCGTCCTGCTTCGATCGCCTGAGTGGTTACTTTACCCGCATGACTCCAATCCAAGATCGAGCCGTGCAGCCTAGCAATTTGAACAACATCAGCGCTCCAGGCCCGTGCCGCATCGCGAGGGGTGTCCGGTGGAACTTCAACAACCCAAGCGCCTGACAGATTGCGAAGGCTGGTAGTCGTTCCAACATTGGTTGCTCCACGGGTCGGCTGAAACATCACGCCGACTCTAGAGGCTAATTCTGGGATTGAAACCCAGCGAGGGCGCTGCCTCAAGGGTGGAATAGAGTTTGGCGCAACTCCACACTCTGAATCAATTTGTGGCTCATTGTTGAGCTGCTGTGAGTTGCGGCGACGAGGGGTATGGAGAAACGCCGGATCATTGTACTGGGGCTTCGCCCACTTGCCTGTGAGCGAAACGGAAACCGTGTAATAGCCTTCGACTTCTAGCTTTTCTTGAATATTGGAAACGCTGAAACCAATCCCTAAAACCTCTAGCTCGGTGCCCTTCTTGAGCCGATCGCGCACTTGGTTGACGTGAGGGCGATCGACGGCAAGCTGCAAGCTGCCGCTAGGATGCTGTTCGATGCTGAGGCTCCAATTAAACTTGCCCGTGATCGGTAACCCTTTGAGCGCGTCCAGAATATTAGGCGCTGCCAGGTTGGTTGGGATGGATGGGCGCTTCTTTTGAGCCACGATCGCCGCAGGTTTACCCGCGATCGGTTGGGTCGTATGCAACCTAATTTGTTTTAAAGGCTGAATGCCGAGCTTTCCGGTATCAGCAGAGTCGGCAAAAATGGGCGTGAACTCGCCTTCTTGGGGATTGTCCAAATCAGCGGCGATCGTGAAAACCCTGCCCTCGACAATCACAGCAGTTGCACCCACCAGCTCAGACTCAGCTGCAATCTCGATCACATCTCCATCCACTGCCAGCAGCACACTAACCGGATCATGATTGGCAACCACGCCAGCCGATCGCCAGTCTGCATCAAAATCAACTTCGGTGAGTACCAGCGATTGATTGAGGGCCACGCTGCAAATTGCTCCGGTGCCAGGGCGGGTCAAAGTGGTCAGCTGAGGATTAGCGATCGTCCACATGGAAGTTCAAAGCTCTTTTTTTCAGAGTTCCCAAATCCCCAACCCTCTGCGGATTTTAAGGGCGCGATCGACTAGCGCAAATCAAGCGTCGCTGTCAACTGCAAACTGTCACAGTGCAAGGCGTACTACATCACTGGACTAGGATTGGACTGTAGTATGCTCACTACAAAACCTGAAACACTACATCTCTCGTTAGCCAACTGGCACACACCCCAACCGAAAATATAGGGTTCAGGCTTGAGTAGTTGCCTTTTAAAGCAACTACTCAAGATATTAACTACTAGGGAAGTTGACGGCTAGAATGCAAGCATAGTGAGCATTTTCAAGATCCGTGGCACTATTTTAAACGTATCTCAGCTCGACCCCATGACAGTCTGAGCACAACACACTAAACCCCTTAGAACATCAAGTTCTAAGGGGTTTCTCTTAGGAGAGGGGCGATCGCACTCTGACCTGTAGTAATACTTGAGGAGAAGTCTTGCCTAACAAAACGCTTCAACCTTCTTTAGTAGCTCATCAAAATCAACAGGTTTACGGATAAAGCCATTGGCTCCAATCTCCAACCCTTGTTCCTCTTCTACAATCCGATCAGCCGTAACTATCAAGATTGGAACAGAGGAGAACTGGTCATTTTGCCGAAGCCGCCGAGTTACTTCAAAGCCGTCTATGTCTGGCATCATCAGGTCAAGCAAAATTAGATCTGGGGGCGAAGCTTCAATTTTTGCCAGAGCCAGAGCGCCACTATCTGCAACATCTACTCTGTGCCCTTCTGCCTCTAGAAGAGTTTTTATCAATACCAAATTGTCTGCTAAATCATCTACAACCAAGATGTAGCAAGGATGTGAATTTTCCATAGCAAAAGACCTACTGATGGCTTATGGGTAATTATTCACATACTATGACTTTGAGGTATCTTCTCACGTCATCACATTGGTGCAGGCTGCAGAGCTAGAGTGAAGAGATTTTTCCCTATGTCTCTACCCCCTTAGCCTTTTGGTTACACAGCTTTTTGATGATCGCTAAGAGCTGGTCTGAGTCAAATGGTTTCCGCAAAAAAGCATCAGCGCCCGATGCCATTGCCTCGGACTTATCTAGAACAGATGAGGCAGTTGCTAGCACGACACGGGTTTCAGACAGCTCCGGATTTTGGCGAATGCGTTCAACGACGGTATAGCCAATCATGTCGGACAGAAAAATGTCTAATAGGGCAACATCAGGACGTAACTCCTCAAGTAGGTCGAGCGCTGCAAAACCGCTAGTGGCAATATCTACGGTATATTCTTCGCTTTCTAAAAGTGCTTTTACAAATAAGAGGCTATCTAAAAAATCATCAACAATCAGAATTCTAGACATATGAACCTCCAGAAACAAAGCTTCAATTAGGAAATCTCTGTACGACGTGCAGCCGGGAAGGCTCTCTATTTAGCCAAGAAGCCTTGAAGGATGGGGGCGAGCGGCTCTATCCTTTTTTTGATCATCCTGTATGTCTCATCCTTAATTTATCACTTCCTCTATGGCTAGGTAAAGGGACAGGAGCAGCACCTATAAACACAAACATCCCCGCCGCTGCCCGTTGCCTCTGTGTGAGCTGAGCCGTGCTGCCAATGCCGATCGCTTCAAATGTGTTTTGCGGTGCATCCATAAAAATTCAGGAAAGGCGATCAAGTTTTCAGGGTACATTAACTCCGATGACAAATACGATCGCCGTCCTCTGAAAATGCCCAAAAGCTTGGACTAACTCACTAGACTAAGCGAACTGGTACAGTGACGAAATATCAGGAGTTTCAGCCGTTTTTAGTTTGAGTAGTTGCAGTCTGAAGCAACTGATCGGAGCTTTTCACGCTGAACTAGATCAAGGCAAATCAACGATCGCCGGATCGAATCCAGTCCCGACTAGAGCGGCTTTGAGATAGTCCAATTCTTGAGCCATAAAGTCGCTCAGCGTGTTCCATGTCAGGCGATCGCCAGTCCTCGTAATCAGCAGCGGATCGAGACGGTTGAGCGGCAGATCAAAGAAAATCGCCCCTATACAGAAACGTTGAATCTATTGCGGTGCCTGGGCGTGAGCATGGGTAAATCGAAAGATCACAAGTAGCTAGGCTAACTCCAACACAAACTCATTTTTTCCCGATAATCGAAACGGCATGAGACATTGAGCGAGTCCATTGTTAATGGTTATTCGTTCTGCCTCAGTCAAGGGTTCAATCTCCATGATGAAATGCCACTGTGTTCCAATTTCGGTCAGCACTCCCGGATTATTCCCTACCTGCCAGAGTAAAGCGGTGATCTGATTGAAGTGATACATGGTGAGGCTGTTCGTGGTGACAACCCGCTTCACGCCCGGATCAAGAGCGAGCGTTTGTCGAAACAAGTCCCATTTAGGCTGAGGCGGTTCGGGCGCTCTATAATTCAGCGCTTCCTCAACTCTAGGATCAGTTTCGGCTACCTCCATCCAGTTAGCTTCATAAGATCCATCAAGCTCTGATGGTGGGTAGTTTCTAGCAAAACCGATCGATACGTTATCAACAATTTGTACCCAGACCATTAGACTTGCCCCCTTGGATGAACAAAGCCGATTGTCGCAATTCTCGGAAAATGAATATAGGAACCGAAGGATGCCCTGGCTCTAATGCTTTGTCCAGATGTGAGAATTCTTTCCACTACTGAAGCCTCAAACTCAACCCCACCCGCCACGTAAGCAGACTCCACCGATGCAGCTCCACCACCCAATCTGGTTGGAGCTACATCGGTCATGGAATAAGAAGATAAGAGAATTGCATTAGTATTTGGCGAAGTGGGCAAACCAGAGGCAAGTCTAACGATCGCCTCTAGAGCCATGCCACTAGGAACGGTTAGGGTAATCGCCGTCGCGGTTGTTCCGAGGGAGGCACGATAATCCTGAACTTCGTCTTTCCAGTAGACCGTATCCCAAACCTGAGTGAAAGCGCGGATCGCCGCCGATCCATCTGTCATGATTGAGCCAATAATCCGCGCATTCCAGCCGCTCGGTACGTTAGCGCCAGTCAACGAAGAATCAAAGCCAAAGTCGATCGCCTTGGTTGTCTGATTGCGAATAATGAAGCAGTGCCATGTCTGGTTTGCAGCAACGGCTGTCGCCACAAACCTACCACCATTGTTGCTTCCTGCACTCCAAGTTGCAGCCAGATTTTTGTAAAAGATGCCAGATGATCTTGCCAAGTATCGGGTTGTGCCCGACAAAACAGTAGCGACACCTGCCCCAAACTTGAGATAGGTCGGATTGCCGCTATCATCCATCCTCAGATCTAATCCCTCAATCAAGCTGAGAGGATAAATGGGCAACAGGGTTTCATCTAGAATCCCGCTGGAATTAGTCTTGATCAGCTTGTCAGCATCGGCTACACCCAACGAAGCGGCGATCGCTTTTCGCCACCGTGTCAATCCATTAACTAGCGTCGGGTAGTAGGTCATCAGGCATCAAGATAATCAGGCTGATCGAATTCAAACAAAATTGAAGTTGTAGAGTCGGCATAGCCTAGCACTTGCAAGATCTGAGCCGTTGGGTAAGCAGAAGGTGAAGCCGTTGAGGTTCCTGCTGTTACAGCGCTCAGAAAGTAAGGTGTTCCAAGCGTTCGACCGCTCAGCCCCGAATTCTTGCCCGTTTTATAGACCGTGGCAGGTTGCCCTGAGCTGACCGCTGCCAGCACGTAACCGTGTGCCATGCGGCTATTAGAAGCGTCGGCTTTACGACAGGTTCTTGTTCCCGCTGCATCGTAGATGTTTATGAAATCCCCAGCAGCAAGGGCTTCAGAGGTGTTGATCGTCTCGACTTGGATATCAACCCCAGGCGGCAAAAACGAGACATCCAAAACGCCAGCGGAATTAGTTGAGATGATTTTTGAGGCATCTGTAGCGCCTGTACTGGCAGCGATCGCAGCAACAAGCCGTTTTGCTTTGCTGACAAAATCGAAGGTGTAAAATTTGTTAGTCATAGCAGCGTTGCGTCTTGGATTTCAAAGGTGATTTTTTGAGCGGTGATCGTTGTGGCGAGTTGGATCAGAAAGCCGCTCTGTGGAGGGGTTTCAGTTAGGAACCCGTTTAGCCCTAAATACAGCGGTCGTTTGGGTGTCCAACTCCAGCTTGAATCGCTGAAGATTCCCCGTTGATCAACCGTTGCCAGCACTCCAGAGCCAACGGCGATCGATAAAAAACCAGCGATATTAAAGGCTTCTGTCGGATCGTCACAACTGGCGTATTCCAGTTGCTCTAGCTCGTTTAGCCTCAGCACTCGTAGAGCGCTTAGCGCTGTTGCTGTGGAGTAAATAATCGGTGTGGCTGTACTATCAGAACCGTTACGCCCTGCCTGTCCCTGAATCCCTGCCTGTACGGTCTGGGTTTCAACAATAGGTTTCAAAACAGTCGTCTGATCGATCGCCGCAATCGTTTGGGTTTCTACAATCGGCGATTTTACAATCGCTGAATTGGAGCTAACTTGAACGATCGTAGTTTGTGGACGAACGACGATCGGGGATGTCATGGCTGGACAACCTCAACAGTTCCCTGACACTTCAACTGGGTCACCCCAGCCGCATCGGTAATGAATAGCGCCCATGAATAGCTCGCAGGTTTAAGCGTGTCGATCACTGCCTGGTCAAGAGATAAAACAACTTTCCCAGTTGTAGGTTGGGCGATCGTCACTCCAAACACCGCGACATCTTGAATAAAATGCCGCCGCAGTTTGGCGCTGACCATTGACCCGGTGAAGTCAATGGGTGCCCCGCTGTCTTGCTGAAAGTCTAGTGGCAGCACAAAATCAGCCCCACGATAAACCGTGAAGTTGATTACTGCGACCTGGCTTTCAATAGTGGTCATCCTAAAGGCATCCGATTTGAAAAGGAACCTGCGACCCGAATCCCGGTGTAGGCATAGAGGCGATCTTTGAGATTGGAAATACTGCGCCCGAAGCGAAACGAGTAGCCCTCACGCTCGATCGTGGAGGGGTCAAGGCTAATGCCCTCATACTCTGCCAAAATTTCACCCACCCGTTCGGTTTTGAACGGATCGATGTTGATTTCTAGAATCGCCTCTTGCAGCCGATCTTTTGCGGATTGGTGCAGCTCGGTCAATGGAGGCATTGAAGCCAAGCCGTTAGATCCCAGGCTGATCGTTTTTGAGCTGTAAGGAATGCCGTACAGCTCAAACAACAGGTGTTCTTGACGATCGCTTAAGGGCATGACGCTACAGATATTGGGTATAGTTTTGGCTGAGGAAAAGCGATCGCTCTGCTTTCCGGCGACGAACCAACCCCGCGAGCTGCTCTCCTCCAGCGTTCGCCCAGCGGGGAAACTGATCCGCAGCGCCTGCATAGTCGCCCTGATTTAGCCGCCACAGCAGGGTTGAACCCTGTAGAGCGCCTTCGCCCAAATTAAAAGCAAATGAGATCAAGCTGTCTCTCTGATTGCCGTTAATTGGCGCTGTTACCATCCAGCCGATCGCCGCTTCAAAGCGCTCTAAGTCCTTCTTAAGCAACGCCTCTGCCTGCTCCTGAGTAATGGATTGCCCCGGATAGACATGCGCTCCGGTGCTGCCATAGCCGATCGTCCAAACCCCTACCACGTCTTGATAAGCGTCCAGAACACAGCCTTCAAAGCTTTTTATTAGCTCCAGACCCGCCGCGCCGATCGCACCTGAGCGAGGCACATCAGCCGCCGAGAAAGGCTTGCCATCTTTGAGCATTTGAACGTGAGGGCTGTAAGCGTACCAGGTGTTTTTACTTTGCAGCGCTATTTGCTTGCCCTGGTCATTCTTGCCCAGAGAAAACTTGACGTGTTGAGACTGAGAAGGGGCAAAGCTGGAGATTGGGAAAATCTGTCCAGCGTCCACTAGAACCTTCTGTGCGATCGACAAGACAACGGACTGCTCGGTATCCTGCTTGAACCAGGTGGGATTAAGGATTTTAAGTGAATAGCTCATAGATTTGCCTCAAAAGAAATCAGGTGTTCTAGAGCAACCCAGCTTTGCCCTGCCGGAAGTGCCACCCGCCCAATCAGGTCTTCAATGGATTGATAGGGGCGGTTTTTAATCACTTCCTTAGCGATCGCCGTGCCCACGAGCGGCAACTTAATCAACTTGGCGAGGGAATCGCGGTTGATCTGGACGATCGCGGTTGGCAAGGACACTTTAGGAACCGAAGGCAGCTCGAACGAAAGGGTTTCGCTGCTTTGCTCATTAGGCGGCTGCACAGGTTGCACTTCGGGGCGACGGTAGCCCAGAGCCAGGAACCGCCCTACTTCAGAGAGCGGCACCTGCCAGGGTTGCCCGTCAGACGTGTGAAGAATGACAAAGGACATAGGGTTAGAGAGAGAGGATCAAAACAGCCTTGCGGTAATCAGTGATCTTGGAACCCATCAGCACCGTGGCAACCAGCGACTCACGGAAGCGGGTCACGTCGAAGCTGCCGCGCCAAACTTGCAGGGCCAGATTAGCTTGCTGATCAACTTGGGTCACACAAATTGCGCCAGAACCTTCTGAAGGAGGGCGCATTAGGCGGGTGGCGTAGACCAACGCCTCTTTGTGCAGTGAGATTGAGATCGAAGGAATCTCAGGAACGCTGAACAGGTCGGTGCTGGTGTTGATTTGAGGAGCTGTGAGCTGCAAGCCCTTAACTGAGAAAGGTACAAGCCAGACCTTCTTGTTAGCCACGTCAACCCGCAGGATCACGCCGTAGGCTTTAGCCGTGGCATTTGCCGCGCCAATCCGAGCGATTTGACCCACTGCGACATTTTGCAAAGCGCCCGTGGTGGTCAAGGTGAGGACGATCGTGCCCAATGGGGTAGCAGTCGCGTAGTCAGATTTGACAAAGAACGGATTGCCGCCGTTTGCCGTATCAACCACCGAAGCGGAGATTGCCACAGATGCTGAGCTGCCAGCGTTTGCATCTAAGTCGTCTACGGCAGTTTGAGAGCCGATGACGTTGCCCGATCCCACCATGAAGCCGTGCCGCATTGTGAACTGACCAACAGGCATTCCGTTGGTCAGCATTCCAGCGCCACCCGCTAAAGCCTCGACATAGCCAGCTTCAACCGGAATGGATTCACCGATGTAGGCACCTTTAGCAGTCGAGGACAGCAGTGCATAGCGCTCGGTAGGAGGTGTGTTCTCTCGGTCGAGGACCGTGCCAGCATTGACCAAAACCTGACGGTTGAAGTCGGTGAGCTGACCGCTGCTGCTTTCTGCTGCAACACAGGCGATCGGGGGGTTCGCCGCATAGCCCACTTCACCCGTAGAGGCATGAATGGGAGTGCGGAATTTGTTGTAGAGATTGGTGTCGAACTTCACGCCGATCGACAGCGACATCTGATTAGAGAAATCTTGGATGTACTGATCAACTCGATAGTCAGAGCTGTAGACGGGAAAACCGTTAGCAAGCAGGCTCTCTAGTGCCAGCTCTCCAGTGATATAGCCCGGTTGGGTCAGGGTTAAGCCTGATCCAGTGCGAGGATCGTACTCAACGGCTTCAGAAATGCGAGGGCGACGGAACTTAACGGTGTTGCCCACTTCCCAAGTGCCTTGGGGTTCAAAGTCGCCCATGCCAGCAGTGGTAAAAACGCTCAGGCGGTTGAGCTGGGTGAGAGTGCGACGGGCAACAAGCTTCTCGGTGATCAGCGCATCAGGCGCAAAATTAATAGTCATAGGGATGTCCTTTAAAGTGGTGTGCTTTCCGGTTTGGACATCCCTACTAAGGCAAGGGCAAGCCGTGATGCTTCTATCGTTCCCTCAGTCGATCGTCAACTTGCAGAGGCAAGCTCTTTGATCAACTCATCCAGTTTGCCGCTAGATGCTGCCTCTTCTAAAGTGGCATCGTCTAGGGTCAAACCATTGCCCTGATTGCGGAAGTGCTTGAGCTGAGTTGATCCGCCGCCCGACTGACCCGCCGATGGAGCCGCGCCCGTACCCGTACCAGGGCGAGAATCCTGATAGTGCGCCCAGCGCTGAGTCACAATATTGCCGATCGCTTCCACGGCAGGTTTCCGGGTGGGAAGTCCAAACTCATCGGGTAGCTCTACCTCAAACCGATTGGCTTCTTTGTTCTCCACCAGCAGTCCGGCGCTCTTGATTAAGGTCAACAGTTCCCGCTCGGTTCCGGGCTTTACCTTGCCGCGTAGGGAGTCGAGAACGGTGTCATCTAGACCTTGCAACCGCGCCTCTTCAGACAGCTTTTCGCGGGTCTTGCGCTCGGTTTCGGCAATCTTGCGGGTGGAGTCGAGCATTTTGCCCATATCGTCAAGCTGCTTCTGTAGGGCAGCGATCGCCCCACTCTCTTGGTTAGCAACAGGCGCGATCGGGCTGTCCTCTCCCTGCTTCGCTAATTCCTCTAACAGCGCGTCAAATTGAGCCTTGACCACGCCGCCTAATTCGTCTTTGCTCAGTCCTTTGAGCTGATCTGAGATGGGGCTGAGCTGGGCGTTAATGGCTTTGGGAATCTCATCCACCGTTAGCCGCTTCGCTAATCCTGAAAGGGCATTGTTGAACTGATCCGCCACTAGCTTGCTGTTTTCGGCTAGCAGGTTGTTTAAAAACTTCTCTTGCTCTGGAGTAAACATCGATCGCCTTCCTGCAAGCGCAGGCTTGAAATAGGATTTCCAGGCTTACTGTGCCCAAGGGCTGCTAGTCGTTTGCAAACCACCGATCGCCGTTGGGCACTTTGGGGGTACTGCACCCGCGCCACTCCTATGTCAAAACTTCAGGCTCTTAAAAACGCTGCCGCTCAACATTCAGGCGGCAATCCAAACCAGCCTAGAGACGGGGATGGGCGCTTTGCCGCTATGGGCAATCAGGCTAAGGCGCTAGCTCAAACCGTTGCCGAAAAAGGGGCGATCGCGGGTGCTGGAGCATTAGGACATCACATCGGTGGGGAAGCTGGGGCAATGGCGGCAATGCTGGGAGCCAGGACGGCGATCGAAGTGGGCAAGAAATTAATTGAAGGGCATCATGCCAAGTTTGAACAGGCGGTCGATGATTCGGCTGATGCGGTTGAAGCTAAAGGCATGGGCGATATTTTTGGGCATCTTATAGCTGGAGCGGTAAAGCATAGCGTAGGAGCTGCCGCCGATGCAGTGCTTCCCCACGGAGGACAGGCGATCGGCATGGCGGCTTCGGCTGCGCTGACACCACATCTCGTGAAAGCCGCAAAATCCCTCAAGGGTAAAATCCAGCAACCATCACTACAGCCGAGGACAGCTTGATGCCTACACCCGACGAATTGAAGCAAAAGCTTGAAGACAGCCTGAAGACTCTGATTGAATCCGTCTATGAAGAAGAGGGTATCCAGGTCGCTGAGTTTGTCTACGATCCGCTCTGGCAGAAAGAAGGCAAGACGATCGGCGGACGCTTTAAAGGCACGGACGGCAATATTTACACCTTTATCAAATCTGAGGGCGAACTTCAGCTCTTCCAAGCTCAGGACTAACCATGAATCTCCTTGAAAGCCTCAGACATCGCCATCCTGAACATCGCGCCCAGTGTGATCGCTGGGCGCTGCTTGAGGCAATGGTAGCCGGGGGCGCGGCGATGACTGACGCGATGAAGCGGAAGATTCTGCCCAACCCGGACGGTAGACCCGATGCGGTAGTACAGGAGCGAATCAAGCTTGCCACCTATACCAATAAGATCAGCCCCATCCTTACCCGCTTCAATTCTCAGCTTTTCTCAGAGCCTGCCAGCTTTAGCGGCTCGAAAGCTCCCTTTTGGGACGATCGCTTTCTCCCTTATGGAGCGCTACTCGACGGTGACGATGATGCTAGAGCCAGCTTCAGCACCTTCTTAAGGGAGTCCATGTTCAAGTGCCTGGTGACGGGTAAAGCGATCGCTCAGATAGACACCCGCATTGCCAGTGGGGAAGCTTTATCCCTGGTAGATCAGGACAGTACGGGCGAGCTACAGCCCTATGTGTTGCTGCACCCGCGATCGTCGCTCTGGGATTGGGAGTCGGACGCAAAGGGCTTCTGCTTTGCCAAGCTGCATCGTTGGGTGGTGAAGCGCGATCGGTGGGATATGCCGCCCGTTGGAGAGCATGACTTTACGATCTACCAGCGCACCGAAGAAGGGGCGATCGTCGCCAGCCGCTATTCGATTCGCAGGCGACCGAAGGAAAACGAGAAGCCGCCTGTGGAGCCATTCGATCTCGACCAGCTGCAAGAGAAGGATGTAGATATCATCCCTATGCAGATGCCGAACGGGCAGCCGCTGGAGAATGTGCCGATTTTCAACTATCGGGGCGTGTTTGAGTTCCCGATCGTCACGCTGACGGTTTCGCCTGGATTGCACATTGCCGATCAGCTTTTTGAGCCCCAGAAGTCCTTTTTTGCTCAGACGGCGGCGCTGGAATATGCCCTCTACACCAATAACTTCAGTATCCCGGTAGTCAGCGGCGTGGAAGATGCCGACGATGACCCGCTAAAAACCCAGAAAATCGGCGAGGGCTATTACCTGACTTTGAAGCCGGGGCAAACCATTAGCGCCTTCGAGCGACCGGGCAGAACTATCACGACAGCTATTACCTATCGGGGCGAAATCAAGCGCGATATCTATGACCAGCTCCAGCAAATTGCCCTGAGTGCAGCGGACGGCACGGCAATCATGGCACGAAGCGGAGCAAGTAAGCGCGAAGATAGGCGACCAGAGCAAATCTTGCTGGAAACCTATGGGCAGCTCATTCGAGAATATGCCGTACAGATTTTGAGGGTAGCCTCGATCGCCCATGCTGAGGACGTGCGCTGGACGGTAGATGGCTTCGACGACTTCCTTGGGGAGGGGGTTCTAGAAGAGGTCACAGACATGCAGCAACTCCAGACAGTGACCATCCCCTCTCCAACCTTTAAGCGTGAGACAACAAAATTCTTGGTGCGGCGGGTAGGCAAGTCCTATGGGCTGGATGCTAAGGCGATGACCAAGGCGATCGAGGAAATTGACCAGGCGGATGCCGCAGCGTTTGAGCCGCCACAGCCAGAGCCGAGACAGCCACCCGAATAGCCGAATCCTCGCTAGGCTGGGCGAAAGGTTTTGATGGAAAAGCTTGGCGCGTGGAAGGTGGGCGATCGGCTTGTAAACAAGGCAACGGGCAGAACAGGCACGGTTTATCAGGTAGAGGTCAGCGTCTTGATCCAGATTGCGGCGGGTAATATTGTCGTCGGCAAACAGTCAGTTCTAGAAAGCTTGGGCTGGGTTTTAGAGAGTAAAGCACAACCACAAGGCGGCATAAAATAGCCCTTCAAATTCAGGTGCGGGTTTTTCAGTCCTACAAAGCTCCCAAGATGCCGCAGGATTCCCGCCGCCTGGACTCAAGATTTAGGCATAAAGTTAGTCACAGCTTTACTAAGCTAATCTTAAAGGCCTTGATTTACAGGGTTTTTTCTATTAGATGAATGGCTTGTTGGG
>NZ_JCACIN010000025.1:0-370653 GCF_059504425.1 Drouetiella sp.
TTTTCTCTAAACCCCTGCCCAGTCAGTCTCTCAAGACTTTTCTGCACCACTAAGGTGATAATGACGTGGTGTTTCTTCCTGTAAGGGAATATAAGCTCTATAGTGCTTAAGACACGCATCCAGGAAACCTCTATTATCTCTATCAGGTTTCCTTGCTAAAAATGCCGATCTTAATTCTGCTTCGGTAACTTGCCTGATGGAGCTTTTGAATCTATGTTCATAGTTGTTCCAAGCGTCAAACTCAGAGTCCTCTACCTTGATATCCCAATCATTCTTAAAGTCTTTTCCGCACTCAAATCCAAATAAATAATACTCAACGAGTTGGTCTTTGCGAAAAACCTTGAACTCGTTATAAGAAGCATGAGAAGAATCGTAAAAGGTAATTGTGTCGGTATTCAAGAGCAACGCTAGCGCGAAAGCAATCGATTCCTCTCTACCTGAGAGGGGTAGAATTGTCCATTGGTGATTGAGATATCGCCAGAATGGAACAGCCCACAGTACTGGAGGTAGTGATTTATTAGGTCTTGATTTCCTAACTTGTCGTTGCCGCTCAACTTCTGCCCATGAAGTCTTATTTGCGTCAACATAGTCAGCAATTTTGCAATTGGATTGCACCTCAAGCACAAAATATTGTTGAACAATGGTGCTTACAGCTTCAACGGGTGCTTTAACAAGAATGCAGTTGTCTAGCGCATACTTGCCACAGCCAAGCTTTTGAGCAACGGAGCAATCCTCAACCATCGAAAAAATGTGATTCTAACCCGATATAACACTCTTACTACACCAACAACTCAAGTGTACGTCCTTACAGATAAATTCGAGCCGTATAACTATTGGTAGGCTGAAAGTTTCTGCCTAAGATCCCAGAGAAGGTGGATATACCGAAAGTTTCCGCATAACACCCTAATTTGGGTAGTATAGACAAAATCTTTCGATGATAATACGCCGATTTAGATAGATAGGCAGAATTGTTCTGCCTATTTTCAGATTCAGTCACAGCAAAAAAGTATAGTCCTTCTGCAAAAGGTGCTCGATCGCCCCCTCCCCAACTCTCTATCCCAAAAACACAAACAAACTTGTACGGGAAAGAGCTTGACGATCGCCCCTTCCTTCCTATATTCTTATCCGCTAAGGTTGCTTTCTCGTATTCCTGCGCCAGCAGCCTTAAGTCACCCAAAAACCTCTGGCGAGGTATGAAGTAGTGCCACCTACAACATACCTCTAACCTTACAGACCGTACAGGCAGTCCGTAGGGCTTAAGTTAGTGTAGCTTTCTGGTTACACTCCTTGGCGCTACTTGTTAATCGATCGTGAGTAGCCATGTTTTTGGGGTTCCTTCTCGTCTTACTTCTGTAAGCGAGATCTCTGCAAGCGAACCCAAAACAACAAGGAGTGATAGTTATGACCGGAGAATTCAATTTCTTCAACCATCCGGCGTTGCAGCCCGATGGTGAACCCAACCCAGAGCGAGAGCTAATTCGCGTAATTGTGTTCGGTTCACGGGATGCCGTGCGTGCCACGATTCACGAGTCGCATATCCGGGGATTTCGGACAATTGACACCTGGAGTCCGCTCTTGCCTACCCCTGACCCACTCAAGGTAATGGCGATCAGCACCCACTATCGCCCGACTAACGGCTAAGGGAAGGCGATCGATTGAATAGAGGTGGCGGAGAAATAAACCGAATTGAGCATTATACCTCCGCTACTTACCTAATTCCTATGGCAAAGCTGATTTTGAGTTCCTGTTCACAGGTTTTGCTTGAGCAAAATCTAGTTTTGCCTCAGCAAATGTTGATTTTGAGCTTTGATGTACAAATTTTGCTTGAGCAAAATCTGATTGCATGGAAGCTCCAATCGATTTTGAGAACGCCAAACTTGATTTTGAGCTGAGTTTTTCTAATTCAAACCAATAAACCGTGGAAATATTCAACGCTCTCTACGAACAGAATTAACACATCCACTGCGCCCACAGTCAGTTCCTCAGTTCCGACTGTGGCTTCGTTCTACCTCACACTAATATTTAACTAAGCCATCCTTGAACACCGATCGCCTCCATAATGAGTTCGACAGCCAGTGCAGCTAAAATCATGCCTGTAACACGCTCCAAGATTGCAGCACCATTGGTACCAATGACCCGTAAAATTGGCTCAGCCAGCAGCATCAATCCATAGGTAACGGCCATAATGCATACAACAGCACAAGCTGTGACTATTTGTGATGGAATCGAATAAATGTGATTGTCTGTTAGCAGAACCACAGCCATAATTGCTTCTGCTCCTGCAATAGACGGCACCGCTAGCGGAAAAACCGCAATATCGTAACCCTTTTCAGGGGTTGCTGGTTGTTCGTGCGAAAAATCAAAAATCATTTGCAAGGCAAACAAGAACAAGATCAAACCACCTGCAACTTGCAAAGAAATCAACCGAATTTGCATCGCTGACAGAATGACTTGGCCCACCACAATAGACCCTAATAAAATAATTGTGGAGTAGACAACAGCCTTAAGCGCAACTCTACGACGCTGCGTTTGAGAAAGATGCGCCGACAATGTGGCGAAAAGAACAACTGTTCCAATCGGTTCGATTGTCACCCATAGTGTCAACAGATCGTTCAGTGCTTTATCAATCATGGTTAAAGTCTACATGGTCTATATTTGATAGCTGCTGGAAAACCATGCACGCAGGGTAAAACGACAGGTTAGCAGCACTTCGCTTTCACCCCCCGATCGCCCCCTGCTGTCCATCGCTGCCAAGACTTTTCCACCTCCACCGACTGACTCAACCAGCAGTGCAAGACCTTTGTGTGGAGCCAGCCAAAGGCTAAAGTGAGCGGCGACAGATAACTTTGGCAATGTACCACAATCTTGAATCTGTCCGCTGCACTGCGTTATACCGTGCCTTCACCGATCGCCTCAAGCTACATCCACTTCAGAGGATGCCTGAGAAGTGTAATTTGCTACCCGAACCGCCCCCAATCCCCCAGAATTGTTGAGGATTGGGAGATGAATGCAGAACAAGAGAACTTATCTACTCCCTTCCCGCTCACCGACATTGGTTGGCAGCACCAAGAGAGCTTTTTTTACGGCGTAGCTGACTTTTTAAGCATCTTTTTGGGCAGAGGCACCCTTGTCCCTCCATAAGAATGATTCTCATTGACAAGAGCACAGAGCATCGGATAAGTTGCTGAGTACATCAAATGAGATACATTATCATTCTCAGAGGAAGGAACAGTGTCGAAACAGTGTCGAGTTGCCCCCGTTGTGCAGAGCCACACTGCCTCTGCTACACCAACCCAGGGGCGATTTTGGTCTTTCGCAACCAGTCTATTGACTTTATTTGTTCTGCTGCCGACTTTAGGCTGCGGCGCTCCCCAAGCTGCCTCTAGTTCTTCAGTTACCCCCACCGGGACAAGTTCTGAGACAGGTAGCCCTAGCGGCGATGATCCCCTACAGGTCGTTGCGGCTGAAAATTTTTGGGGCAGCCTTGCGGCTCAAGTCGGAGGCGACAAGGTAAAAGTTACCAGCCTCATTACTAGCCCCGATACCGACCCCCATGACTACGAGCCAAAGCCCACAGATGCCCGTCTCATGGCAAGCGCCCGCTATGTGATTCTGAATGGCGCGGGCTATGATCCCTGGGGACAAAAGCTGCTGGAGAGCAACCCGGTAGGCGATCGCAAAGCCTTAATCATTGGCGATCTGGTGGGCAAGAAAGAGGGCGACAACCCTCACCTCTGGTACAACCCCAACTACGTCATGCAGGTCATTGATCAAATCACAGCCGACTTCAAAGAGCTTGATCCCGCAGATGCCGCCTACTACGATCAGGAAAGGGCGGAGTTTATCGCAGTTGGACTCAAGGATTACTTAGGGACGATCGCCGCCATCAAGCAAAAGTACTCGGGCACACCAGTCGGCACCACCGAGAGCATTTTTGCTTACCTGGCTGAGCCGCTAGGATTGAAGCTGTTGACACCAGCCAAGTTCATGAATGCTGTTTCTGAAGGCGAAGAACCTACGGCGATCGATAAATCCGCCGTGGATCAGCAGTTGACTCAAAAGCAAATCAAAGTTTTGGTCTTTAACGCACAGAACGCGACGCCCGACACCGATGCGCTGACGCAAAAAGCAAAGACCGCAGGCATCCCGATCGTGCCTGTCACAGAAACACTAACCCCGGCAAACGCCAGCTTTCAGGAGTGGCAAACCGCTCAACTCAAGGCTTTAGAAGCGGCATTAGCCGAAGCCAAATAACCCACGCTGGTATTCATGTAATGATTTTTTATTGGGTGGGCTTAGCCCACCCAATAAAAAATCATTACATTTTGAGGACTACCCCCACACTTAACCAGGCGCAAAGCGCTGTAAGGAAAGCCATGACCCGCCCCACCGGGATTGACCCCATGCCATTGTCTGGAGATCAGTTCAGCCAGCGAGAAATCGTTATCCAGTTTGAGCAAGCTGCCGTGCGTCGGGGCGATCGCCTCATCTGGAGCCATCTCAACTTAAGCGTCAGTGCCGGGGAATTCATTGCTGTGTTAGGGCCTAACGGAGCTGGGAAATCGACGCTGCTCAAGGTATTGTTGGGCTTGCTGCCGTTGAACGAAGGTCGGCTCAGTCTATTAGGGAAACCTGCGCGGCGTGGCAATATCGCTATCAGCTATTTGCCGCAGCGGCGAACTTTTGCCGCCGATATGCCAGTGCGGGGGCGCGACCTAGTGCATCTTGGGATTGACGGCAATCAGTGGGGGCTGCCGTTACCCGGACTGAGGAAGCTCTGGGGAGGAGATGTTCGCGCTCGTGAAAATCGCCGACGGG
Organism: Drouetiella sp.; assembly: GCF_059504425.1. Classification (NCBI taxonomy): domain Bacteria; kingdom Bacillati; phylum Cyanobacteriota; class Cyanophyceae; order Oculatellales; family Oculatellaceae; genus Drouetiella; species Drouetiella sp. The sequence continues at coordinate 4,819 of NZ_JCACIN010000025.1, forward strand.
TGCAGCAAGTGATTGAGCTAGTGGGAGCAACAGCCTATGCCGATCGCCCCATTGGTGAGCTATCGGGCGGCGAACAGCAAAGGTTACTAATTGCCCAAGCGTTAGTGACCCGTCCTCGGATCTTGCTGCTGGATGAGCCTTTGGACAGTCTAGATTTGCGCAATCAGCAGGGTGTATCGGCGCTAATTCGCCAAATTAGCCAAGACTACCAAGTGACAGTGCTGCTTGTCGCCCATGACGTCAACCCGATCTTGCCCTACCTCGATCGCGTGCTTTACCTAGCGCGGGGACAAACGGCAATCGGCACTCCGGAAGCCGTGATTACCTCCGAAACGCTGTCCTACCTTTACGACACGCCGATCGACGTATTGCGCACCAGAGACGGACGCATCATTGTTGCCGGACATCCGGAGGAGGTAACCTATCATGCTCATCACCACTAGCCTTCTGGCGGATGCCGGGGAGGTGCATTTCTCCTGGAATCCGATCGCCAATCTCCAAGAGCTGTTTGCCTTTCACTTCATGCAGAATGCCTTTCTTGCCGGGACAATGATTGCGATCGTTGCCGGGGCTATGGGCTACTTTATGGTGCTACGCGGACAAAGCTTTGCTGGACATACCCTGGCAAATGTCGGTTTTGCCGGAGCATCGGGCGCGGCGCTGCTGGGCGGATCGCCCGTCGTGGGCATGCTGCTATTTGGCATAGCGGCGGTGTTCGGCATCGACTGGCTGAGCGGACGAACGCAGAGGGCGAAAATCCCAGGTGGACAAGATGTGGCGATCGGCACCACTCAAACTTTTGCCCTAGGGCTGGGGCTGCTGTTTGTACAGCTTGGCACTTCCTATGCGGCAGGCATTTACGCGCTGCTGTTTGGGGCAGTGCTGGGCATCAGCGATCGCGACATAGCGGTCATTGCCCTCACCGCCGGGACAACGCTGACCGGGCTAATGGCGATCGCTCGTCCGCTGCTGTTTGCCTCGATCGATGCTGATGTGGCCGCAGCGCGGGGTGTCCCTGTGCGGCTTCTGAACCGCCTGTTTCTTATTTTGCTAGCGTTTGCCGTGGCTGAGGCGGTGCAGGTCGTCGGGGTGCTGCTGATTTTTGCGCTGTTGGTGACTCCGGCTGCCATTGCCGAACAGGTAACGGCTCGTCCGATCGCGGCAGTGGGGCTGTCTATGGGTTTGGCGATCGGATTCACCTGGGCAGGGCTGGCAGTTGCCTACTTCATTCCCTATCCTGTTGGCTTTTTCATCACGAGCTTTGCCTTTGCCACCTACGTGGCGGTGCGTCTGCGGCGAATTAGATGGCAACCGAGCGTCTAATGTTTATATCCCTCACCGTATCCTCGTCAGTGCTGTTAGACATCCCACCCTTTTCGCTAAACCTGATTCAAAATGTGCAGAATATGCTCAGCGTCGATTTCATGCAGAGCGCTTTTCTAGCGGGTACAGTGCTGGCGATCGTGGCGGGGTTGGTCGGTTACTTTGTGGTGCTACGTCACCTAGTTTTTGCGGTAGAGGCGCTGTCCCATGTCACCTTTACTGGAGCGCTGCTGGCGGCAGTTGTGGGGCAACAGCCGATCGTGGGGCTATTCGGAGTCACGGCGCTGGTGGCGCTGGCAATGGGGCTTTTGGGCAATCGCTCGGCGCGATCGCGAGATGTGGAAGTCGGTACGGTGCTGGCATGGGTGCTGGGGCTAGGGGTTCTATTTTTGAGCATGTACACTACAACATCCAGCGGTGCCAAGGGCAGCTTAGGTGTCAATATCCTGTTCGGCTCGATTTTAGGATTGCAGCCGCAGCAGGTACAGTGGATCACGATCGTGGGTACTTTAGCCATTGCAGCAATTTTGGCGATCGCCCGTCCTCTGCTCTTTGCCTCTGTTGATTCCGACGTGGCGGCAGTGCGCGGCATCCCCGTACGGGGACTTAATATCTTGTTCCTAGTTTTAGTGGCAATTAGCGTCGCTGCCGCCGTCCCTGCCGTAGGAGTCTTGCTCAACTCTGCCCTAATTGTGACTCCAGCCGCGATCGCCCAACGTTTAGTCTCGCGTCCTTTTATGGCGCTGCTGCTGTCTGCCGTCATTGCGCTGCTCTTTACCTGGGTAGGGCTAACCATCGGCTTTTATGCGCCTGTTCCCATTAGCTTTTTGATGAGTGCGATCGCTTTTCTTAGCTATGTATTAGTGGCTACTTTTTCTAGAAAAAATTAGCTCCGGTGATGCTTATTCTCATCCCAACAATAATGAGATTGGGCGAGAACGCCAATTCTATCGATCGAGGTTTTGATCCTGGAAAGAAACGGGATCTTCCAAAGGTTCTAAATGGGTCATGACATGGGTTCTAGGCAAGGCTTTGGCGATCGCCAATTCCACCTGATCGCAGAGGTCATGCCCTTTCTGCACTGTCCAGGAGCCAGGAGCCAGGACATGGATCGAGACAAAGCGACGAGAGCCAGCCGTACGGGTTCGTAAGGCATGGAACTGAATTCCCTGCTGCTCATACTCGCTCAAAAGCTGCTGGATTTTCTGTTGATCGGGTTGAGAAATCGATCGATCCAAAAGTTCTGATCCGGTTTGTAGCATCAGGCGAGCACCCGCCCAAATAATATTGGCTGCAACCAATAGAGCAATGATTGGGTCTAGCACCAGCCAGCCTGTGAGCTTCACGAGAAGAAGACCCACGACCACGCCTACCGAAGTCCAAACGTCAGTCAGCAGATGATGCCCATCGGCTTTGAGAGCGATCGAATTTAGCCGTTTTCCTGCTCTCAAAAGAATCCAGGCAACCCCGCCGTTAATCGCCGTTGCGACCAGAGAAAGCGCTAGCCCGACTCCAATCTGCTCTAAGGGCTGCGGATTGAGCAAGCGTGGCCATGCGGCAATGCCAATGCTAACGGCTGCGACCATAATCAGGGCGCTTTCTAACCCACTCGAAAAGTACTCTGCCTTAGAGTGCCCGAAGGGATGCTCTTCATCGGGCGGCTTTGCCGCGTAAGACAAAGCCCAAAATGCAAACACAGCCGCAACTAAGTTAATTCCTGACTCCATGGCGTCAGAGAGTAGCCCGACCGAGCCAGTGAGTCCGTAGGCTCCAGCTTTGAGGGCGATCGTCAGTAGGGCAGCAGCGATCGAGAGCAGCGTGTAGGAACGAGCGGACGGGGCAGTCTTCTTCATGGCAATTATGGCAGTAAGATCCTAACTCTGGTCTTGAAGCGCCTGGTCGAGCGTCCGTCTAGCTGACTCTGCCTGCTCTTTCGCCTGACGGAAGCGGAGATTAGACTGAGCGAAGGTCTTCAGCAGCTTAAACCCTTCTTTGAGACTCGCCACATCTGCCTCTGTAATGGGAGCATCCTCAAACAGAATATCGACGTGCTGACGGATTTTGATGGCTTCCTGCTTTAGCTCTTGGGTTTTCAGCTTTAGGCTAGCCAGATTGCTCAGAAGCTGAATGGCTTGGCTCACCTCATCCTCTTCAGGGCTAGGCTCAGCGCTGGGAGTAGACTTAACCTCAATAAACTGCTCAGCAGCAAAGCCATTCGGCAAGTTGGAAGGGAGCTGATCGTTATCCAGCATCTCCATGAGCTGATTCATTGCCTTTTCTCTAGCTTTTTTGGAGTCTTTGCCCTCGATCGCGATAATGACTTCAGGATGCTCTGCCAGGGTGTATTGAACCATTGTGTCCTTCTCAATTTAGCGATTTACTTAATTTAGCGATCTATAACAAGTACATTCGCACTATTTTAGACTAAACTCAAGGCTTCCCTACTTTCGTCGCCCTACCATCTTCAGCTTCACGCTCGCTGGGGCAAGCGTCACTCCTCGGCGCTGGGGGCGTACCGATCGCGGTTCTGCCAACGCCAGCTCATAACGTGACAAGATAACCGCTAGGGCAAGCTTCATTTCAAACAGCGCCAATGCCTCCCCAATGCAGCGCCTTGCGCCCCCGCCAAATGCCATAAACTCATAGCCTGAGAATTTCTTTTCTAGAAATCGCTGTGGCTGAAACTGCTTGGGGTTGGGGTAAAGATCGGGTCGCTGATGCACCAGATAGATACAGCCCACCAAAATCGTGCCCGGTTCCAGGCTGTAGCCCAGCAGCTCCATCGGCTGCTGCACCTGACGGGGAAACGTGAGCATGGCGATCGGGTAAATTCGCAGGGTTTCTTGGCAAACGGCGCTGAGATAGGGCAAACGGGCGATCGCCATCGGGTCGTTTGCTATCGTGTCAGCCAAATCACCGTTCAGCGAATCTAGCTCTGCCAGCAGCTTTGTCCGCACCTCTGGCAGGTGGTGAATCCAATAGAGCGCCCAAGCCATAGCCGTTGCCGTCGTTTCATGACCTGCAATGAGCAAAGACACTAGCTCGTCCCGCAGCTCTTGATCGGTCATGGGCTGACCCGCTTCATCCTTTGCCGTCATTAGCATTGAGAGAATGTCGGTACGGCTAGCATCTGGGTAGGCACGGCGATCGGCAATTTCGGCATACAGCAGGTCATCCAGCCTCTGCCGCTGCTGCAAAAACTTACCCCAAGGACTCCAAGTGCCCCAGTCTTGCTGAAGAGAGGGGAAAAATAGGAAGCCAGAAGCAAGCGGCGAACTAAAGGTATCCGCCATTGCACCCGTCAGATGTTGCAACTGGTCGTAGCTCTTTCCTTGCTGCACCCCAAAGACCGCCTGCAACATCACCTGTAGCGAAATAGACTGGGTTGCCGATCGCGCCTGAAAGACTTGATTGGCAGGGATTTGAGACATTGCCTGCTCCGACAGGTCGGCAATCAGCTGTCCGTAGGTGCGCATTCGATCGCCGTGAAAGGGCGGCATCAGCAACTGTCGCTGACGACGATGGCGATCGCCGCTCAGCAGAAAAATTGAGGTGTCGCCCACTAGAGGCGTCAAAATTTTGTTAATCTCACCTGGCGCGGTGAACTCCTTGCGATCGTTCGTCAATATGTATTGAATTGCCTGGGGATCGTTGACAAATATCAGCCTGTTGCCAAACCCGACGATTTGAGCCGCAAAAATGTCTGGAAGCTCCTGCACAGCGCTTTCCATATAACCAACCGGATTCAGAATCCACTGAAACTGCTGCAAGAGCGCAGGCGTTTTAAGTCCGCTGACTTGTTTCATAGGGGTGATGATGATCGCGTGGGATTCGCTTAGCTAAAACTCGCTTAGCCAAAATAATGGTATCCCCCTTTTGGGGATATCCATAGTCCAGACAGGTTTTGATCATTTTTGACCGTGGAAGCTGTGCAAACCATCACGCGAATGCCTGCTCACTAGCCTGTACTGTTATGGCTGTATTCAGAGCGGTTAAGACAGGGACATTCTTGAGGGCGCGCTCAAAAATGTCTCAAGCCCGATGATTACGGCTATATCCACATCACTGACTATATTTAGTGCTTTGCCCTTAAACCCTCGTCAAACCTGAACTTTGCTGCCGCACAACCATGATCATTCTGCACTATCTCGTCATTGCCTTGACCTACGTTGGCTTAGGGCTTGGGTACTTGCCGGGGCTACACATGAATCGAGCGACGATCGCCCTTGTGGGATCGTCGCTGCTGATGGCGTTGGGTGTGCTAGATCTCAAGACCGCCTGGGGAGCGATCGACTACAAAACCCTAGTTTTTTTGTTTGGCATGATGGTGATTAGCGCCAATCTAGCGACGGCTGGATTCTTTCAGCTATCGCTAGATTACCTAATGCGCTACGTCCGCAGTCCTTTTGGGTTAATGGTAGTGCTGACAGGGGGGAGCGGCGCGCTGTCCGCATTATTCCTGAATGACACGATCGCCCTGATCCTAACGCCGCTAGTCTTGGGCTTAACGGTTTCCCTCAAGCTCAACCCGATTCCGTATCTGCTGGCGCTGGCAGGTGCAACCAATATTGGCTCAGTCGCGACTCTCAGCGGCAATCCGCAGAATATTTTGATTGGCTCGTTTTCGGGCATTAGCTATCTCGATTTTGCCAAAGCCCTGACTCCTTTGGCGATCGCAGGTTTGATTGTTCAAATCGGCTGGCTGTGGTGGCTGTATCCAGAAGTGCGATCGCTTCAACCCACGCTAAAACCTGAACATTTGCGCTACCGAGTGTTTAAGCCCCTGCTAACCAAAAGCTTGCTGATTACAGTCGGGTTACTGGCTGCCTTTTTAGCTGGCATTCCTATAGCCGAAGCGACCTTCATTGCCGCAGGATTGCTGCTCTTGACGCGACGTGTCAAACCAAAACGGATTTTGCATCAAGTCGATTGGGATTTGCTGCTGATGTTTTCTGGGCTGTTCATTCTGACGGAAGGGGTGCAAAAACTCGGTCTGCTCAATGGCTTTGCTCAGTTTGTGCATGACCCATTAAGCATTCTAGGGGTGACGGCGCTGTTGTCTAATTTGGTGTCCAATGTACCTGCTGTGCTGTTGTTGCATCATCTAATTCCGCACCCTGATACGCGCACCTGGCTTCTACTAGCCGCCGGATCGACACTTGCAGGAAACCTAACGCTGCTCGGCTCAGTAGCAAATCTGATTGTGGCAGAGGCAGTGGCAAAACAGGGATATCGCCTGACGTTTTGGGAGCATCTGCGCTTTGGGGTGCCGCTGACCGCCCTAACTTTAGGGCTGACTTACTTCTGGATTATGAGTTAGGCTTTCTGGGCAATTGCCTGAATGGGGGCATTTCCGTTGGAGAATTCTCAGGCTTGCCCTTCCAATTGATTCAGATGGATGGCATTACGTAATTGAGTTAGGACGAGTTATTTTTTGAGCGCGGCTCTCAAAAAATAACTCATTAGATCTGAGCGCGTAGCGCTATGTAAGCGCTATATGGCTGTCTAGAAAGATGCAGCACTTCAAAATATATTGGGTTTTACGATCGCGGAGCATTATTTTGGGAGATGATCTGTAGAGCTATCCTCTAATCCGCATTTTGAATTTCATTCAGCCCTCTGTTCGTCTAGGTCTCCAACTCTGTGGCGGTTTGCTGCTGCTTCCGGTGGGCTTGCTGCCCGCAAAAGCTCAGCCTTTTTGTCCAGCTCAGCTGGATCAGGCGATCGCCCCCATCATTAACGCTCCCCAATTTCGCCGTGCCCACTGGGGAATTTTGGTACAGACGGGCAACAACCAGACGCTTTATTCTCAAAATGCAGAAGAATTTTTCACTCCTGCATCCAATGCTAAGCTGCTCACGACCGCCGCAGTGCTGACACGACTCGGTTCGCAGTTTCGGATACGGACTTCTGTGTACCAGATGGGTCATGCAACTTTAAATATTTTGCGTGTCGTAGGGCGGGGCGACCCTAGCCTGACCGATTTGCAATTGCAGGATCTGGCTCAGCAGATCCGCGATCGCGGTATCACTCAGATCGATCGGCTAGTGCTAGATGATCAATATTTTCGCGGTGATGCCATCAATCCAACCTGGGAGTGGGAAGATATCCAGGCGGGCTATGGGGCTGTGGCAAACAGCCTGATTATTAACCAGAATGCGATCGGTTTAACGCTGGTACCGCAAAGATTGGGAGAACCCTTGCAGGTTGTCTGGGATGAGCCAAGCATGGAGCGGCATTGGCAAATTAATAACCGCTCAAAGACGGTAGCCATCGATCAACCAGAATTTTTGCAGGTGGGACGTACCTCTGATCCGCCGACTCTGAAAGTTGAAGGGCAGTTGCGGGTTGGGTCTGCCGTAGAGCCGATCGCCATTTCAGTGCCTCAGCCCACCGCATATTTCGCCGATCGCTTTCAGCAAGCCCTGGATGCAGCCGGAATTCAGGTGAAGCAAATTCAAACTCTCGACAGTTCTGATGCTCAAGCTATTCAGTCCGTACGGCTTACTCAAGCGATCGAGATAGCCGCAGTCGAATCTGCACCGCTGGCGGAGCTGTTGATAGAAGCTAATCAAGAGAGCAATAATCTTTATGCAGAGGCAGCCTTACGGCTTCTCGGCGCCAATCAGATGTCCCAGAGTAGCTCCAGTCTGGAGGCAGGCTTAGATGAAGTGGAAGCTGCTCTAACCCAGATCGGAGTCAATCCAGAAAACTATCGGCTGTCAGATGGTTCAGGTTTATCTCGTCGAAACCTGGTTAGTCCAACCGCCCTAGTCGAAACGCTGCAGACAATGCAGCGATCGCCCTACGCCTCAAATTATCAAAACAGCTTAGCTGTTGCCGGAGTCAGCGGCACTTTGCGCAATCGCTTCCAAGGCACCTCAGTGCAGGGACGGCTCCAAGGCAAGACAGGATTCTTGAGTGGTGCTGCCGCTTTGTCAGGATACCTACAGCCACCTCACTACCCGCTCGTAACGTTCAGCATCATGGTCAACCAGTTTGATCTGCCGATTGGGGAGGTTCAGGAAGCGATCGATAGGATTGTAGAGACTTTACAAAGCCTACAGCCCTGCTGAGCTGACCGTTGAATGTGCAAATTGGTTGCAAGAACCTAGACTCGATCGAAGCTAGACCAAAGCAGGACGAGCTTCCGATGGCTTAATTTGGAACTTCACCAAGTTAGCCAGCTCTTGGAGCTGATTGATGGCTTCTGCACCCTCTAGCTTCATGAGTTCGCGATCGTCTCTCATCTCTGTCCAGGTGATTCCATAGTCAGATACCAAGAAGCGAATCAGATGATTCTCCCCCAAGCTGACCATAAACGATGCGCTATTCATTTGCCCCCCGCAGGTGTAGCAAGAAGCTAGATACCCTCTGGCTTCCAACACAGTTGCCAACGCCTGAAGATTCATAACTAGATCTTGAACGAATCTACGATGCTGCTCTGCAAGTCTGAGAAACATACTTAATCTCCTCTGCCACAGTTAACACAATTCTAGAACATTTTATAATTTCTTAAACATTTGAATTTAAAGTAAAACGCTTTTCGACCGAGCCACAAAAGCATCCGTGAGCGACCTAGCGCAATTGGTATCCTAGTCTTACAACTTTTCCATAACAAACACGTAACGAGCTAAAGAGGACGAACTGTCCCGCAAACCTAAAGTAGCGAACTACCCAGTGAGATGCGGTATAAGCTGCGACACAAGAGTCGGCAGAACATCAAACGAAGGAGGTGAATCGGATCTGTAGCTAATGAGCAGCGCTAATTTTACAGCCCTCAGACTAAGGTTAACCTATTGCTCCAGACTCTGCCCAGGGTCTTCAGCCTTTCAATACACATTTTTAATATATTGCTACAGTCCTGTTACAAAAATTAAACTATTGCAGATGTGTGGAAGAGGCGATCGCGGTCTAATTAATCTTCCACCAGCCCAGCCCAGGTCCAATGAGGCGCACAACCACCCAGTAAGCAACGAGTACCCCAATTCCAATCCAGGCTCCACGGGTACTCCAATTGACAAACTGCTCTGCCTGACTTTTTTTGATCGGCAGCCATGGATAAACGTTTCCTTCTTGGCCGTACTTCTCGCCTAGCGAGTCTTTGCGCCGCTTCGAGTCTCCCATAATTCACCAGCCGTAAGCTTAATTGTAGGAACATCATCATACCGTCTTCTCACTTCCCTCTGCCGCAGCGGTTAAATAACTACACTTCAGAAATTCTCATTTTGCAACAAAGCCCGAAAAAAGCTCGCCTGCGGCGAGCTTTTTTCGGGCTTTGTTGGGGGAGTTCGTGCCCGCAGGGCACGAACTCCCCCAGCTGACCACACTTTGAGACTATTCAAAGGTGATAGAATGCACAACAAGCTAGGGGTGCCTGAATAATTCAGGCTGAGATTACACCCTCGGAACCTGAGTCTGGTTAGTACCAGCGGAGGGAAGCGTTGAATTTCGATCGCCATCATCCGAAGCCACAGCTCGATCGCTGATGGCATCTCAAAATTACCCTAGCCAGACACACTCTATAAGAATGGGCTAGATCACTATGTCTATAGGTCTATCTACAGGAGCGATCGCGCTGCTAGTTACGTTAGTGACAACAGGTTTATTTGCGCTGCTAGGGTTGCTGAACGCCAGTCAGAAGACGATGAACATTGAAGACTTCATGGTCAGTCGCAATCGGTTTGGGGCTGGCATGGCGCTGGCGACGATCGTGGCATCGGCAATGGGAGTCTGGATTTTGTTTAGTCCACCCCAGGTTGGCGCTACGAGCGGTATAGCTGGAATTTTAGGCTACTGTATTGGGTCGGCAATGCCGCTGATTGTATTCACCCAAGTAGGGCCTCGCATCCGCTACCTGATGCCAAACGGACATTCGCTGAATGAATTTGTTTTGTACCGTTTCGGCAATGCTATGTATTTACTGACTTTGGGCATTGTTGTGTTCTATATGTTTGTTTATCTGGCGGCTGAGCTGACGGCGATCGCTAAAGCCGTGCAAATTCTGGCGGATGTGCCTCTAGGCTGGACGGCGTTAGTTGTCATTACTGCCACCTTCATATACACAACATACGGCGGGCTAGGAGCGACTATTTTTACCGATGCTATTCAGTTTGCCGTCATGCTGCCCCTGCTGCTCATTAGCTTTTGGGTGGCGCTAACGGCATTGGGCGGCTGGGAAAACGCGCTTGCGCCAGTTCAGCTCAAAGCGCCAGAGCTACTGAATTTAGGCTATGTAGACGGCATTAAATTTGGGGCAACACTAATGATCGCGATCGTGGCAGCAGAAATGTTTAACCAAAGCAACTGGCAGCGCGTTTATGCCTGTCGAAATGATAAGACCGTGCAGCAAGCTTTTTTGGGAGGCGCTTTAGCGGTTCTACCTATTATTCTCATTTCAGGCGGATTGGGATTGCTGGCAATGCGTTTCGGATTTAATGACGATCGCGCTTTCTTTTCTCTGCTTCAGCAACTTTCATTACCGCTTTGGGTAACGATTTTGGTTTTGGTTCTGGCGCTTGCCTTAGTTATGAGTACCCTCTCTGCTCTACTCAACGGTATTGCTAGCGTGTTCACAATTGATCTGATGCGATTGTTTCCGCAAATGCAGTCAGCAGGTTTGCTACGTACATCGCGGATTCTCACGGTAGCGATCGGTATTCCCACTATTTTGATTGCCGCGCAGGGCTACGATGTTCTCTATTTGTTTCTATTAGCCGATCTGGTTTGTGCGGGAGCTTTTTTCCCGGTGTTGTACGGGTTCTATTCCCATCGTTTGACCGGAGCTATCGCCCTGTTGAGCGCTTTGTTAGGCATTGCAGCAGGCGCGCTTTTCTTTCCCAAGCCTGACTTTAGTCCCTGGCTCAATATTCCCTTCGGCGGTGATCTCTTGATGAGCTTTGCAGCGGCTCTGATCGTATCGGCATTGGTGACGATCGCCTTTAGTCTATTCAGCAAAAGCTCGTTTGACTTCCAAAATCTGCGAGTACAGAGTCGCTCTTATGTGGAATCAGAAAAGGCGATCGGCATAAGGGAATAGGTCAATAGATACAAATATTTTTTGACCGACCCTAGCGCAAAGTGATTTAACCATGATACGCTTGCGAACAAGCTAGGGGTGCCTGAGAAATCAGGCTGAGATTACACCCTTAGAACCTGAGTCCGGTTAGCACCGGCGGAGGAAAGCTGTTTATATCAAGGAATTAAATATGAGAACGCACTGGGTTGCTCAACGACACGGACAGGCTAACGTGTCCCAAATGCACTATGCTCGTCAGGGTATAGTGACCGAGGAAATGAGCCATGTTGCACAGCGCGAGAACCTGCCTGTGGAACTGATTCGAGATGAGGTTGCGCGGGGTCGGATGATTATTCCGGCGAATATTAATCACACAAACCTAGAGCCAATGGCGATCGGTATTGCCTCCAAGTGCAAGGTGAATGCCAACATTGGTGCGTCACCGAATTCGTCAAATATGGACGAAGAGTTGGATAAGCTAAGGTTGGCGGTGAAATACGGAGCCGATACCGTCATGGATCTGTCCACAGGCGGTGGCAATTTGGATGCTATTCGCACCGCAATTATTCAAGCTTCACCCGTGCCAATCGGTACCGTGCCGATTTATCAGGCTTTAGAAAGCGTACACGGCAGCGTTGAGAGCCTGACCGCCGAAGATTTCTTGCAGGTGATCGAAAAACACGCGCAGCAGGGCGTAGATTATATGACGATTCATGCGGGCATCTTGATTGAACATTTGCCCCTCGTCAAAGGTCGGCTGACTGGAATTGTGTCTAGAGGCGGCGGCATTTTGGCACGATGGATGCTGCATCATCACAAGCAAAACCCCCTCTATACGCACTTTCAAGACATTATCGAGATTTTCAAGCGCTACGATGTCTCCTTTAGCCTAGGCGACTCCTTGCGTCCGGGCTGTCAGCATGATGCCTCAGATGCAGCACAGCTGGCAGAACTCAAGACTCTAGGGCAACTTACTCGCAAAGCCTGGGAGCAGAATGTGCAGGTGATGGTGGAAGGCCCTGGGCATGTGCCGATGGATCAGATTGAATTCAATGTGCGCAAGCAAATGGAGGAATGCTCTGAGGCTCCCTTCTATGTTTTGGGGCCATTGGTGACAGACATTGCGCCGGGATATGACCACATTACTTCGGCGATCGGTGCAGCGATGGCGGGCTGGTACGGCACGGCAATGCTGTGTTACGTCACGCCCAAGGAGCATTTGGGCTTACCCAATGCCGAAGATGTGCGTAATGGCCTGATCGCCTACAAAATTGCGGCTCACGCGGCAGACATTGCCCGTCATCGACCAGGAGCACGCGATCGCGATGATGAACTCTCCCGCGCCCGCTATAACTTTGACTGGAACCGCCAGTTTGATCTGTCACTTGATCCCGATCGCGCCCGTGAGTATCACGATGAAACCTTGCCCGCAGACATCTACAAAACCGCTGAGTTTTGCTCAATGTGCGGACCTAAGTTTTGTCCAATGCAGACAAAGGTGGATATGGAGGCGTTGACGGAACTAGAGAAGTTTTTAGCGAAAGAGTCGGTGTTGGGATAACCCTGATTCTGGGTCGCGCGGGCAATGTCCACGCGATCGGAGATTCTGAGCCGATCGCTATTGTGTCTCCAACAGGCATTCCAAAGTCTGCACAAAGTCAAAGAGATGATGCGCCATTTCAAGTTTGCTGCACGGGTCGATCGCCTTCTTTCTGCCCGTGCAGTCTAGAAAAATTGCCTGATTTTGCTCGCTGCCAAAGCCGCTGTTAGGCTGATCGATGGGGTTGGCAACGATCGCATCCAAACATTTGCTCCGCAGTTTCTCTAGGGCTGGAGCCAGGATATCGCCCGTCTGAGCTGCAAAGCCAATCAATCGCTGGTGGGGCTGTTTGGATTGACCTAACGCTGCCACGATATCGGGGACAGGCGACAGAGGAAGAGAGGAGGGGAGGGATCGCTTGGGCAGTTTTTCAGGATGAAATTCGGCTGGCGCGACGTCCGCCACAGCCGCCGCCATGACTAGCCAGTCGGCAGAGGCAAAGTGTTCTGCCAGCGCTTGATGCATCTCAGCAGCAGTAACAATCGGTACAAGCTGTATGCCCTTGAGCTGGGTCAGTAAACTCGGCTCCATGGGAGCATGAACTAAGGTGACAATCGCCCCTCTGTGCTGGGCTGCTTGTGCCAGCGCCACACCCATTTTTCCAGTCGCTGGATTGCCGATAAACCTTACCGGATCAAGATGTTCGCGGCTTCCGCCTGTGCTAATCAACAGATGTTTGCCCTCTAGATCGCGCTTGCCGCCCGTATGCAGAAGCGATCGCACTTGCGCCAGAATTTCCACAGGCTCCGCCATCCGTCCTGAGCCAACGCGATCGCAAGCCAAAATTCCTTCTCCCGGCTCTAGGAAGTGATAGCGGCGATCGCTCAAAACCATCTGCCAATTGCGTTGCACCACCCATTGCTGCCACATATCCGTATTCATTGCCGGAGCCAGCAGCAGAGGACAGGTGGAAGCCAGCACAGTGTTTGTCAACAAATTATCGGCAATTCCATACGCCAGCTTTGCCAGAGTATTCGCCGTGAGCGGTGCAATCAGAAACACTTCTGCCCACTCGCCCAATTCGATATGGAGAGGGCGATCGTGGGGCTGCCAAAAGTCTCGATCGCGGTAAGCAGCATGGCGGCTGAGGGTGGCGATCGTCAGCGGCGTGATAAACTCCTCCGCGCCCTGGGTGAGAATAGCACGAACTTCTGCCCCCGCTTTCGCTAGCGTAGACACCACCTCACAGACTTTGTAGGCAGCAATACCGCCTGTAATGCCGATTAAAATCCGCCGACCTTTCAGCACGATAGATTCCTAGAGTGTGATTCAAAAAATAAACAAGGTTTAGAATTATGACTACTAAGAAGATGATTGCGACTTCAGAAAACTATAGCCGTGATCAAACCGTGGAATCATCCTACAGTTGAATCGGTTAAGTTCGTCAACAATATCAGGACTGTCAAAGTCTTTAACGTTTCGATTCAAAAAACATGATTGCCGTGGTTGATAACGTCGCAGGTGGTTAAGAACTGATGTATAAACGAGGGCATCTTGTGGCGTTAAATCGTAAATAGCTTCACAAGATGCTGCCTCAATCAAAATGTCTGTAGTAAGGGCAACGATTTCTCCAATCTTGAGCAATCGCTCACGATATTGAATAAAGCGATATTGTTCTTCCTCATTGCTTTGTACCATCAAGCTAGCGACATCTTGAATACTTCTAATACGATTTGTATAGGAAGCTGTACGTGAAAGCTGTCGTAATTCGATATTTAGCGACTGTTGCAGTTCTCGGCGACTCTTGGCTTGACGACTCAGCTTTTCGTGAGGCTCAGCAAGACTGTAGGCGGGAATAATTAACTTTGCCTGTCCTACTTCGCAAAGTTGCAGGATTTGTTCGCAACTTGCACATTGCTCTTGTTCGAAGGTTAACTCCAAAACAAAATTTGTTTCGACATAAATATTCAAGCAACTGCCTCATGCTCAAATTTTCCTCCCGCTAGAGCAGCATATAGCCCTGACTTAATCAGCCAATGCTGAGAATCATTTAAGGTTTCAAAAGACTTTTTAGAATAAATAATTTCTCCGAGCCAGGATTCAACAATGAGTACAAGGCTTTGCCCACTGATTCGATCACCCCTTACCCCTGCCTGTTCAAAGTAAGGTTGAAGAATAGGGCGGGCATCAATAATGTAGTCAGGTTCACTCTGATCCAGATGAATTTCGGCACCAGCCCATAAATAAAATTTATCTGGAAAAACCATCAGCAAGTACGGAGCTTTTGGAAAAGTACCATGTGCAAGAATGTTGCGCCGTAGCCGTGCAGCCCACTCTGGCGACACATTGGTTTTGCCCTTAACTTCAATAACTAGAGCAAGTTGACCGTTGCGATCGCGAACTGACAAATCCCATTGAGCATCCATACGGACTCACTCTAAAAACCAACGACCCTATCATTCTGACGCGAAACAGCGTGAATGAGCAGATGTGTAACGATCCTCTACTCATTGATCTCTAGCTATTTCTATGTAGACTGATGAATTTATGGCAGTGCCGAATTTACTACGAAACCGTATTTGACCCGCCGATCGCTTCTGATGAGAACACTGATTTCTGATTGAGTTTGGCGCTCCGCAAAGCATGGGGATGAGAAGGAATAATTTCGGCACCTTGGCGGGCAAAAGCGCTGTGGGGCAAAACTCGCCGCACTTCTTCAACGGTAGTGAGTCCCTGAGTGATTTTGGCGATCGCTGCCACCAAAAATGAGTCGTACTGAATCTCATGCAGATAGCGCCGCAATTGCGTCACGGTGCCTTCGTAGATGATCTCGCGTACGCGATCGTCAATATTTAGCAGCTCAATTACCGCCTCTCTGCCGGAATAGCCTGACTTAAAGCAGTGGGGACAGCCTTTGCCCTTGCGCCAGCCTTGCAGGTTTGCGTCTTCGCGCTTCAAACCCAGCAGCTTGAGATCGGCGGCAGTAGGAACGTAGGGTTCGGCGCAGTGGGTGCAGACTTTGCGGACAAGACGCTGAGCGACAATTCCCAGCAGGGCATCGCTAACCAGACCCGGATCGGGTCCAATATCTTTGAGGCGAGGAATAACGCCGATCGCATCATTTGTGTGCAGCGTTGTTAGCACTAGATGTCCGGTAAGCGCTGCTCGCACCGCCGTTTCTGCCGTCTCGTTATCGCGAATTTCACCCACCATAATAATGTCAGGGTCTTGACGGAGAATCGCCCGCAGTCCGGCAGCAAAGGTCATGCCTGCCAATTCATGCACCTGAGTCTGAGTAATCCCTGGCAGCACATATTCCACCGGATCTTCGACGGTGACAATGTTGACGGCATCCGTGGCGATCGTCTGCAAACTCGTATAGAGCGTACTGGTTTTGCCCGACCCGGTGGGGCCTGTGAAGATAATCATGCCCTGGGGTTCGCGCAGCCAGCCTTCGTAGATTTCGCGGGTGCGATCGGAGAAGCCCAAATCCTGCACGGTGCTGAAGGTGTTTTGCTGGCGTAGCAGACGCAGCACGGCTTTTTCTCCAGCTTCGCCCTTGTGAGCCGCGATGCAGGGAATCATGCTGACCCGCATATCTAGACCCTGCTCAGCCTGATCGGTCATGTAGCGTTCGCTGATTCTGCCGTCTTGGGGACGGCGGCTCTCAGCAATATCCATATCGCACATAACTTTGAGCGAGACAATGACTCGACGGCTAATCTCAGGGGGCAACGTGGTGACGTGGCGCAAGATGCCGTCAATTCGGAAGCGCACCCGCAGTCCGTCTGGGGCAGGGGCTAGGTGAATATCGCTAGCGCGGTTCCGCAAGGCGCTGGAGATGAGTGCCTTGATGCGCTCCGTTTGGTTATCGACCTGGGACAGATACAGCTCTGCCATTTCGGTGATGTCTTCCTGCTCCAGTTCCCCCGTGAGCGGATTGACATGGACTGAAGAGCTGAGGCGCTTGGTGTCCAAACTTTGCAGCCGCACCCACTGGCGATAGCTTTTTTCGACGATCGTAATTACCCGAATGTCGGTACGCAACTGAGCGCTAAGCTGCTGCACGATGGCATCTGGCAATACCACTGGGCTGCCTACGTAAAAACAGCTTTGCCAGAGCAGCAAGGGCATCACGGGGGGTAGGACATGGCGATCGCCCAACATGCGCCAAAATCGAGAGTTCACCTCGCGATCGAGCAGATCAAGCCGGACATTTCCTTCGACATCCACTAATAGATCAAGCGCCTGATCACAGCTAATCTGCTGCTGCTTGAGCTGTTGCCAAGCAGTGAATGGGATGGCTTGCATGGGGTTTTGTAGAAGATTAGGGAGTAGAAGGTCAAGGGATTTACTGAGCGGCCTGACAGGGACGACCTTGCTGATCGATCGCAACACAAGCCACGCCGTTATCGGTATTGGAATATCGGATCAGCTCTGGGGGTATCCTCTCACTGGTCTGCCTCACGACTATCCGCCGATTGGGCATATTGGCATTACTACCACATAAGCCGTTCAAATTGAGCGTAGCACCCTTGGAAGTCTGCATATAACAGACTAAACCATCATCTACAGGTTGCGCTGTAGGCTGTATCACTTGAGGTAAGATTTCGCCCAATGCAACGCTAGAAAATGCAGCGCCAGCAGAAAAAATTAGCACGCTTGACAAAACGATCGCCTTCATGTTCTTTAGCATCATTAACCTACATGGCATTACGTAATTGAGTTAGGACGAATTTTTTTTGAGAGCTGCGCTCCGCGCAGCTCTCAAAAAATAACTCATTGGATCTAAGCGCGTAGCGCTATAACTTGCATCAACGCTTTCGCCGAAATACCGCAGCCGATCAGCGTGATTCCCAAGGCACTGAGGGCAGGTAATGCTCTAATGGAATGGCTGGGTGTAGGAAGTTTCTGGAACAGATGCTTTGCGTAAACTAACGCTAAACCCAATCCTGTCAGAACGCCTGCTAATCCTAGGCTAAAGGTAAATACCATTAGCAATCCAAGACCAATATTGCCAAGGGCGATCGAACTTAACAGCAAGACTAAAGCTGCCGGACAGGGAACGAGTCCACCTGAGATACCCAACGCCAGTAAACTACGCCAAGTCACCGGGTCGCCGTCTATTTCAGGCAGATGAGAGTGATGTCCATGATTATGCTCGTGATCGTTTCCGTGACTGTGATTATGGCTGTGACTGTGATCATGCCCGTGGCTGTGATCATGCCCGTGGCTGTGATCGTGATGATCAGACTTGTAATGTTGATGTTCATCTAGAACATGATGAGTGTCAGCAAAATTCAGTTCACGAGGATGAGCATGAACTGGATTAGGAGAGAGATGAACACTGGCATAAGCCTGTGTATATGCCTGAGAGACTGAAGGCTGAGGAATATGGGTATGAGCCACCTTCACTCGATCGCCCACCTTCCTAATTCGTTCGCGGAATAAATTGATACCGATCGCTACCACCATCAGACCGGATATTAAACTCAGCCAGGGATAAATTTGTTCGGGCAGGATATACTGCGCAGCGAAAAGCGTCACCAATCCTAGCGCAAACACGCCGAGCGTATGGGTGATAGTCGTCGTCAAAGCCAGAAAAATCGCGTGCTGAGGCGTAGCTCTCGTGCCTACCAAATAGGCTCCAACCATGGTTTTGCCATGCCCCGGCGTGAGGGAATGCATGGCGCCCCAGACCAACGCCCCGGCGATCGCGACCCACAATCCGCCGTGCGCAAAGTCAGGGAGGCCAGGTGTGGCAGCATAGGTTTGTTGAGTGGGGGTGAAGATAAAGGTTTTGAGCTGTTTGCCTTGCAGAATGGTGGCAAGACAGCTTGAAGTCGAGACTCCTGGCAGAAAGAGGTTGTAGCGAATCTGAAGGGTCTGAATCGGCTGCACCCACGAGTAGGTGAGAAGCAAGGTGCTGTGGGTGTTAGGCGCAACTTTGCTGGAGAGCGGAATATTCGCTTGTTCCACAGGGCTTACCGCCACTGTGCCAGCTTCAGCTCCGTTCATAAACCGGATCTTTTCGCCAAAAAATGCTTGCAGTTCAGCCGCGTGGGTACGGACTTCGTCTGCCGATAACTGACCGCTCTTGTCGCTGTCCGCAAAGGGCACGAGTCCTGTCGGGAAGGTCAGCGTCATCTGGGCATCGGTGTTGTTTACCTTCACTTCAGCAGCGGCTAAATCTGCCCAATGTGCCTGACCAGGAGGCGCTGTAGCCATCCCAATTAGCAAAATGCACAAGAGCGAAAGAATGCCTAAAATGCCGTTTCTGCGGGTTGTCCTCAGACCTGCTTGGCAGATGTTCCTGGGAGACAATCGATTCATAAGTTTACCCTCCTAATCCGGCAGCTAAGTTGAGCGCGTTCCTGGCACGATCGCCAAATTGTGGATCGATCTGCAATGCTTTTTGAGAACTCGTTTGCGCCTGATTACCCAACGCTTGCACCTGATTACCCAACGCGGCTTCGATCGCGGCAGCTCGGTCGTATAGGCTAGCATTGCGGATACCTGTGGCGATCGCCTCTTGAATCACCTGCTGCGCCTGTTGGGTCTGTCCATGTGCCAAGAGTGCTCCGGCGTAAGTGCTCAGCGTTTCGGCATCGCGGCGGATTTTGATTTCAGCTTGCATTAGAGAAACCGCTTCAGGAATATCCTGTGGGTTGCCACGCTCTAGCAGCAGATGAGCCAAGTCGCGCCGATGCCCGAAGGCCGAGCCTGTTGCCTCTTGCCCGGTGGTCAGGGTTTGTCGTAGCAGAGATTCGGCTTGCGTCCAGAGGGCTTGAGCCTGGGTATCGTTGCCTTGCAGTTTTTGGATACGGGCTTGCCCTCGCAGAACCAGCGGATCAAAAGCTCTAGGCGTCCCCCTAGAAGTAGCTAGAATTTCGGCATAGTGGCGATCGGCTGCACCATAGTCTCCTTGACGAATTTTGAGCTGCGCCAGATTCATCAGCGCCAGCGGCAAACCAGGCTGGATGCGCAGAGCTTCACGGTACAGGGCTTCGGCTAACTCCAGATTGCCCCGCTCGTAGTAAAATCGCCCCAGCAGAGTCCGGGTGCGGGCTGAGGCAGTCAATTCTCCGGGTTCTTCGCTGGCGATCGCATCCTGAAAGTTCTGCAAAGCTTCTGTATCTTTGCCCTCAGCCGTCTTGACCAGCGCCCGCAAAGTCAGAGCGCTCACGCTGGGTAGGCGATCGACTAATTGATCAGCCGCCTGACTTGCCAGGTCTAACTTGCCCGTTGCCAGATTAGAAGTCACCTGGATGCCGATTGAATCTTTGTGATCGGGCACCTGAGCCGCCAGATTTAGCGCACCCGTAAAGTCGTGCTTTGCTTCCGCCACTCGCGCCAGCAGCATCAGCGCTTCAGGATTGCCATAGGGCAGACTTGCGAGAGATTGCTGAGCAGATTGTTCTGCCAACAAATACCAATTTCCTTCGCCCGTGACTTTTGCCATCTGGATATAGGCAGTTGCCAGAGAAGATAGGCTCAAGGCACTCATGGGATCTCGACGCAGCCGCTCCTGGTACAGAGCGATTTCTTGCTCAATTCGCCCGATCGGGTTCTCCATCCGTTCAGCCGATTCAAAATAGCGATAGCGATAGGGTTCAGCTTCTTTGTTCCAAACACGGCTGATCACAGCGTCCAGACTCGACTGAAAATTAGACTGCGTGGCAACTAGAACGATAGAAGCGATCGGCAAGCCTAGCAGCATAGTGAGCCAGAACGGGCTAGACCGACGCGGAAAAAAAAGCTGTTTCATAGATGGCTCAGATTCATTTTGGACTCTAGATTTTGGATTTTGGAACGAATCTAAAGTTCAAAATCCAAAATTTCTAGACAGCTAGCGAAGTGCTACGGCAGCCGCCAAGGCTCTTATGGCAACCGCCAAGGCGGTTAGGACAGGGAGATTTATGGTGGGGCGCGAAGCGCCCCACCATAAATCTCTTAAGCAAACTGGCGACAGCTATAGTTCAGTGTTGCTGTTAGTTCGGCGTTGCCAAATAGGGGAAACTGCTCAGGGGCTGCTGATGACCTTGTCCAGGGTTGCCAGGAGTGCCTTCGTAGGAAACGTTGTCTGTGGTGACAGCACCGTTACTCAGAATAGATAGTTCTGCGTCAATCACATCGTCCTTCAGCATTCTTCCTCGGATGGGTGCGCCTAAAGCATTAAGGGCATTAGCAAATCCGCTGGGGCCAGTAGTGTCAATGCGCATGACATCCGGTAGAAGTGCTCTCAGCAAAGCGCTAGTTCGGGCATCGCTGTTGCCCAGCGCCTTCAAGGTTCCTCTAGCTTCGGTAATCACCCTACCGACTGCGCCGTTGGTAACTCGCGTAGGCTGCGCTCGGTTAAATGCCGCTAGATTGGTTTGGCTCAGGATCAGCGCTTCGTTGATACCGGGACGACCAAATTGCTCCATTTGCTCGAACCTTCCAGTTCTAGTGTTGGGAATAGCGATCGTCGTCCAAGCATCAAATGTGGTCGCTGATGTGCCGCCTTGGAGGAGGCGACGAGGAACGCGCACTACGATCGAGTTGACGTTGTAGTCTTTCGTGAAGTCTTGAGCGGTTTCAGGGCTACGGAAGCCAACGCTAGGCCCTAGCCCTGCCAAACCTGCCCGCACGCGGAAGAACTGATCTACGTCAAAAAAGAAGGGATCTTCTCGCAATCCGGCAAAAACGCCAATTGTTGCGCCACCGAGCCTGACTTGATTGAGGATCGGGGTGCCAGCCGCGGTAATGGGCGTCGTAACAATTGCTCCTCCAGTAGTGGTTTGAGCCACCGTTCTGGATTTGTTGCCCTCAATTAGGGTCAGGCTCAGCCGTTGCTGAAAGCTGCTGGTAGGCTGAGAAAAGGTAAATCGCAGGGTGACATTGGGAGTAGCCGTAGGAATCGAATCATTGTTTCCAACACGGGACAGCTTGAGATCATACTGCGCCTGAGTGCTGAAAAAATACTGCTGACGGGCAAGCGATCGCGGATTAGTATTAATTACAAAAATCAGATCGTTCGCATCAGCGCTCGGATTCTGGTCAATTTCACGAAATGCATACAGATCGGTTAGGCTCAGAGCGCGGCTGCGGGTGTCAATGTCACCATCATCGTGATCGGAGGCTTGCATCGCGGGGGGTTTAACGGCAGTTGCCGTCAGACCCAATGCCACCAAAGCTACTGTCAGGGCCGAGGCGGTCAGCCCTAGCTTCACTTTGCTCCCTGAGAGGCGCACTCGTTGGAATAGGGAACGCCCTGTGGCGATCGAAATATTTCGTTTTGGCTGAGTCGCCATCTCTGTTGTCTCCTTCAAACTGGGGATTGCAATCCATTCACTCTAATCGGCACCCAGACCCATAACGGGTTTCTAAGCAATTTCAAGGAGATAAACGAACGCTGTTGTAAAAGCATACGGTAATCCCCCCCGGTCGGATTGCAATGAGCTGATGATCTGGGTAACACCCACTCTCATCGTTGAGCTGACTCTAGAGACTCAAGATGTATCCCCGTCAGCTTTAACTCTCTTTTGTTACTACCATGAGAGAGAAATAGTATAAGGCGACTCAAACTGACTCCAGGATTGGGATTGGGAGAATGCGAAAGGTATCCATACAATCCATCAACTGATGGAGTCCATGCTCAAGTCCAGGGATGGGAAAAACCTGTAACCAAACCTCTAGCCACCCCCAGCCACTGTAGGGTTGCAGCAGTAATCTCAAATTGTTCAAGGCACTCTTCCAAGTGGTTCCTCGTTCCCAGTGCGGATGCTGAGTAAAGGGTAAGGGCGATGCTGCGGGTGTTGAATCATCAAGATTGCACTGCTGTTGCGCAATAGATTCATCAGCATGGAGACTCACCACTTAATCAATTTAATCCGGTTGTTCATCCCCTCAACGACTCCACTGGTCGTGCGACTTACAGCAGTTTTTAGATGAATAAGCCACAGTGAGCGAACCAACCCAGGGCATCATCATCGGAAAAAGACTCATTGATAATCTGGGTTAACGCTTGATCAAGTGCTTCTTTGGTTCGAGCTTTAGCCGATCGCAGAAGCTGCTTGAGTTTTGACCAACATAATTCAATGGGTGAAAGGTCGGGGGAGTAAGGAGGCAAGAACACAACTTTTGCTCCGACTGCTTCGATTGCCTCTTGAATGACCGTAGCATGATGAACGGGTAAGTTATCCATGACAATAATGGCTCCGACCCATAATTGAGGAATCAGAATCTCTTGGATGTAAAATAAGAACACGTCGGTGTTGACGCTGCCAACGACACTCAGGGTGGCAATTAACCCATCGATACTCATGCCCCCAATTAACGAGATGTTCTGCCCCCCCTTGCCAGGAGCCTCACTGTCATGCAAGCGTTCACCAATGGGGGCGCGACCATACAAGCGGGTCATTGCCGGATGGATACCCGTCTCATCAATGAATACCAAGTTGCGGGGGTCGATGGTGAAACTCCACAGGCGATAAGCAAACCGCAGATCCTTGAACCGTTGTGTCTCTTGTTGAGCCGCAATCAGTGTTTTTTTGACGCTGAGCTTGAGTTTGCACACCGCTTGTTGCATCGTTGATAGGCTCACCTCTATCCCAGTTTGTCCAGCAAAGCGTTCACACAACTCTTTGAGGTAAAGCATCCGGTTGAGCCGTGACTAAGGCTTCGACGATGAGCAACTGCTCTTTTCCCAACTTGGCAACGGCTCCCCCAGGCAGCTTAGGCTGCACTGTACCTGTTTGACGATGGTGTCGTCTCAGATCTCTGATGAAAGACAAGCTCACCTTAAAGCGTTCTGCCAGTTGCCGTTGTGAGCCTTCTTTAATTGGGTTTCATCTACGACTTCATATGCAGCGATAATTCGTTGTCGTAAATCGATAGATAAGGGAGCAGGCATCAGTGGATATTCTCTACCTGGCTAGGATGACTTAGCCTACCAAATATGTGGCTTACTCATTCAACAACCGCTGTAGGTTTGCAGGGACGCTACCCCAGCAGTGGGTATGTTCTCAAACTAAGGGGAATCCTTGCATTCCGAATCATAGTCCCAAGCGATAGTGCCAATTTTTGGACATTAATTCTTTAAACCAAAATTCTGAGGAGCTAATTTCTCCCCAAAGCCTGAAACGCCCAAATCTCGTAGAATTGGACATTAATTCTTTAAAGTGGACAAATAATTCTTTAAAGGACAAAAAGACAACAGAAAGACATGGAGAATAGGAGATTCGAACTCCTGACCTCTGCGGTGCGATCGCAGCGTGGTACCACTCCACTAATTCCCCGTATTCGCCATTTTAGCAGGACAGTTGCAGCATCAGCATTCAACGTCATGTCGTGCCTTATGCCGCTAATTTCTGCCCATAGACTGCTCGGATGCGATCGAATTCTAATTCTGATAGATAATCTACCGCCCAATTAGACTGACGCTGCATCATGTGAAATGGATAAGAATTTGCGACGCCAACAACCTGCATTCCTGCCTGCTTAGCCGCCTGAATGCCTGCTGGAGTGTCCTCGATCGCCAAACATTCTTGGGGCTTGAGGCGTAGCTCAGGGTAATATTCGTTAAGCCGATCGACCCCTAATAGATAGCCCTCTGGGTCGGGTTTACTGCCTTGAATATCGTCCCCCGATACCACCACAGGAAAGTATTGAGCTAAATCAACCCGATTGAGAACGAGATCAATTTCTGAGCGCACGGCACCGCTGACGATCGCCATGGGCATTTGCGCCGCCCGGATCTGGAAAATCAGATCGGCTAAGCCAGGATAGATCGGCAATTTGTCGATTTCCGCTAGCTGTTGCTGGTAAGAGCGAGACTTACGGACAATTAGACCCGTAATGTAGTCCTCCGTCACTACTCTGCCGCGACTCGCCAACAAATCTTTGAGACAGGCGCGATCGCTTCGCCCCAAGCAAAGCTGCCGAAATTCTCCGGCTTTGGGGCGCAGGTTCTCTTCCAGCATGATTTGTTCAATCAGCTTTTGATGCAATGGCTCATCGTTAATGATGACTCCGTTGAAATCAAATAAAACTGCCTTAAGAGCCATAGAGTGCGATCGCTTCCGTGAGCCTTGTCCGAGAGCCTATAAAATAGAGCCTGTGCAACGCTATCATAGCGTTCCTCTCAAAACAGTTTCTAGTCTGCGGACGCGCTAAATTCCTTTTACACTAAAGGCAGTCTACTTACAGCAATTTTCGATTGCATAAACCACAGTTATTTTGTAGAAGCCTTGCGGAGTGAAGCTTCTACAAGAATAACCCACACTTAACCAAGCGCAAAGCGCTGTAATGATGTTAATAACGGGGATCTAGGGGGTGAAATATGGCGGACTACATAAACTTAGATACCTTGATTGCCATCATGCTAGCTGTCAGCCTCAGTGCGGCAGCGGGTTTTCGAGTGTTTGTTCCTTTGCTTGTGCTGAGCGGTGCGGCGGTGATTGGGCATGTCGATCTGCCTGCCGATTTTGACTGGATTGAGACTCAGCCCGCTCTGATTTTGTTTGCCGCAGCCTGTCTACTAGAGATTGGCGGCTACTATATTCCTTGGGTCGATCACCTGCTCGATCTAGTTTCTACCCCTGCTGCCATTATTGCCGGAACCGTGATGACTGCATCCCTGGCTCCTGAGATGAATCCTTTGGTACAGTGGACTTTGGCGCTGGCGGCAGGAGGCGGAACAGCAGGCGTCACCAAAGGGCTGATGAACATCTTCCGGGCAACCTCGACGGCAACCTCTGGTGGCATAGCCAACCCCATTTTTTCGACCTTCGAGCTAATCGCTGCTGCCGGTTTGTCTGTGCTAGCCCTAACCGTCCCTCTGGCGGCAGGTCTTGCCGTCATGCTGATTTTGACGATCGCCATTCGTCAGCTTTGGCGATTGGCGGCTCGTTTCCAGCCTAGCGCCACCCCTGAGCCGCCTGTGTCATAAGTTAAGCGTTTCTGGTTTTAGGTATAAATTTTTTGAGAGGGAAGCTTTGCTCCCCCCTCAAAAAAATTTATACCCAGATTCAGAACGAACTATCCCTGTGCAAACCAATCAATCAACTGCCGCGCAATGCTCAGCTTTGAGGGCACCTGCGGCAAGCTACCCCTATGGAACCAGGCAGCTTCGGCAATCTCGCGAGGATCGATAACGATCTCACCGCCCGCATAGGTCGCCGTGAAGCCAATCATGAGCGAGTTGGGAAACGGCCAGGGCTGAGAGCCAAAATAGCGAATGTCTTTGACCTCAACTCCGACTTCTTCTCGTACCTCTCGCGCCACCGTCTCTTCAAGCGATTCTCCAGGCTCCACAAATCCTGCCAGGACGCTATACATTGTGGGGGCAAATCGCGGGGCACGCGCCAGCAGCACCTCTTCACCGCGTGAAACCAGCACAATAATGGCAGGCGAAAGACGGGGATAGTTGACCAATCCGCAGTTGGGACAGCGTTTCGCTCGATCCTGCGGTATCTGTACAGTCGGCGTAGCGCAATGACCACAGTATTGATGCGTTCTATCCCATTCTTTGATCTGTATTGCCCGACCGCCCACCGCAAATAGATCGTCTTCTAGCACACCATAGAGTTCGCGCAGGGGAATTAGCCCCATGCCGTCAGGTGGCACCGCGTCATCAGGTAGCTCCACCTCATAGCAAGGGTGATCGTCCAAAGTACCGAGAAACTGCGATCGCACAGGCTGCAATCCAATTTCGCTCAGGTTCCTCAAGCAAGGGATGTGCGGTTTTTCTGCCGCCACCTGCTTCACCAAAAGCTGATTGCCAACAAATGCAAACCACCAGGCGGGCTGATTTTGCTCGGCTGGTGGAGTTGCGGAGGGAATGAAGGGGCGATCGCGGCAGAAGAACGGGTGCATAGAGAACGTGCAAGACAAATTAGGTTAGACAATCTAAATAGTGCCATACCCCTACACAGCCACACTGCCTCTAAGATTAAGGGCAAAATATTTAATCTAAATAAAAAACATGGTTGACTTACACAAAAAATACATATTAAATATGGCTTATAAGCTCAGTTTATATTCAACTCTTTACCCCCAGGAGTACAGACCGTGGGAACTTTTTCCTCAACACGATCACCTCTTTTCACACCCGCCCCCCAAATCATGAGCAAAGCAATGAGCAGAACTATGAGCAAAGCATCTGGAGCTTCACCGCACTATGAGGCAAATTTAGCGATCGTCACGGATGAGATTCTGCCTTACCAAGTTGGACGCATCAGTTTTTTATCGTCTTGGTGGCCTGCCCTATGTCCTCAAAATGTCCATATCTCTGAGGGTACGGTGGTTAGAGTTGTGGGTAGAAGTGGGATCACGCTCTTAGTTGAGCCAATTTTCTTGGAGCCAGCCGCGAAGCTCTAGCTCCAGAATCTTGCTCATTGCCGATCGCCCCCTAAAAATTTGCTATGAATGCCAATTCTCTGCCCAAGGTTCGCTACCTTCGCTCTGTTGCACCCCTTCCCCCTGACAAAAGTTATTCCAAAATCCTCATTCATGTTTTTCATCTCTACGGCAATTACATGAGGAATAAATGCATAAAAAATGTATCTTTAAATCATCGCTTGTGTAAATGCCCTAGATCTATAATCTTGGCGCAAACCAAAAAGCTTGTATAAAGATTGTGGAACAAGGCATATAAAATTTGTGCCTTGCATAATATAAGATTGGGGGTCTAACACCTAAAATATTCGGCAAAGGAACGGTTGTATGGCGACTGACAAGAGAACATTGAAGAAAAAGCGATTGAACTTAGATCTCACGCCTGAAGCCTACGAGCTGCTGCAAAAACTGGCGGACGACTCCGGCAAGAATATGGCAGAAATTTTGCGAACCGGGTTAGCTCTCTACGGCATTGCTCAGGAAGAGGGCAAAAAGGGACGGAGCCTCGGCATTGTTGAGGACGACAAGGTGATCAAGCAAATCGTCACAACTTAATCGTCACAGCTTAATCGTCACAAATTAACAGCCTCGCCCTCCGAAGGTTTTTAATGCTGATCTACTAAAGCTGGTTAAGCTGAATCCAGAGATCGTGAGTCAGTTGAATGTATGCCTTGAGCTTCAGAATTTGCTCATGTAGGTTGTCTAGCTCTAAGGGAAACTCAGCAGTAATCCAGTTACCCAATTCGCCATTGGTCATGGTGTCAATCAGGTGTAGCGTTTCATCCCTATAGACATTAAGCTGTGTCTTAAACAAGGCACAGTTTTTTTTAAAGGCAAGCGCCATGTTCTGAATTTTGTCGTATTGGCTCAAGGCAGAAGCAGAAGAGCGATCGCGGTATTCCCATTCCAAGGCAGTCTCTAACAGCTCGATCGCTTCTTGCCAGTTTCCCAAGCCTTCTTCTACGTCTAGAAATCGGTAGTTCAAATCCCCTCGAATTTCATCTGCCCGTCGCCGCATTTCTGAGAAAGCTTCAGAATCAAACTGCTCTCCATCAGGACGGCTGGACAAATCTCGGTTAAACCTGGGAGCACAGGGAATGACGCTTGCCCCTCGATCTTGCAAAGCAGTTCGGTTTGCATCGCTGAATCCCAAATTTTCCCAAAATTTAGTTTCTGTGACGA
Organism: Drouetiella sp.; assembly: GCF_059504425.1. Taxonomy (NCBI): domain Bacteria; kingdom Bacillati; phylum Cyanobacteriota; class Cyanophyceae; order Oculatellales; family Oculatellaceae; genus Drouetiella; species Drouetiella sp. The sequence goes on from NZ_JCACIN010000025.1 coordinate 33,261, forward strand.
TCGCCTCCTCCAATAAAATCCCGCTGAGATCGGCACCATTCAAATCAGCCCCGCTGAGATCGGAATGCTGCAAATTAACATCGCTCATATAGGAGCGTTTGAACATGGCATTTTCAAGATTGGCGAAACGGAAGTTTGCGCGGAGTAGGTTTGCGCCAATCCAATCGGCATGACTCAAGTTTGCCTTCGTAAAGTTTGCTCCCACCAGGTAGGCGCGGTTAAGTCGGGTGTGGCTTAGATTAGCTTCCTGTAGGTTGGCATCACTCAGATTAACGCGCAGTAAGATAGCGTCCTGCAAGTTTGCCCGCGTTAAATCTACAAAGATTAATCGGGCACCGCTTAGGTTGGCTCCCTGGAGGTTCGCTGAGCTGAGATTGGCACCGCTCAAATTTATGCCGCTCAGATCTGCATTGCTGAGATCTGCATTTTGAAGCTGAGTACAGGACAGATTAGCATGACTAAGATTGGCACCGCTTAAGATGGCGTGTTCCAGATCGGCACCCCGTAAACTGACTCCGGTGAGCTGGGCATGACTCAAATTTGCTCTCTTCAGGCTGCTGCGCCTCAAAATAGCACCGCGCAATTGAGCTGCTCTCAAGTCTGCGCCGCTTAGGTCGGTGCCGCTCAGATCTGCCCCTGAGAGAAAAGCGCCTTTGAGGTCAGCATTCTGCAATAGCGCATTAACCAGGTTTACCTGTCGCAGTTTGGCATCGCAGAGGCTGGCGTTACAGAGGTCGGCATGGTGCAAGTCGCTCCCGCGTAAGTTTGCTTTTGTCAGAATAGCTTGGCGAAAGTTCACGCCGCGCAACACCGCATTATTGAGCTGAGCCGCATAGAGGGTCGCTTGCTGAAGAATGGTACCTGAGAGGTCTGCGCGTTCTAGCAAAGCTCCATTGAGATTGGCTCCCGTCAAGTTTGCGCCACCCAGATTTGCACCCTGCAATTGGGCACCTTGCAAATTGACTCCCTGCAACTGGGCATGAATGAGAACTGCGCCCCGCAAATCAATTTCCTGCAAATCAAGATGCCGTAGGTCTGCACCGATATAGTTTCCATAAGGTTGAAATCTTCTTCTCTCTAAAGAGGTAAGCAGAATATTTTCAACAGGCACATTCTGTATTTCATTCAACTGTCCTCTGTTATATAAATCTATAAGTCGATTTATTCCAGATTGAGAACCTTCTAAGACAAGTCTGACAGTCCTTGATTGTACTTTTTCTAAATCCATATTCGCCTCTTCTATGGTTCCAATAGTGTCATGTCAGCATCTCCTGATATTTTACGAAGATGAGCAACCATGGCTTCAACTAACGAGCGGTCATCACGGTTAATCGTTGCCGTAACCACCACAGTTAATCTAGTTGGTGCTTCTGTCTTATAGTTTATGTTTCTATGAAGAACAGGAATGAAGTGTCCTGAAAGATTTTCTAATTGAATTTCTACACAACCGGCTTCATGTGCCTTCTCAATATCGCTGCAATCTGCCCCTATTGCTTTGTAAAATCCAGTAGAAAATGCGATTGCAGCTTTGTCTCCTATTTCCTGGCTCATTCCAACAACGTAAGGAATATATTGAGCAATGGCTTTTGCCTGAATCTCTGAATGACATGTGTTCAAGACAACGCATTTTACATGTTTAGATGCCAGTTTGAATAGGCTTGCTAAAGCGTCTAATTGAACGGTCTGCACTTTTCCCAATCTATCCTCGATACAAAGCTCACCCGAACTCATACCATGCCCAGAAAAGTGAACTATGTGTGGGCTGAAAGCAAGAATTGCTTGAGTAATGTCACCTGAACGGATAGCCTCACGGGACTCTAGGATAATTTCGTTCCTCAAGCAAGCCATCTGTAGCTTTTCACGAATTTCCCGGAGTTCCTGCCCTACACGTAACCGAACCTTATCACTTGGATCTGAGGATAAAAATAGGATCTTGGTTTGATTAAGGGCTTCCATTTTTGAATTATGAGGAATAGCTTCAAGGCTTTCAGACCTGATCGTTTTAGTCTTTACTCCTACATTTGCCCAAAGCAGTTGCTGAGCCTACCACTAATTAAAGATGCACTTTAATTAGTGTAATATCTAGGCTACCATAACTGTCCATAGAAATACATATGCAAATATCTGACTAAAAAATAGATGATAAATTGATTAAGCTACTGTTTTTTATAATTAAGTGTCTAAAAAATAGACAAATTACTCCAAGGAGCAAAGTTCATGACTGAGGACGCGATCGACGAGTTGCAATACACACAGCAGCAGCAGCGCTACTGGGAGCAGTTACGACAAGAGCTAGAGCGCTATAAAGCTGACCTAGGGGCAACCCATACAGAGATAGCCCAATGTCTTGGCATTAGCCGCCAGCCGTTAGTAGTTTTTATGCAGGACTCAAGCCAAGGATTGCCGATTCAGCGATCGAATCTGGTGCGGCTATGGGATCTCCTGACAGAGCCAACGCGCTTCCGCAAAAAATACTCGCCAGAAGAGCGATCGAATCGAGCCGCTCTGAGACAGCAAGGAGCCAATGCCTTATTAAAAGCAGCAGGATTTCTTCCAGACGTGAACGAACAGTCGTTAGAAATTCATTCCAATCGCCATCAGCAAATTCAGCGCTTGGTATCGAGGTTGTCGAATTTGCCTGTTTCAGATTTTGCGGATTTCATCACGTTAACCGATTTTTTAGAAACCTTTGTAACTAACTCTTTTCCCGGTCGATATAAAACTGCGCTAGAAGAAACCCAAATTTTGGATAGCGATGCTGACTCTAGCTCAATCGATCGCGTAGATTACTGGATCAAGAAAAATCATCTGCCTAACATTCCCGATCCAGTTGTTAAAGATAAATTGCAAGGCGCACTTTCTCGGCTAGCTATTTCGGGAAAATCTAAGCTAAATAATGCTGAATTTTTTGAGCTGTATATGTCGATCGCTGAAAATGAGCGGTTGACTAATCATGTTGATAAATTCCTCAAAATGCGGATCACGCAGTGTCAATTTACAACATTGACTTTTTCAGTCCAATCCTATCTCTCTGCCGAAGAAGACAGCCTCATTTGGCAGGATTTTTGTGAGGCAAGTCTGGCTGTAGAGCAATGTCTTCGCCCACAAATTCATGAGAGAAGCGACCTAGAGGATTCTGTTGCCGAACCTGTGATTGAAAGCTCGATTACCTGCAATTTTAGAGAAGCCAAGCAGGACGTTCGCTGGCGCTACAGCTCTTCTACAACCCATTTTGAAACGATGCTGGCGGCGATCGGTCGAGGAATGGGCTATGATTCTGAGCTGGAAATGGTGGATTTCTCTATCCGAACTTTGGGTCACAAAGACTATAGTTTGATTCGCGCTTCTTCCGCATTTCGACCCATTCATTCCACTAATCCTACTGACTACAAGTCTTACCAGAGCGTTTGGATCGATCGCAGCGCTATTTTTGGCATCCTGCAATCTACCATTCTTGCCGTTAGAGGCTGGCTCTCCGAAAACTTTCCAGATGAATCTAGTTGCCGCACCTACTGTGAAACTTGCCAAATTGTTTCTAGCATTAATGACAGCCTCATCAAAGGGAAAAGTTTTTTGAATGGCTATCGTATTCATCAGGCAGCCTATTCCGGTAGATTGTCAACTAGCGATTATCTGGAAAAAGAAGTAATTGAGAAAATTAAAGGGTTAAAAGAAGGTGTATTTAAGCAATATCCAAAATTGCAAGACTGTTATGAATCCGATTTAGATCGCAAGTATTGTGTGGCTAAACTGGCTTGCGCTCACTCTGCTTTAGTTGAAGGCAATATGATCACAGCATCGCGCTTGCTGCTAGAAGTTGAGGATTTTCTTGAGAGCCTTGATTTTCAAAAAAGTTCCAAGGAAAACAAACACCTTCTCAAGATTTCCTATGCGATCGAGCTGAACTTGCAATGCTTTTACCGAGGCGATTCAGTAATCTTTTCAAATCATCAAAAATGGCGTACTGAACTGCAAAATTTCCTCAGTCAGCTCAGCACTTATATTGATGATTGCAATCAAAATTCAGGACAATTTGCTTCTGATACTTATATGAATGTCTCAGAGCTATACGGGCGACTGGCTCGTCTCAATTTCTGCTGCTGCAACGCCGATGAAATTGAGGACTTAGAATCTGCGGTCAGGTATTCTCTGATGGCGGCGTACTGTTCGGCTAAAACGGGTCATCAGCACCGAACGGCACACTGGATTAGCAACGCGGGTCGAACCTGTGTGCGTTTGGGCGAGGGCGATCGCGCTAAAGGATTTGCCGATCTTGCCGATCGGATTATTAGCCGTGCTAGTGAGCCGACCCATAGCCCAGAATATCAGGAAGCCATTCGGGCTGAGGTCAATATTGCCAGAGGAGAACGCCTTTTGTTGATTGAAAAAGACCCTGCGAGAGCGCTGAACTACTTTTTGCGATCGCTCAAAGGCTCCATCTATATTGGCTTTGTTCGATTAATTGCCGATAATTTGTATGACATTGCGCGAGCTTCTAAAGACTTAGGTAACTATCGGATTAAAAAGTCTTTTTCATCGGCATTTGGCAAGAGTGACCCTAAAACAAATTGGCTTTTGAACGAAGATAATCAGAGCTGGCAGGAAAATAAAATTGCGGCAGAAGTGATTCAGTTCATCAACAAAATTGATAAAGAAGAGGACTGGAGTTTCGTTTCAATTCAGTTTAAAGAACAAGCGCAGAAAATCTGGCGTGGTCTGGCAAATTTCAATGATCCAAGCAACAGCTTGCCCCATCCTCTTGAAGCACAAATGGAGGCAGAGGAGTTTCTCAACCGAGTGAAATGATCGCCTAATCCGATCGCCGCCTTTCTGATCTGAGAATCGTGACAATCAGCCACACGCCCAGCAAGCTTGCAACTGCAAAGAAAATATTGCCAATCAGCTGAAGTTGTGGAGTTTGTTGCCCGGTAGAAATAATTGCCGCTCCAATGATCAGCGCTGCCACAACCGTACTAGAAGACCGACGATTGGCAGCCTGATCGATCGATCGCCGCATAGCATTCAGGTCTTGTAGGGTAATGTTAAGCCGCAGCGTTTCAGATGTGAGTCGGTTGAGCAAAAAACCAACCTGACGCGGTGAGTCTAGCGAAAGCTGCTTAAACTCCAGCGCCGTGCGAAGAAGCGATCGCATCGGATCATCTCCCACAAGCTGCCTTTGGAAGAGATCGGTCATCAATGGGCGAATCTCATCGACAATATTGACCGAAGAATCAAACCCTCGACCCGTGCCCTCCAAATTGGCGATCGATTTGGTTAACAGCCCAATGTTGCTGGGCAGCCGCAGATTGTTGAGGCGGGCAGCTTCCAGGATTTTGCCAAAGACTTCACCAATGTTGATATTGGACAAGCTGAGGTCATAGTATTGGCGCAGAAGGCGATCGTAATCGGATTGCAGCCGCAGTAGATTAATCGGCTGGCTCATATCCATGGGTTCGGCAAGCTGTAGAGTCAGCTGGGCGCAGCGATCGGGATCGGCATCAATAATAGCCAGCACCAGTTCTACCATTACCGACTGGGTGCGGTGATCAAGTGTCCCCATCATGCCGCAATCTAGGATACCCACACGCCCATCGTGCAGATAGAATAGATTGCCGGGATGGGGATCGGCGTGGAAAAAGCCGTCGATCAAGTATTGCTGAAGAAAAGCCCTGAAGAGCAGCGTCGTAAAGGCATGACGCTCTGCCTCAATATCGCCGCTATAGTTCGCGCCTGTCATCTTGGCATTCAGGAGAGGCACGCCGTCTAACCATTGCAAAATCAAGAACTTTTTGCTGGAGGAGTAGACTTCTGGAACGACGATCTGATGGGGATTAAACCAGCGGCTGTTCGCCAGGGTTTTACGGAGGCGATCGGTATACTGGGCTTCCAGAGTAAAGTCAAGCTCGCTTAGCAGCGAATTGCTGAACTCGTCTGCCAGAGCCACCACGTTATAGCGCTTGCCAAACTTGGTGGGCGAGAGCAAGGTGGCAATTTGCTTAAACACGGCAATATCCCGCGCCACGATCGTCTCAATTCCAGGACGCTGAATCTTGACGGCGGCTCTCTGACCGTTCTTCAACACCGCTTCATGGGTCTGGGCAATGGAACCCGCAGCGATCGCCTGCGGATTAATGCTCTCAAACTTTTCCTCTAGAGAGATATCCTGGCGAAGCTGAAATTCAATCTCTGACCAATCAACAGGCGGCACGTTTGTTTGCAGATTGCTCAGCGCTTCAATATAGGAAGCAGGCAGCAAATCAGGACGAGTGCTTAGGAGCTGCCCTAGCTTGACGTATGCAGGACCCAAGTCCACTAAGATATTGCGCAGCACTTCTGGGGCAGGGACTTCCGGCTCATCCCCTTTGCCAATGGTCAAGAGCTGGCGCATATAGTCCCAGCCGTGCCGAATCAGCACTTCGATAATTTCGCGTTGTCGAACAACGGGGGTGAGGAGAGGAGGCATACAAAGATATGGAAAGGGTTCTATCTTGATCCTACAAACAAAAAATCAGTGGTGCCGTTTAGAACACCACTGAGCTTATCTATGGCTGTCGCCAGTTTGCTTAGAAGATTTTTGGTGGGGCGCGGAGCGCCCCACCAAAAATCTTCCCGCCCTAACCGCCTTGGCGGTTGCTACAGGTCAATCCCTAAATGAAAAACAAGCCGACGCTGATGACTTGATGAATAGACCTGTTGCAAACTAGGTGGGGTAGATCTACTGATTCCTTTTGATGGGGATCGCCCCCCTCAAAAAAATATTGCCCGATTGAGCAGTGGGAACAAGCCTTCAGAGCGAGCAGCTTAGTCTAGAAAGCCCATCAAAGGTTCACTTTCATTAATATCGTTAGAGGCGATCGGGCGACCACCAGGCAAACCTGAGGTTTCCATCAGCCGAGGATCGCTAACCATCACCGGACGACCGCCAGGTAAACTCAGGTCTTCCCGAATGGCAAGCTCGCTGGCAAATATCGGGCGATGACCGGGCAACGCATAGCTAGCAATGTGTAAATGACTAGCAGAAATCGGGCGATTATTAAAATACAGACCGTAAACTTCTAGATCATCAGAAGGCATATGAGAAAGCCCTGAAGCTTCCAGTTCCCCCGGTGCATCGACATGTAATGCCATTCCAGATTCGCTTCGCCCGTTGGCTTCAGGCTTCTCAGTCACCTTCTCGGCAGGTTTGTCGGCAAGCTCTAGCTTTCCTACTTTTGGCTGTGATGCTTCGTCGCTAGCGCTCTTGTCTTGTACCACCATCTCTTCCTCCTGTTCAACTGCGTTATCTGACGGACGATCGCCAAGGGTGACAGCAAGTTGCTGCCGCACTAACCTGACGACCCGCCCTGGCGACCCGATGCAAGCTCATTTAGCTAATATCTCACTTAGCCTCAATGCTTGTGGCATCGACAACTTTGCGTAATGCCTGATTGTTAATCTTGTTAAGTTAAATTTCAGATCAACTCTGAATATTAGAGTGGCATCTGGCAGTATTATACGCGGAAACGTGCCTGACCCATCTGGGAGGAAACTCGCTAAACGATAGGTATCTTTTAAGAATTTGATTAGGTTTACTGAAGGATATAGCTCAGGGAGCTTTGGCTGCTTGATCGGCTAGGACGATCAAGCATGGCTGATTTTGCGAGATGGGTTAGACATTAGCCGTGACGCATCAAAGCCCGAAAGTAGTGCCCGGAAGCGATGCCTAGAGGCAGCCCAGAAGCAGTACGTTACGCTGCGCTAACGGCATCCTACGCGAAATTTCACGTTAATCAATCCGCGATCAGCCCTGAAATGCCTGATAGAGATAGTAGGTTGCCATCGGAATAATGGTTGCCAGCGCCAGTAAAACCACCACCACTACGGTTGCACTCCGATCGTCTGTGTCTTCAGCCTTAGCGAAGGTGCCCTCAATGCTAGTTGTGTCTTGCACAATAGGAGCGCCCGGATCAGGCTGACCTGCGAGGATCGTGCCCAGGCGATCGCTGGCATCTAGAAACGCCTGATTGTACTTGTTGCCGTTGCGCAGAGGTGCCATCATCGTTTCTTGGGCAACGCTTTCAGCCGTTTCGTCGGGCAGCAGCTCTTTGACGGCTTCGCCTGTGCGAATCGCAGTCGTGTTGGTCACGTTGTCTAAAACGACTAGCACCTGGTTTGCCTGAACTTCTGGCGTAGGAAACCATTTTTTGAACAAGGCTTCTGTGAAGGTGGCGATCGTTTCACCGTAGTCCAAACGGTGAATCGTGACTAGCCGCACCTCTTTATCAGTCGTTTCAGCAAGTTCTGCCAGCTCGGTATTCAGCTGCTTTTGAGTCAGGCGGCTCATCACCCCTGCCTGATCCACAATCCAGGTGGGCGTGCCAGCGCCAATGTTGGGCATACTGTACACTCCGGTCGCGTTGGCAGGGAGGCTGCCTGCCATCCAAAGTTGAATCGCCAAAGCCCATGCTGCCACAGGCAAAATTAGAGAACGGAACCCACCGATAATTTGACCTAGGCGCTGCATCATGCTCCGCATTCCTTAGTGCTTCTTTTCAAAATATTACAGGTGAATGCAATCAGATGAGAAGCAATGATTTATTTTTATTAAAGCATTTTATTTTTGCGACAGATTTCCCTGAACTTTGCCCAAAAAAAGCGCGACAATTGCCGCGCTCATACTTCAGGATGTCAACCTCAAACTTGCTTGTGAAATTTGCACTAACCCGTATTTCTCATGCCCGCCGCAATGCCGTTAATAGTCAGCAGCGCACCGCGCAAAAGCTCTCCTCTGCTGTAGCGCGATCGAATCGCTCCCGACGAGGCGCTGTTCTTGTGCTGGCGCAGCCGCTTGATGAGCGAGACTTGTAGAAACCCTAGGGGAACGATCGTGCTGTTGCGCAGCAAAACCGATCGCTGTAGGTCTGGATCACCATCTAGCAAGCGCTTGTGTCCAGCAATCTTCAGGACAAGCTCACGGGTAAGATTATATTCGGCAATGATTTGCTCAAACACGCCCTCCATCCGCTGCCGATCTTCTGACTGAGCCAATTCGCTGACATAGTGGTGTGCCATATTCAAATCGACTTTAGAGAGGGTCATCTCACACTTCGAGATCACCATGCGGAAGAACGGCCATTTGTAGTAGAAGTAGCGCAGCAGCTTCAGGTTTTCCTGAGGCTCTTCCTCTAGGAAACTTTGAATCGCGGTACCTACTCCATACCAAGAGGGCAGCAGCACCCGCGTCTGCGTCCAGCTAAATACCCAGGGGATCGCTCGCAGGCTGGTAATGTCTTTCTTGGCTCCGCTCCGCCGCGCTGGACGCGAGCTAATTTGCAGCTGGCTAATTTCTTCGATCGGCGTGACTTGCAGGAAAAAATCCAGGAAGTCTGGCTGCTCATAGATCAGATTGCGGTAGTGCGAACGCGATCGCGCTGCCAGCTCCTCCATGATTTCGTGCCAAGGCTGAATGTTGTCAAAGCCGCTGTGCAGCAGACTAGCTTGCAGCACGGCGGTAGTAACAGTTTCCAGGTTATAGAGCGCCAGCTCCGGCAGGTTGTACTTAGAAGCCAAGACTTCGCCCTGCTCAGTGATTTTGATCCGGCCGTCAATACTGCGTCCGGGCTGTGCCAGAATTGCTGCGTAAGCTGGCCCGCCGCCGCGACCCACCGATCCACCTCGTCCGTGGAAGATGCGCAGGGCAACGCCATACTGCTCAGCGATTGCCTGAAGCGACTGCTGCGCCTTGTGAATTTCCCAGTTGCTGCTGAGGAAGCCAGAGTCTTTGTTGCTGTCAGAATAGCCCAACATCACTTCCTGTAAGGGCTGGGTAGACTCATCTGTATCAGTCTGCTCCCCAAGACCTTGAGCCAGCAGCTTGCGGTAAAGCGGCAGCTCAAACAGTTCGCGCATGACGGCAGGAGCGCGCTGCAAGTCTTCCACCGTTTCAAACAGAGGCACTACCTTAATATTGCCTACTCCTGTCAAGGGGTCATACAATCCGGCTTCCTTAGCCAGCAGCAGTACCTCTAGCAAATCGCTGGCGGTTCTGCTCATGCTGATGATGTAAGTGTGGCAGATACCTTGCCCAAACTCCTGCTGCAACCGCCTCAGCATTCGGAATGTCTCGATCGCCTCGTTGGTTTTTTCCGAGAAGGACAGCTCGGACGGAATCAGCGGGCGACGGGTTTGCAGTTCTGTGGAGAGCCAGAGCGATCGCTGCGCTTCGGTCAGGTCGTCGTAGGGGCAGTGCATCACCTGCATATACTCAATCACCTCGTTGAGAGTGTCTGAGTGGCGAGTGCTTTCTTGCCGAATATCAAGATGCGCTAGGTTAAAGCCGTAGATCTCAACCTGGCAGATCAGATTTTCTAGATCCTTGCAGCTCAGCCCAGTTTCCTTAAGGTTATGGTGGATGAGCTGAAGTTCAGTCATGAACTCATCGCCCGATCGATACACTAGATTCGGATCAGCATCGGGCAGATTGCCCTGAGCATAATCGCCTTCGTAGAGTTCCAGACTGCGATCGAGGGTGTTTTCTAGCCGTTTCTGGATGTATGCCAACTTCAGTCGGTAAGGCTCCTGACGGTAGCGAATGGCGAGCGAATCATAAATATCTGGCATCTGCGCCTGATCTTGCTCTAAAGACTCCAACAGCCCCGGCAGCACATCGCTCCAGTGCAGTGACAGGCTCAAAAGCGTGGTCAGATGCTTCACAGAGTGAATATATTTGCGTAACACCAAGTTCCGCTGGTAGCACGCCGTTTTCCAGGTGATTTCGGGCGTGACCGAGGGGTTGCCATCGCGATCGGAACCCACCCAAGAGCCGAAGCTGCAAAAGTCGTGCTTGGGAGGACGCAGCAGCGGATAGGTGCTTTTCAAAGCCCGACAGAAGCGATGATAAAGCTGCGGGATCACGTCAAACAGTACTTCCTGGAAGTAGTGTAGGGTGAAGTCTACTTCGTCTAAAACCGTGGGCTTAAACTGGTGTAGCTCATCAGTTCTCCACCAAAGCCTAATCTCTTCCGTCAGTTGATCCTTTAAGTCTTCAGCTTCCCAAGAAGAGCTGAGACCGAGGGATTGCAAGCTCTCCTCAACCTGGTCAATCTGGCGCAAGATTTTTGCAATGCGGCGCTGCTTGTCTCGAATGGTGTGACGCACAATCTCAGTTGGATGTGCCGTAAACACCATCTGCACATCTAGGTTGTCAATGAGATGCTGAATCTTCTGGGGTGGCACATTTAGCTTTTGCAGCTTGGGGAAGAGCGTTTGTAGGGTGTTGGCTTGTGGGTTGCCAGGGGAATCTTGCAGGCTCTTCTTCAGTAGTTCAACCTGTGGCGAGTCTTCAGGCTCATCGGTATTCAGGGGGTGAGTCGCGTCAAATACTGAGGAACCCGCTACCGGGGCAACCTGCTCGTAGGCAGCGCGATATTGCTGCTGCTGGCCCCGCTGTTCGTAGTGTTGTTCAACAATGTTGATCAGCTGAAAGTAGAGAGCAAAAGCGCGAGCCGCCCGAATTGCCTCATTCAAATCCAGCCCTTCGACCACCTTTAGAGCCTCTAGCTCCGTCTTTTCAGGTGCCTGTCCTTCTGGAGTGTAGATAGAGCGCAGTTGCCCTAGCAAATCAACCAACTGCTGACCGCACTCCTGGTGAAGCACCAGCTCCCATAAGTCTTCTACAATTCTGAGGCGATGACGCAAGAACAAATCAGAGGTAGAGGCTGGCGCTTCCTCGCGGGTTTTTTCCTCTGTTGCCGTACCGGAGCGGGAAGCGTCGTCTGAGGATTGAAGGGTTGAACTCATAGTCTGCCTTGGCAAGATTATCTTGATAATTCTATGATTTTTACTCGGTTAAAACTGCACTCTGGCAGTTTTGCGTTCTCAAGCTTTCTTAAATAGTGGCTGTTAAGTAGAACATATACTACTGATACGACTGACTACAAGTTAAGACTGGCTACAAACTAAGATTGAGAGGTTTGACCTCGGATAAGCCCACGGCGGCATGATTAAAAATAACTTTTAAACTTACAAAGATTTAACTCATGTTCATAGAAAGCTTGTTTTGTTAGGTTATTTAATCTACTGAATTTCAAGAGTTTCAGATGTTGAACTGTTTTGTTCTGTATTAATTATCACAATTCATCAGGCGATCGAACAGAGCCTTCTTTGTGAACTAAAAATGAATCAAAAAATATGTCAAGAAGCTGGGTACAACAAGTTTTTTGTCGAAACATACGACTTGAAAGTTTAAGAGGGTTGTATGAATCCTGACCTTGAGCCTGTCTTGGCTTACTCCTACAGCGAACCTCTACTGGAATCTCCGCCAGATATGGAAATATGGGGACGATCAATCGATCGCAGCTATCAGGATTTGGGCGATCGCCATCAGCTGCATCAGTTGCTTCAAGACTGCCGCACGCGACCCGGAGCCTATGTGCTGGTGCGACAGTTGGCGGAGCTAGGCGATTCAGTGTCAGACGTGAGCGATCGCCTCAGCGAATTGGAAGCGCTGCATATCCATCTTATTGTTTTGGATGAAAAGATGGGTTCCGAGGAGTGGCTCAAGCGATCGGACTTGTTGAAGCTGCTACAAGTCTTGCAAAATAGTCAGCATAGCCAGATTTTGCGGCGCGGTCATGCCCGTAACCGGATCAAGGCTTTGCCGCCGCCTGGAAAAGCCCCCTATGGCTATCGTCGGGGCAAAGACCGCTATGCCCTCGATCGCAGTACGGCTCCAATTGTCAAAGATTTCTTTGAGCATTTCTTGCTGTACGGCTCCTTGCGGGGCAGCGTTCGCTATCTTCAAAAGAAGTACAGCAAAAAAATTTCGGTTTCCACGGGCAAGCGCTGGCTGACTAGCACGGTCTATCGCGGCGATTTGGTCTACCACAATGGCGATGTTGTTCAAGACACCCATACGCCGATTCTCTCTAGGGATGAGGCAGCTCAGATCGATCGCCTTATCCGCCGCAATCGACGAATGCCGCCGCGTGCGGCTAGCGCGCCTCGTTCGCTCTCAGGGCTAGTGATTTGCGGCACCTGCCAGTCGCCCATGAAAGTGAGCCGAGTTACGACTCCGCGACGGAAACAGGAGTATCTTTATTTGCGTCCTGTGGCTTGTCTAGGCTCTGCTGAGCATAGCCCAATTCATCCTGAGTTGAGCAAGAATTCTGAGTTGAGCAAGAATGCTGAGTTAAGCAAGAATGCTGAGTTCAAAAACAAGTGCAAAAAGTTGAGTAAATGTAAAGCGATCGCCTATGCCCAAATTTTGGACTGCACGATTCAACAAATCTGCCGAGAGCTGCCCCTTGCCGTTGCCGGAATGACTATGCCTGATATGGAAGGAATTAAGCAGGGAATCATGGCTCAAGTTACTGCCAAGCAAGCCATTATCGAGCAGTTGCCTGAGCTAGTTACGAACGGCATTTTGGATCGCGAGACTGCCGACCTGCGCCTATACAAGCTGCGGACTGAAATGGCGACGCTGCAAGCTCAGTTAGCTCGGCTACCGCCCATTAGCCTGAAGGCGATCGCTCAGGCAGTTTCTATTCCGCAGTTTTGGCTGGATCTATCTGAATCAGAGCGACGATTTTACTTCCGGGAATTTATCCAGCAAATTCAAATTTTGCGGCAGGGCGAAGCATGGCAGGTCAAGTTAGTGTTCATCTTTTAGCTGCTAAAAATCTTGGGGCTTAAAATTTGGGTACGGGTATGCATGTAATGATTTTTTATGGGGTGGGCGAAGCCTACCCCATAAAAAATCATTACATTTTAAGGACTACCAAAATTTTTAGAGCTAGAGACGCTGACCCATTAGGCGATCGATCGTCTATAGTCTAATCTGTGTTATCGCAACCGACCTTTCGAGCGTTGATCCTTGGCGCAACCCATGATTAGAAGCCTTAAGAAACAAAAACCGCTGGTGTGGATTGCTGTTGGTTCAGCGATTGGCTTAGGTGTGGGAGGAGCGATCGCCTGGTGGTCGCTTCAGCAGCCTGCGATCGAAGGGCTGCCGACTGGAGCCGATGTCATCCCTGAAGATGCCGCAGTCACGCTCTCTTTCTCCACCAACGAGGGGCAGTGGCGGCAGCTTCGTCAGTTTGGTACGCCTGAAACTGAGGCGGCTTTGAACAAAAACTGGACGCAGCTCCGCGATCGTCTCCTAACGGCAAACGGGCTAGACTACACGCGCGACATCAAGCCCTGGGTTGGTAGTGAGATGACGGTGGCATTTTTGTCTCCGGTAGCGCTTCGAGCTTCTGGCACCGACAAGGCGGCTCAGCCGATTCAGCCCTATCCTCCTGATCCGCTGAAGGGAGATGCGCCAACTGTGTTGGTGCTGCCGATCGCCAATCCGGTTAAGGCGCAGGAACTTCTGGCGCAGCCTAAGGTGTCTGGGGGACAGCAGTGGGTCGATCGCGACTATAAGGGCGTGAAGATTCGAGAAGTGCAGGGCAAGGCTGAAAGAGCCTATGTTGCTGCCGTTGTGGGCGATCGCTACCTGGTGGCAGCCTCAGACAGTCAGGCGATCGAGCAGGTGATTGATACGTTTAAGGGCAAGCCTTCGGTGGCACGAACTCCGGGCTATGGGCAGGCTTTTACACAGCTCACAACTGAAGCTCCCCTACTGCGGGCTTACGTGAATGTGCCTGTTGCTACTTTAGTTGCCACCAACAACGCTAATCAGCCGATTCCGCCCCAAGGTCTGGCGCTGTTGCAGGGCAATAAAGGCTTTGCGACTGCGATGGATCTGGAGCCGGAGGGGGTCAGGTTTCAGGCGATCGCCTGGTTGCCCTCAGAGAGCAAAGTGCGCTACTCAATGGATAACAAGGCGCAGCGCATGCCGAGTTTGCTGCCTGACTCAACCCTGCTGATGGCTTCTGGCGGAGACTTTAAGCGAACCTGGCAGAATTACACTCAGCAAGTTGGCGATAGCGGTACGGGTGGCGTATTGAATCCTACGTTTCTGCGCCAGGGATTTAATAACCTCACGGGGCTGGATTTTGACCAGGATATTGCCAATTGGATGGATGGCGAATTTTCTCTGGCGCTAATCTCTGATCCGGGCACGAATGCTGCAAATCCTAAGACAGCAACGCCGCCTAAAGCGGGGGTGTTGATCATGGCGCAGACGGGCAATCGCAAGGCGGCGGATGAGGCGTTGAAGAAGCTGGATGGGGTCATGGTCGATCGCTACAAGTTTCGAGTTAGCGAGACTCAGGTGGGGGGGCAGCCTGCGATCGCTTGGGTGTCGCCTTTTTCGTCCTTGACGGCGACTCATGGATGGCTAGAGGGCAATGTTGCGTTTCTGGCGATCGGCTCGGATGTGGGGAGTGCGATCGTTCCGGCTCCAGCGAAGCCGCTGATCTCCAATCCGCTGTTTAGCGGCACGGCTTCTAAAACGATTGAGTCTGGTAATGGGCATTTCTTTATGGCAAGCGATCGACTTGCCAGCCGAGATACGGGGCTGCCGCTGCCTATCTTGCCCGCAGACAATCAGGCTTATGTGGGTGCGTTGCGGGCGCTACAGGTGACGGGTGCAACGCAGGATTCTCTGACGACTCGCTATGATGTGCGTGTGCTGTTGCGTCGGGTGAGTAATCCTCCTGCTGCTTTGCCTTCGCCTAGGGTGGGGGCTACGTTAGAGCCTAATGCGGTGCCTAGTGCGGTGCCTAATGAGTCTTCTACGGAATCACCAGGCGAATCTCCAGGGAAGTCTTTGGCGAATTAGTTTTTGGCAGATTAGTTTATGCTCCTCAATAACAGCTAGAACAGCCTTGGGGGTCTCCCCCAAACCCCCGGCAGGGGACGGGTGCGTCCCCCACACCCCCTCCACATGAGGCGCTAGATGAGCGGCATGAGTCGCTTTGCATGGGTGGAGCGATCGAGCGTTTGGGATTTAGAGGTTTTACACAATCTCATCACACTGTATTGCTGGAGTAGACGCGCTGCTGCTGCAAGACCTGGCGGTAGAGTTCTTCTAGGTTGGTGATGTTGTTGCTAAGGGTATAGCGATCGATTGCTCTCTGTCGGGCTTTTTTGCCCAGGAGTGTGGTTAGTTCGGGGTGATCCTGGAACATGGGTAGCAGGGTCTGGAGCTGGGTGGAAACGCGGTGGGTATTGAGGACGATGCCTGCTCCAGTTTCTAGCACTTCGCCATCTGCCCCGGCATCGGTGGCAAGGCAGGCGACTCCGCAAGACATGGCTTCTAGGAGGGAGAGGGAGAGTCCTTCGACTAGGGAGGGCAAAATATAGACATCGGAGCCACGCAGAATTTCGATGCGGCGCTGCTCGTCGGCGATAAAGCCCATCCAGACAACCCCTTGGTCTTCGCCGTAGGTGCTCATCAAAGCTGGCGCTAAGGGACCGCTGCCGACAATGACGAGTTTGCTGTCTTCACGCATCTCGGCGTGTTTCCAGGCTTTTAGCAGCGATTCGACGTTTTTCTCCATTGCCACGCGTCCCTGGTAGACGAAGACGCGCTGTGCGCCAATTTCGGTCTTTAGGCGCGAGAGTCCGGGAGAGTACTTTTCGATGTCTACGCCGTTGGGAATGACCGCTAGGCGAGATTTTGGGATGCCTAAGCGCATCAGTAGATCGCGCTGAATTTTAGAAAAGATGATGACGCGATCGTAGTTTGCCAAGAATGGGGCGTAAAGCTGATACATCAGGTGTTGCGTTCCTGAAGTCAGGTTGCGCCGCTTGCGGGCGAAAGGTGGATGGAAGGTGGCGACTAGGGGAATGTTCAGCTCTTCACAAATTTCGGGTAGCAGAAAGTCTAGAGGTGAGAGAGTCAGCGAGGCGTGAACGATGTCTGGCTTAAGCTGTCGCAAAGCTTGGGTGAGTACTTTGCTCGATTTCAGGGAAGGGATGGTATAAATCTGAGATTTAAAGAGAAATGGAATCGGAACTTCCTGAACTTCCCCCCCTTGAAATTCTCCCCAAGATGCGGTGACAGGATGGTCGTCGTCTTCCTGGGCAAAATGGACAAAACTAACTTGATATCCCCGATCTAGCAGCGCATTCGTCACTTCCCGACCATATGTCACGTTGCCACAAAATGGGGATTTCTTGCCAAGCCACGCAATATGCATTCAAGTTAAGCGTTATTCGGTAAATTTTTTAGATATTAAGGATTTTAGTGGTTTATGTCAGCCTTTGATAATTTTGCTGGACAGTTCTACCGGATGATTCTGCGATCGCGACATTGTCCAGGTCAAAATGCCCCCGGCGATTGCCATACCTGACAGCACTAGAAACACGGCTTGCAGCCCAAACCAGTTCTCGGCAATTCCTGCTAAGGCTAGAGGCAAGCTCAAGGCAATGTTAATGGCGTTATTTTGTAGCCCAAATACCTTACCCCGCATGTCTTCGGGAGTCTCTTCCTGAATAGCGGTCTGCATCGGTACACCCGTAATCGCTGAACAGGCTCCTAGCACCACCAGCAGAGGCAATGTGGGAAACAGGTGATGGGTGAAGAATGAAATGGCCGCTAGGGAAATCGCCATGCCGATCGATCCATACAATGCCATTTGTGCCCGTGAGACTTTTTGCCCAAACTGCCCAATCAAAACAGCCCCGATCGCCATACCTACACCGCCAGCTGCCAGCAAAAAGCCAAACTGAGAAGACTTTAGCTCTGGCATGACTTCGGCAAGGCGCACCGCCAGCACCGCCAAAGCCGCGAAAATGGAGAACAAAATCACCAAATGAATCAGGGCTGCCCTCACTACGCCGTGGTTTTTCAGGTAGCGCAGACCGTCTTTAATGTTTTCCCAGACGTCGGGTAACTCTGCATGGGGATCGACAGCTTTTTCCTGAGTGTTGAGGGAGATCAGCAAGAGTCCAGCGATCGCATAGCTGCCGCCCACCAAAATTTCTTTGCCCATGTCTGGGGCAAGATGCAGGAGTGGAGCGATCGGCGCAATGGCTGTCTCCGCCAGCGCCAATAGCGGTTCCCCTAGCGCAAATCCCACGATCACGGATGCCATCATGGTCATGGTATAAAGCGAGTTTGCTGAGAGCAGGTGTCGCCGCTCAACAATCAGCGGAATCACAGCTTGTTCGGCAGGGGCAAAAAACTGAGTCAGAGTAGACACTAGAAAGGTGACAGTCAGCAGCACTAGAAAGCTGACAGGTATCCCAAAGAAGGCACCCCAGTCGTGGGAGATCCACAGCAAAACGGGCAAGCTCAGCACCAGCCCACCCCGGAGTAGGTTGGTAGAAACCAGCACCGCCCGCTTGCGCCAGTGATCGACAAACACACCCGCTACCGAACCAAATAAAATAGCTGGAATGGTGAAAGCAATCATCAGCGAAGACACCCAGCCGCTAATGGTTTGATCGGCAGACTGAAAGCGGCTAGCAATGATGGCAATCATCAGCACTAAATAAATTTTGTCTGCTAGCTGGGAAAAAACCTGACCACTCCACAGCTTCAGGAAGTTGCGGTTTTTTAGAACAGGCAGCAGCCCCCGCTCCAGATCAGCTTCTGAGTCGGGTAGCGTTTCAGGCGTTACGTCACCCCTGCCGTTTCCATTTTGCTCAGGTGCGTCACCCTGCCACTCTTGCCGATCTGTGATCGACTCAGCTAGGGGGACAACGCCTCCCACCACAGATGGGGCAGTTGGCTCGATCGATTCTGAAGCATTGCTGCCTGGAACTCGTTCACTCCTTATTTCTGGCAAAACCAGATCGGAGTTAGCTAACGGCTCAGGATACCGCTCCGATTTATAGGGCGGCGTTCCCGCTGAGGGCATAAATCCTGTTGGCGCGACCTGTCCTGGATGTTTTCTCTGAGGAACATGACGACCCAAAGCATCTCCGATCGGCTCTAGATGGCTGGGCATAGGCATCTTCCTATTGAGGGCTTCAAGATCTGAGTCAAAGGGTCGCATCATGGGTCACAGGCAGGAGGGGCATCGGCAAAACAGGCATCAATCAAGGTCGCTGACCGAATCGGTCGATCGTAATGATACTGGGCATATTGGCGCAAAATCCGCTCTAACGACAGCCAAATTCGAGACACGGTCGGCATCTTAGACGAATGAGACGAAAACCAGTCCTGAATCAAATTTGGCTGAGATAACTGCTGCAAAATATCTAGCTCGATCGCCCCAATTTCAACGTACAGATCAGCAGGGCGCGAAAGCTTAGGAGACGATGGCAACACTTTGGGGTTGCCAAAAGTCTGTTTAGGAACTTGTCCGGTAACTTTTGGCACAAGATGCTCAGCCTTGAGACGATCGATCGCCGACAGCAGGAAGGTTCCGCCAGCAAAAATGCTGAAGCCAACCCGCCAGTCAGGGTCTGCGAAATTGGGCGTTATCGGCTGCTGGGTAACACAGCAAGTCTGTACCTGGGGCGGCAGCCCTGCAAGCGCTAGCAGATGGTAGATAGCCTGCACCAGGCAAGGAAGCGTTGTAGCGCTCGGCATCTTTTCCAGGCGACTTAAATGCTCTCGCAGTAAGCAAAATAGCTCTGGCTGCGGATGATCATCCATTGCCTGCATGAGCGCCAACTCAGCTAAATATTGTCCTGCTGTGAGCTTACCCAAGTCTTGGCTCAGCCCTGGATAGGACTCCTGGCTCTCGGCCTGGGTGATTTTATCGAGATTTTTGCCCCTGGCAACCAGCAGATGATTCACCACAAACAGACTGCTACGTCCCCCCAAGCTAGACTTATGCTTGCGAGAGCCAGGAGCGACTGCCCGAATTAAGCCAAACTCCTCGGTGAGGATCGTTAAAAGACGATCGCTCTCTCCTAACGGAGCGCTTTTGAGGTTAATTCCAAGGGCTTTGTAAGTTCCACTCATGGGGACGGGGGCAAACGGTCTTTAGGGGACAAGAAGTCTTCAGGGGGCTGAACTAGAACCTAGCCAGAATCTAATTAGTAAACGGATTCCTCTATCCATGTCACCCCTCCAGAGTATCGCGTTGACGGATCAGGTCAACCCCTCTAGAAGTACCGAGTCGAGTTGCCCCTGCCAAAATTAAATCGATCGCCTGTTCAACGGTACGGATACCACCCGATGCTTTAATGCCAACGCGATCCTTAGCAATCGCTTTGAGCAGTGTAACATTTGCGACCGTCGCCCCGCCCCGCCACCCGGTGCTAGTTTTGAGGTAAGCCACGCCAGCATCCATACAGGCTTCGGCAGCAATCTTCACCTCTGCCTCGCTCAGCACCGCCATTTCCAGGATGGCTTTGACAGGTTGCCCCATCTCACAAATTTCAGCAATTTCTTGATGCAGCGCGTCGAGCTTGCCCGCCTTCAGCAAGCCTAGGTTAATGACCATATCTAGCTCAGTTGCGCCATTTTCAATCGCCTCCCCCGCTTCATAAGCCTTAACGGTTGAAGTCGTAGCTCCGCTGGGAAACCCAATCACGCAGGAGACTTGAGGACGCTTCTTGTAGAGCAGCTCAGCCGTCTGCCGAACATGGGCAGGGTAGACACAAACAGACGCAAAGCTATAGCGATCGGCTTCTTCGCAGTATTGCGCTACCTGTTCAGGAACTGCGGCTGGATCTAGCAAAGAGTGGTCAATAAACTCGGCTAAATTAATTTCTGAATGAGCTTCAGCCATGATTTCCTCCGTTCTGTTAACAGTTTGTCTCAAAAACGATCGGAAATTTATATTTCTTCGGAGCGTGGGATAGGTGTCAGGGCGATCGCAGAAAATCCAGCAGTTCCCGATTTACCGTCTGAGGCGCTTCCTGCTGCACCCAGTGACCACAGTGCGGCAAAAACTTTAGCTTCAGCGGCGCACTCACCAAGCTTTCCATGCCTTCGGTCAATTTTCGGTTGAAGAAAAAGTCTTCCTCCCCCCACAGCACCAGCGTTGGCGCAGAGATCAGGGCAGGCGATCGCCCTAAGTTTGCCAGCCAAGTCTGAGGAGAAAAAAGAGTGCGGTAGTGCCGCAAAACCGCAGACAGAGCGCCGGGTTTCTCTAATGCCGCCTGATAAATTTCGGTATCTTGAGCGGTAAAAGCGCCCTTGCGAATTGCCTGGTCTTGGAACAGGGTTTTGACAAAGCCCCGGAGGTTTTGCTGGATCAGCCACTCTGGTAAAGCTGGAATCTGAAGCGCCAGCACATACCAGCTTCGACGCAGCTGATCCAGATTGCCCACTAATTCCTGAACGAAGCGCTGTGGGGGTGGCGCATTGAGCATCGCTAGCCGATCGAGGGCTTCTGGAAACTTTTGAGCTAAATTCCAGGCGATCGCCCCGCCCCAATCATGCCCCACGACGTGAGCTTTAAGATAGCCGAGGCTCTCCATCAAGCCTTTAATATCTGCGCTCAGCGTGTCTAGGTCATAGCCGCTTTCTGGCTTGTCAGAGTCGTTGTAGCCGCGCAGATCGGGCACCACTACCTTAAAGTGCTGGGCAAGCGCTGGAATTTGATGCCGCCAGGAGTACCAAAATTCTGGAAATCCATGCAAAAGGATGACCAAATCGCCCTCACCCTGCATGACGCAGTGCAGACGAATATTGTTAGTGTTGACAAAGTGATGTTGCCAGCCAAAGCTAAGTGCAGTCATGTCCCGCAATGCCTTTAACAAAATATCGTGGTAGGAAAAGTAGCGTGATAAAAGTGGGTCTCCCAAGACGCAGCAGAAGCGCTGTAGCAAAAGCTACTAAAGCACAATTCCCCTCACCCTATAGCTTAACGTTTTGTTGAGTATCCATGCCAAGCAAGTTCCCAATCTTTTATTCCAATGAGTTTCTAGAACACGACACGGGTGCCTATCATCCAGAGCGATCGGGGCGGCTAACTGCCATTACCCAGGCATTAAGGGCACAGCCTTGGAGCGATCGCCTAGAATGGCGGCTCCCTACCCCTGTTTTGTCGCAGGCTGAGCGATTAACCACAGCCCTTCGTGCCGTGCACCCCGATCGCTACACCGAGGCTGTTCGGCTTCTAAGCGATACAGGCGGCGGTCACATTGATCCGGATACGGTTGCGTCTCCCCGCAGCTACGGCGTAGCCCTGCTGGCAGTCAGCGCATGGCTAGATGGCGTTGAGCAAGTGCTGCAATCGGGAGAACCTGCATTTGTGGCTGCTCGTCCTCCAGGGCATCATGCCCTACCGGAGCGCGGCATGGGGTTCTGCATTTTTGCCAATGCTGCGATCGCCGCTCTCTATGCTCTTCAGCAACCTGAGATCCAGCGGGTTGCCATTGTCGATTGGGATGTGCACCATGGCAACGGCACTCAGGCGATCGTTGAATCCCATGCCGACATTGCTTTTTGCTCGCTGCATGAGTTTCCGCAGTATCCCGGCACAGGAGCCGCCCATGAGTGCGGTAAGTATCATAATGTGATGAATTTCCCGATGCGGTCAGGCAGCACGATCGAGGATTATTTGCTTCACTTCGAGCAGAGCATTATTCCTTTTCTACAGCGCTTTCAGCCTGATTTGCTGATTGTCAGCGCGGGTTATGATGCAAACCAGTCCGATCCTTTGGCAAACATCGACCTACAGCCTCAGGACTACGGAGCTTTGACCGATTGCTGTTTGCAAGTCACGCGCCGTATTCTTTTTGGGCTAGAAGGCGGATACGATTTTGAGGCATTAGCGCAGTCTGTAACCGCTACTATTGAACGCTGCCTTGCCTAAAATCTATCAATGCTGAATCTGCTCCGCGAAATCCACTCTACCCCCCTTTGATAGATTGCACCCTCAAAGCCTTAGACTAGAGGGTGCATTGTTATTACGTGCATTGTTATCACGTGCATTGCCATTCCGGTCATGAACTGCGTATTGGTCGCGGTCATTCACCGCATTTACCCACCCTCACACTTAGCATACTGAGTCAACTTGTGCGTAAGGTCATCATTGCTGGCAACTGGAAGATGTATAAAACTCAGGCGGAAGCCCAAGAGTTTTTGCAGGGATTTTTAGATCAAATTGCTGAAACCCCAGACGATCGCGAGATTGTTCTCTGCGTGCCCTACACGTCGCTCAGCGCCATGTCTAGAAATCTGCATGGCACTCGAATCAGAATAGGGGCACAAAATGTCCATTGGGAAACCGCAGGAGCCTACACTGGAGAGATATCTGCACCCATGCTGACTGAAATGGGCGTACGATACGTCGTGGTAGGTCATAGCGAACGTAGACAGTATTTTGGTGAAACTGATGTCACAGTCAACCTACGGCTAAAGACAGCACAGAAACATGGTCTTATTCCCATTCTTTGCGTCGGCGAAACCAAGCAGCAGCGAGACACAGGTGAAACGGAAGCTCTGATTTGCAGTCAGCTCGAAAAAGATTTGGTAGAGGTCGATCAGGGTAGTCTGGTGATTGCCTATGAGCCGATTTGGGCGATCGGCACAGGAGATACTTGCGATGCCAAAGAGGCCAATCGCATCGTTGGGCTAATCCGTAGTCAGCTCGACAATAAAAATGTCACGATCCAGTACGGCGGTTCTGTCAAGCCTGGGAACGTCGATGACATCATGGCACAGCCAGAAATTGATGGGGCGCTCGTAGGAGGAGCCAGTTTGTCACCCAAAGAGTTTGCCCGGATTGCCAACTTTCAGGCAGATCCATAGCGGTAGATAGCATGACCGATACGCTCTCATCGGCTAGCTACAGCATTTCTCCCGAACAGGCGGAACAGTTGGAGCAAATCTACAACTTCAAGCGATCGTCTGAAATCTGGCAGTTTTTGCAGGAGAATGCCTTCGTGATTCCTCTGCTTTTGGAAGCGCCTACCTATGTCTATCGCCAATTCCCAGATGCCGCGATGTTTCTAGAGGTCTTAGTGCATCCCCAAGGTTCTGCCTCAGACGATGACGAAATGGTAATTCACGTCACGACCCAGCTTGAGGCTGATGATGCACTCGATCGCCTCTGGGAACTCGATCGCGACTGGTGGCTCAAAGCCTCAGAAACCGTTGCGGGACGGCTGATAATTGATATAGATTTTCAGGAAGTTTGATGGGTATGGTAGTCTTCTAAAACAAACTCCCGTGAGCCGATATGAGCTTTAATTGGGCGGAATACCTGCATCTCGCAGAAGAGTTAACCGGAATTGCAAATTCGATCGCAGGTGAAGAAGCCCGTCTTCGCTCCACAATTAGCCGCGCCTACTATGCCGCATTCATCCGCGCCAGGAATTACCTGCGTCACCAAGATTTAGATCTACCTAGAAATGGCGATGTGCATCGCTACGTGCGAGATTATTTCGATCGCAGCAGCAATGAACTTCATCGTATGATTGCCAACGATCTGGCAAGACTTCGCATTAGCCGCAACCGCGCCGACTACGACGACATTATGACGCAGCTTCCTGTGTTAGCTCGAATGTCTCTGAAGCTAGCGGCTAGAGTATTGGCTAACTTAGATGAACTGCTGTTGCAGCAACGTCAAGCGCTTCTAAAAAGTGAGGTCAAGCGCCCTTAACAAGTTAACCTTTAACAAGCTAACCCTTAACCAAATTGAACGCCAAGCCAAACAGCAGCAGTCCGCCGAACCCCAAGCGATACCAGACAAACACCCAGGTGCTGCGCCGTTGCAGATAGCGCAGCAGCCACGCGATCGACAAATATGAAAAAATGAAGGTTGAGATAATTCCTGCGATGAGAGCAATAACGCTGTCTACGCTAGTAAAGGCTTTACTCGCCTGATAAAGGGTGGCGATCGTCAGCGTTGGAATGCCTAGCAGAAACGAAAATCGAGCGGCTGTCTGACGCTCTAGACCCAAAAACAAGGCGGCTGTCAAGGTCGAACCCGATCGAGATGCGCCCGGAAGTAGAGCAATCATCTGACCTAAGCCCACGAGAACTCCGTCAATCACTTGTAGTGACTCAAACCCTCGCTTCCGGCTGCCAATTTTTTCAGCCAGCGCCAGCAAAAGCGACATGGCGATCGACATGATGGCAATTACCAGGATGCTTTCTGGCAAAATATCTTTGAGCAGAAAACCAACTGCCAAAGCTGGAATAGTGCCGACTGTGATGCCAACCAGCAGTTTCCATTCTTCTCGTTGCCAGTCCTTTTGCTGGAAGGCTGTCCAAGCCCCGGTCAAAATTTGCCGAATATCTGACCAGAAGTACCAAACCACGGCAATCACACTGCCGAACTGGATAGCGTCCACAAAGTATTTTTGTCCCACATCTGTCCAGCCAAAAATCTTGGTAAAAACCAGCAGGTGAGCGGTGCTGCTGATGGGCAAAAATTCAGTAATGCCTTGGACGATTCCTAAGACGATCGCTCGAAATATTTCTTGAATTAAATTCACGTTGTTACCTAGCAGGTCGTTAGTGTATCAGCCTGAGATGTATCAGTCTGGCATCGATTCGGGGCATTGGGAGCAGGATTTTGCCACATTCTAATCATCATCAGCCTAATCGCCGCTGCGGTCTAATCTGAAATTGACGCGCTGAACCACAGCTTAGGAGTTTACCCGGAGGCAAGTCTATCCCTTATCCTCTTCTTTAGAAAAGTTTTATCGTCAGTCCAGAAATTATTAAGCAGTGGATCTAAGTTGGGATAAGATACGGAGATAGATATGCCCCCCCAGGGGATATATCTATGCTATGTTAAGAAAGTTGAACTAGATTATTAGAAAATTTTGTCTTCCTTTATCCCTTTTTCTAAAGACCTCTACTCAAATGCTTTAGATTTACAGCCCGCACGGTCTTCCAGGGATGAGAAGGGCGATCGCATTCATCAAGCCCGTCTAGTATTTGCTGCCGCAATTTTTTTAGTGGCTGTTCCCGTCTTTTTTCAGGCTCCTCTGGTAAGGGTTTTCCCTTGGCTGAGCTTAGGCATGACCGCTGGCTGGCTCTGGCTCAGTCTGCATCTGCGTAGCCTTCCTAAGACGGCTTTATGGGGAGATTTGTTACTAGGGTTTACCTGGACATGGCTGGCTGGCTCAGTTTACTGGGGCTGGTTGCGCTGGGAGCCATTGCTGCACTTACCTGTGGAAGCGATCGGTCTCCCTTTCGCCTGGCTCAGTTTGATGATGGGTCGAGATAAGGTAGGCAACTGGTTCTATCTGGGTTCGCTTTTCGGCACATCCATCACAGATATCTACTTTTTCTTAGTTAATCTTATTCCTCAATGGCGGCAGCTCATGAAGGCAGAGCCGGATTTAGTTCAGCCTATTTTTCAGAGCGCCATTATTCAGATTCAGACTCCTTGGGGAATTGGATGTGCGATCGCTCTGGCTCTGGTGCTGATAGCTGCCAGCAGTCTGCCTCTGCGGTCGCAACAGTTACACTGGTGGGGGTTCAGTGGCGCAGTCTTCAGCACAATTTTGGTAGATGGTCTCTTCTGGCTAGCGGCAACCTACGTCTAGGGTCAGGACATGATGGAAATAATTCGAATCTATGGGTGATCATAATTTACCTATGGCTGGGTCAGTCTGCGGCTAGATTAATGCGTGTTAAGGCATCGAGTAAGTTAAGCTTTACAGAGCTTGTCTGATTAAAAATGAACTTTGGGTTAGCGGTACTGACTGGATACATTAGTTCTTCTATATTAAGAATTTAGTAATTCATCCGGAGTTCATTTCAGACAAAGCCTCTTTATAATGCAAGAGCTGATCATGCATTAGCTGAACGTTCGCGCTTTTTGCGTTGAATCGAGTCAGGATACTACCTAGCCAGAGACACGAATGGTTTCTCAACGTGTGGCAACTGCACAACCCGTTCCCCATCTAATTTTGCGAACTGAATCTGGGAGCCGCTATCTCTCGTTAGTGGGCAGTAGCTGCTGGACTGCCGGGAGAGGAGACGACAATAATTTTGTGCTGCCCGATCGCTGGATTTCGCGCAACCATGCCATGCTGCAACGCATGGAGACGGGGGAGTTTTACCTAATTGATCTAGGCAGCCGCAACGGCTCGTTTGTCAATGGCAGAAGGGTAAGTGTTCCTGTGACGCTGCAAAATGGTGATCGCCTTACTTTTGGGCAAACTGAACTAGAGTTTTATACACCCGATACTGAACATCTGAATCATTCCCCCGTTGGGCTAGACTCTCAAGAGTTTACGGCAACTGCTACACTGCATGTCCGTCGGCTGATTTCGGTTCTAGTGGTTGATATCCGCAACTTTACCGGGATGACGCGTCAGATCGATGAGAAATTGCTGTCTGAAGTGATTGGCACCTGGTTTCGCTGCGCTGGAGAAATCATCCGCGAGTATGGAAGCTGGGTTGATAAGTATATTGGCGATGCCGTCATGGCAGTCTGGATTCACGGTGCGCAGGGAATTAGCCCCGAAGAGATGGTGCGCATCACCCGCGCCCTTAGCGCTATGCACAAGATGACCAGTCAGCTTCATGAACGCTATCCGTTGCCCTTTCCCCTCCAAATTGGTGCTGGGTTAAACACAGGATACGCCATGGTAGGGAATACAGGAACAGGCGATCGCCCCGATTACACGGCTCTGGGCGACACAGTCAACGCTGCTTTCCGACTAGAGTCTTCGACGAAGCAAATTGGCTCAGATATTGCATTAGGAGAAACAACCTATCAATATCTAGCAGAGTCAGGCATTAGTCCCGATCTATTCAAGCAACACACCGTTAGCCTCAAGGGCTATGACGTCCCAACTTTGACTTACGCAGGATCATTCACCGATCTAGACACATTCCTTAAGTTAATGCCTAATGACTGATGCCCGATGACAAAAGAGCGAAGCTTTATGGGCTTCGCTCTTGACTCACTACATTGAACCTTTAGCAAGTTAGGTTTGGTGAGTTGTGCTCCTACCAAACCTAATTTGCAAACGGTCTATTGCCTATACCATGCACCAGAACAGCTACGCGATTTCTGCAACTTCTGCAACAGGCACAATGGATTCCATAGCAGCAGCATAGACGCTGATCTTCTTGCGGTTCTTGCCTCGGCGCTCAAATGTGACGATCCCGTCAATTAAAGCAAACAACGTGTCATCGCTGCCCCGCCCGACATTTGAACCCGGATGAATTTTGGTTCCCCGCTGCCGCACCAAAATATTTCCAGCTCTGACAACTTGACCGCCGTACCGCTTAACACCAAGTCGCTGAGCGTTAGAATCACGTCCGTTGCGAGTACTACCCGTTCCCTTCTTATGAGCCATGTGAATTCCTACCCCTTACTAACGTTATCTTCCACCCTAGCCAAAGCCCAGCTAGCCCAAATCTTATTCAACAGACGCTTCCTCAAAGGAAAGCTCTGGTGGTTCTGCAGAAACAGGTGCGGAAGCATCTGCACTTGCAAGAACTTCGCCCCCCACGGAAATAGAGTTGATCATCAGCCGAGTTAGCTCTTGGCGATGCCCTTGCTTCTTGCGGGTTTTCTTTTTAGGGCGCATCTTGTAGACGATGATCTTACGACCCCGCATATGTCTCAGGACAGTGCCTTCTACAGTGGCACCCTCTACGAAAGGCTGACCCACAGAGGACTCGCCATCGTAATCAATGAAAAAAACCTTATCGATGGTTACAGATGCGTCCTCATCGACCGCAAGCCGCTCTACATCATAAAAGCGACCGGGTTCGACCCGTAGCTGCTTTCCACCTGTCTCAATAATCGCGTATGCCATGAACTTGCCCTAGATAGTTGCCGTACAGGTAGCCTGACAGATTAGGTAAATCTAGAAAAGCACTTTGAATAGAGCCTGAAAAGTGAACAGACCCAAAACCTGATCCGAGCAGAGTGACCAGTCTATTATCTTCACAAAAAAACAGGCAATTGTCAATTTTAGCCGCTAGCTTTTTCCGTGCCGCGCAGTTTTGAATCAGTCCTCAAACCACAAAGCTTGTAGAGTCTCCCTGAGTCGCTTGCCAACTCCTAGCATCAAAGTAAAGATCCTCCAGCGTGATGCTATACAGGACATCTTTGAGTTTCTGATGCAGTTGACGCCAGAGCGTCAGTGTTACCCAATCTCCTGCTTGCTCTGCTTCCGGGATATGACGAGGAAGAGGCTCGACGGTTTCGCCCACCGACTCCAGAATTTGCCCTAGAGAAATGTCGGCGGGCGATCGCGCCAGTTTATATCCCCCCTGTGCGCCCCGCACTGACTCGACTAAACCTGCTCGTCGTAATTCAATCAGCAGTTTTTCCAAATAGGGAGCAGGAATATCTTGGCGTTTGGCAATGGCTTTGACTGAAGTGGGCTGCGATCGCGGTTGTAAAGTTAAATCAAGTAACGCCTTAACGCTGTAATGTCCACGAGTCGTTAATTTCATTCGGTTGAATTAGCAGTTTTTCCTCCATTCATCGAGTTTAAAGGGTACGCTTATCAATCTGTCTGACTGATTCAGTTAAGAAACGATTGATTTGACTCATTCCTGAGTTGCCAACTCTATAAACATACTTCAATTGCCCGTTGGTTCAACAGGTTAAATTGCAATTTCTAATAGGGTTTAATCACCAACGCTAACCAACAAAATTAGTTTGAGCTGAATAGTCTTTTATCTAAATTAGATAAAATAATCTAAACTAGACGAAAAAGTATCGAGTCAGGGTAGTATAGTTCCAAGAGATGTATCGTAGAGCAAAGAAATAAAGCTTTACTGTAAATCTTAGATTACAAGACAATGTACAGATTTCTCATCATTGATATAGATTCAGGCTAATGAGTAAGAAGAAAAAAATTGAGCCGCTGTTAGGTGAAGCTCTCCTTGCAAAGGTTAAAGAACTAGAGAGCCTCAGCAAGGAAGAAAAGGCCAAAGAATGCGGCTACTACACCGTTACAAAGAATGGTGTAGAACGAGTCAATATGATGAAGTTCTTGAGTGCGCTTCTAGAAGCCAAGGAAATTGATGTAGATGGCAAGCACAGCAGCAATGGGCGTGGAGGGCGAAGTGCAAGCTATCGCATCACGGTTCAAGCAAATGGCAACTTGCTAATTGGAGCGGCATACACCAAGCAAATGGATTTGAAGCCGGGGGATGAATTTGAAATCTCCCTAGGACGAAAACATATTCGGCTTAAGCAGCTCGACTCAGACGAAGGCTTTGAAGATTAAGCTTCTTCACGGAAGTCATTGGAGCGGCTGATTCTAATAGAGCGATCGCCCTTGAGATGTTGCACCTAAGCTGTTGCGCTCAGGAGTATCATACTTGAAGTTTTGACACACATTTGACACACAGATGTCACATACAAAGAGTGGATGGTTTATTCCTGAATAAGCCATCCACTCTTTGTATGCAAAGCCCGTTTTATAGCTGTAAACAGCGAGGCCAGGACAGGAATACTTTCGGGGACGCGCCCCTTGCACCACCAAAAGTATCTTAAGACGGAATTTCTGTTGCTCTCTGGAGTTCTGCTAGCTGTTCTGATCGAATGAACTGCTCAGCAGCTTGAGTGTCTAGAGGTTTAGAAAAGAAATAGCCCTGAGCATATTCGCAGCGCAAGGCATGAAGTTGGGCAAGTTGCTTTGAGGTTTCTACCCCTTCTGCCACGACCTCCATACCCAAGTTCCAGGCAAGCATAATGATTGTCCGGACAATCGCCAACTGCTCTCCATCAGTATCCAAACGACTAATAAACGCTCGATCGATTTTGAGCGTATCAATGGGCAAGCGATGTAAATAGCTAAGGGAAGAATAGCCCGTGCCAAAGTCATCGATCGCAAGCTGAATACCCAACCCCTGAAGCTGAGTTAGGTTATTTACAGCATACTCAGCATTCTCCATCAGCAGAGTTTCAGTGATTTCTAACTTCAGCTGGCGTGGATCTAGCTCAGTATCTCGCAAGATTTGGCTGACCTGCTCAGTCAGATGAGGGCTAAATTGCTTACCTGAAACGTTGACATTAATCATGAGTGGATGGCGATCGGCAAACATTTGTCGCCAAGTTTGCATCTGTCGGCAGGCTTCTCGCAGTACCCAGTCGCCAATCGGAACAATCAACCCTGTTTCTTCAGCGATCGGGATAAACTCACTCGGCGACACCATGCCGCGTATGGGATGCTGCCAGCGAATCAGGGCTTCAAAGCCGATCGCCTGCCGAGTGCGGAGCGAAATAATCGGCTGATAGTAAAGCTGAAGCTCTTGTCGTTCGATCGATCGCCTCAAGTCGGTTTCCAATTGCAGCAGAGTCACAGCACGGGTGTGCATTTTGGGGTGAAAGATTTCGTAGCGAGCACGCCCATGAGCCTTGGCGCGATACATCGCAATGTCAGCATCCCGCAGCAGATCTTCTGGACAGGCGTAACCTGTCGTGCTGAGAGCAATGCCGATGCTGGCAGCGGTGAAAACTTCATGCCCCTCGACGCTGAAGGGGAGCGTCAGCGCATGTTGAATTCGGTCTGCGACCCGTGTCACGCTCTCTCTATTGTTCAAGTCTTCTAGTAAAACGACAAATTCGTCTCCCCCTAGCCGAGCTAGCGTATCTTTAGGGCGGAGGCAGCCAGAAAGGCGCTTGGCAATGTCAATCAGCAACTGATCGCCTACGTTGTGTCCCAAGCTGTCGTTGATCATTTTGAAGCGATCGAGATCAATAAACAGGGTAGCAAAGAGCATGTTATTGCCCTGCTGGGCAGCTTGTACTGCCTGTCTCAATCGCTCCATGAGCAAAACGCGATTGGGCAGTCCCGTTAGGCTGTCATAGAGAGCTTCGTAGAGTAGGCGCTCCTCCATCAGCTTGAGATCAATGGACTGCTGGCGGGTCGTCACATCTCGCTGCATTGACACAAAATAAAGGAGTTTTCCATTTTCAAAGACGGGATCGACCGTGATCTCATTCCAGAAGCAGGAGCCATCTCGGCGATAGTTAAGCAGCGTACAGGTAATGGATTGCTGTTGGGCGATCGCCTCTCTCAGAAGTTGAACCGTACTTGGGTCGGTATCCACACCACTCAAAAATCGACAATTTTTGCCCAATGCTTCAGCTAATTCATAGCCTGTTATCTGAGTAAAGGCATGATTGGCGTAGAGAATAGGATTGTCAGGCTGATGCGGATCGGTAATCACAACAGCTGTTGATGTACTGGCGATCACTTGTTCCAAGCGAATGTTTTTCGGCATTACCAAAAAAAGTTTCTACAAACGTTAGTGCTAAAGTGCAAAGTTCTGAGTTGGTTTCATGACTAGGGTTCCCGCAAATAGGCAGAACTCCTAAGCATTTGCTTAGTAGGCAGGTATATTTTGTTGAAGACTTGCCTTGGCTTCATAGAAGCTTGAAGATTAAAGCTTAAGAATCAAGCTCAAGAATCAAGCTCAAGGGCTAGCTGATTTCGGTAAGCTTTCACCTGCGCCTCAATACCAGTAATGGCAGTGCCCACCACAACCCCATCGGCTCCTAACTCGATCGCCCGTCTTGCCATACTCGGAGAACTAATTCCCCCTTCACACAAGACCGGAAGGCTGAGATGTTGTACCAGTGCGCTCAACAAATCAAATCCGGGCGGTATTAAGGAGCGAGTGGCATAGGTGTAGCCATAGAGCGTGGTGCCCACCAAGTCTGCCCCCGCCGCTGCCGCCGCGATCGCAGCTTCCAGAGTATCTACATCTGCCATCACGGGTTTGCCCAATTGGTGAATTTGGGTAATGAGAGACTCGACGGTTTCACCAGCCGGACGGTCTCGGAGGGTGGCATCAATGGCAATGATGTCTGCCCCGGCAGCGGCGATCGCCTCTGCATGACAAAACTGTGGCGTGATATAGACTCCAAAATTAGGCGCTACAAATCTGGACGCTGCAAATCCGGATGCTGCAAGCCTGGGGGCTTCACTAGGCACCTCAGACTGAGAAATCTGCTTCCAAAGCCCAATGATCGGAACGCTCACCTTCCGACGAACTGCCTCAACATGGGCAGGCGTATCAATTCGTACGCCAACGGCGCCCTGATGGACAGATGCCTGGGCAATCGCCGCTATGACGCTAGGTTCATAAAGAGGCGAATCGCTTGGAGCTTGACAAGACACCACTAAGCCACCCTGAAGCGATCGAATTGCCGGATAGCTTGATTGAGCAGCTCTTTGTCTGAACTTTTCTGTTGACCCTTCTGTTGACCCCTCTGCTGACTCTTCTACTGATTCCTCTGCTGACCCTGTTTCTGCCATAAGTTAAAAAGAGTTAAGGAATTTATTACGTCGCTAAGGGTAATTGAACTGTAAATAATAAGGTTTTAGATAAAGGGGCAGTGCCCCTCTTCACAGAATTTTCACAGCTATCTCTCATATTTTCTCGGTCTTGCTGATAAAAATTGCTGGGTTAATTAAGAATCATTGCAATGTCAATCCGCGATACTGCCGATCGCGAAGGCGGCTTACAGGATGGAAAGGACGATGAGTGAATATCGGGTTCCTGGAAACATGGCGCAATTATTGGCAGGCGATACGGGCGGCACCAAAACGATTCTCCGATTGGTAAATGCTGAACCTACAGAGACGGGCATTCGGCTCAAGCCCCTGTTTGAAGAACGTTACATCAGCGCTGAGTTTCCGAGCTTAACGCCGCTCGTGCGGCAGTTTCTCAAAGAAGCCACTCTTGAAATAGGGCAAACGCCTACACCCGAAAAAGCCTGTTTTTCGATCGCAGGTCCCGTGGTCAACAACACCTGCAACTTAACCAACCTCTCTTGGCTGCTGGACGGTGAGCAGCTCCAGCAAGATTTAGGGATGCGCAAGATTAGCTTGCTGAATGACTTTGCAGCTGTGGGCTACGGCATTGCCGGATTAGGCTCCACCGATCTCTGCACGCTTCAGGAGGGAGAGCCTCAAACCGATGCGCCGATCGCCATTATTGGTGCAGGGACGGGCTTGGGCGAGGGGTTTCTGATTCCTCAAGCCAACGGCAGTCATCACGTCTATGGTACTGAAGGTGGACATACTGATTTTGCGCCCCGTAACGAGCTAGAGTTTCAGCTTTTGAAATATCTGCGTGACAAGATGAGCTTGACGCGAGTCTCCGTCGAGCGGGTCGTATCAGGCATGGGCATTGTGGCGATCTATCAGTTTTTGCGCGATCGCCAGGGGATGACAGAATCACCGGAGGTTGCTGAAGCCATTCGCACTTGGGAACGAGAGGCAGGCATGGCAGAAAAATCCGTTGATCCGGGAGCCGTCATTGCGATCGCGGCTACAGAACAAGCCGATCACCTCTGCCAAAAAACGATGGAAATTTTTGCGGAACTATACGGTGCAGAGGCGGGAAATCTGGCACTGAAGCTCTTACCCTATGGCGGTCTCTATATTGCTGGAGGCGTTGCTGCCAAAAACTTGCCGCTGCTGCAATCAGGTATTTTCTTACGTGCCATGAACGATAAAGGGCGAATGCGTCCTTTAGTCGAACGTATCCCGGTGCATGTGATTCTGAACCAAAAAGTGGGGTTAATTGGAGCATCGCTGTGTGCCCTAAGACTCTAAACATCCTGAGACTCTAAACGTCCTGAAATTAGGGATTTTGGGTGATTTGGGTGATTTGAGGGATTGAAGGGTACTCGGCACCTTTCAATCCTTCAAGAACACTTTCAATCCTTCAAGAACAATTATTGAGCAAGCCTTTGCCCACATTTGGATGAGTTCGTAGATAGTCTTGGAGCCGATCGCACCCTCTCCGAAACAGCTTATCCTCATTCAAATCCCAGTAGCGAAATCCTGTAGCTTCGCTAGCGCTGAAGATCGTTTTGCCATCTGCGCTAAAGCTGAGGCTAAGAACGGGATCAGATTGTCCGATGAGAGTCTTGATCAAGGCGCCTGTTTCGGCATTCCAGAGCTTGAGGGCATGGTCTGCACCCCCAGATGCTAGAGTGGCACTATCAGGACTGTAGGCGAGGCTGGTTACACCATTTTGGTGCCCCGTGAGCGTCTGTAGCAGCGTGCCGTCCTGAACCCGCCAGAGTTTAATGGTGTTGTCCCAGCTTGCAGAGGCTAGGGTATTGCCATCAGGGCTAAAGGCGATCGCTGTTACTGCCAAACTATGTCCGGTGAGCGTCTGTAGCAGCGTGCCATCGATTCGCCACAGCTTGACGGTGTTGCTGTATCCGCCGATCGCCAGAATTCTGCCGTCGGGGCTAAAGGCAACGCTGCTGGCGCTGTCAGGTGCGGTGCTAAAGCTGCTAATCATCCGACCATCCGTTAGGTTCCACAACTTCAGCGTCTGGTCATCGCTGCCGGAAATGACCAGATTGTCGATCGGGCTAAAGCCGAGACTGTTGATGCGGGCTTTGTGTCCTATAAGCGATCGCACCAGTTCCCCAGTTTTAGCATCCCAAAGTTTAATCGTTGGATCATCGCCACCAGAGGCTAGGAGGCTGCCATCCGGACTGTAGACCAGAGCCGAAATGGATGTTTTATGTCCTTCCCAAGACTTAATCAACTGAAGTTTATCTTGATCCCAAACGCGAATGGTGCCATCCCAACCCGCTAGAGCAAAGGTGCGGGCACTAAGGCTTAAGGCATAGGCACTATCCGTCGGCGGCTGAAGCGATCGAATGTCCCACGATCGCACAGTTTTATCAGCGCCACCCGAAAATACGGTGTTGCCGTCTGAACTAAAGCGGGCAGTCAACACGGCGCTGCTATGCCCTTTGAGCGCCTGAATGAATGCCCCATCGCGGACGCGCCACAGCCGCAGCGTTGCGTCTCCACTGGCAGACAAAAGAGACTTGCCATCGGGACTAAAGGCGATAGAACTAACGGGGGTACGGTGTCCCTCCAGGATTTGAGCCGTGCCACTGGCTGAAGCTCCTTGAGCCAGATTTCCTTTCGTTAAATCCCAGAGCATTAGGGCAGCATTGCCATCGGGTAGCGCCGGATCTCCTGCGGCAGCAAGGCTCTTGCCATCTGGACTAAAAGCGATGCCGTAAATTGCCGCAGGACGACTTGCCAAACTGCGAATCATCTGAGACTTGACAATATCCCAAAGCTTAACGGCATTGTCTTCCCCTGCTGATGCCAAAGTGCGGCTGTCGGGGCTAAAGGCGATCGCATTGACCTGACCCTGATGCCCGGTCAGCGTTCGCAGCAGCCTTCCGCTCTTAGCATTCCAAATTTTTGCCGTGCCATCATGCCCCCCAGCCGCCAAAAATGCGCCATTTGG
The DNA here is from genome assembly GCF_059504425.1 of Drouetiella sp. Taxonomy (NCBI): domain Bacteria; kingdom Bacillati; phylum Cyanobacteriota; class Cyanophyceae; order Oculatellales; family Oculatellaceae; genus Drouetiella; species Drouetiella sp. Next base: position 69,226 of record NZ_JCACIN010000025.1, read on the forward strand.
ACTAAAGACAAGGCTGCTAATCTGGTCAGGCACGTCTATCCTGAGCCGCACCTTGCCGTCTGCTACGTTCCACAGGGCGATCGCCGAAGTCTCCCCTTCAAGACTGGCAGTCACGACCGTTTGTCCATCTGGGCTAAATTCTACAGCTCGCACCCGCCCCGAAGTTTGCCAAGTGCCAAGGGACGTTCCATCCAATCGCCAAAGCCGCACCGTGGTATCATCACTGCCTGAAGCAATCATCTGACCGTCTGGACTAACGCTGAGGCTGTTCACCGACTGGGTATGCCCCTCCAGCCGATTTTGCTCCTGGGTTGCTTCAATAGACTGTTCTAAAGTGGCGATCGTCTGGGTTGTTATGTCTGCTGCACCGCCCATGAAGCCTAGCTGCTGCATTTGCTGGGTTGCCTCAAGGGCAGTTGTCAGCGACTCTAGCGATCGGTTGCTCAAAAGCTGCGACTCTGACAAGGCGTTCAGGGTTTTGATCTCGCGGATCAAGGACTGCTGCCGTTGCAGGTAGGCAAAAATTCCTAGCCCCAATGCCGCAGCTCCCAGAATGCTCGCGAGGGCGATTGTTCGTTTTGCCTGTTTGAGCTGCTTTTGAGCCTGACGTTCGGCAGATTGACGTTTCTCTAAACCTGCTTCAATAAACTGCTGCACCTCTGGAGATAGAGTCTGGGTAGGATTGGCATAAATTTCTTCAGCCGCATCTAGCCGGATGCCGTGCAAGAGGGACTCTGGCTGCTGACCGCTGTGCCGCCACTGATCCATAGCCCGCTTAATCTGGCGCTGCGATCGCCCTCTGGCGCGGCTCACCTCCAGCCATTCGCGCAGAGTAGACCACTGCCCAATCAAAATTTCGTGAACCATTTCGATTGAGGTCGTTGGCAGTGACAGAGCCGCAATATCTGATTTAGGAGCAAAGGGATTAAGGCTCTCAGAATCGGCATATCTTGGCTCAGTGCTGTTCAGATCCATAAAATCTGCGTTGGGCATCACTGGGTTAGCTGCATCTACTGCATCTGTTGCCACAGCCACCAGCCTAGCGGCGATTAAGGCTTGCAAGGTGCGATCAATCAGTGCTGTTGAATACTTTTCAACGATCAGATCGGACTTGATGACGCGACGGCAAGTGTCTTCGGTGCCCTCGCCTAACTGCGTCAGCGACAGAAAAATCCATTGAGCGCAGTCTTGAGCCTCTGGATCAAGGCTGTCATAAACTGCCTGAGCCTTGCGGTCTAGTGCGCCTTTTAATCCTCCAATCTGTTGGTATGCCTGAAGAGTCAGTTCGCCTGCAACATGCTGGTTTGCAATACGCTTGTCTGCAATACACAACTCCCAGAGTTGTTCTAAAACAAACTCTAGCAATGGCAAACTTCTAGTGCCGTGGAGATCCTGCAACAGTATCTCCACGAGTTCCAGCTGCACGGTTAGCCCAACCTTCTCAGCAGGACGCAGAATCACCTGGCGATAGTCGGCTTCATGCAGCACCGAAGGAACCAGCAGATTAGAACCCTGAAGCTGCTTTGCTAGAGCCGGATATTCCAAACAGAGCGCTATAAAATCGCTGCGGAGGGTCAGGATCAGCTTGAAGCGATCGCTAGCATGTTCCAATCCGCCCAACACCAGATCTAGAAATCTTTGCCGCTCTGCCGCAGAAGCTAGGGTAAAAAGCTCCTCAAACTGATCGATGATCAGCACCGTTACTGGCTCAGGACAGGAGCGCAGCCAGTGAACAAAGCCTTCAGATCCCTGATTCAGCATTCCTTCTAGCTGGAGCTGATGATACTGGCGATCGGCTTCTGTATTTCCCTCCGCAAGACACTGAATCAGAGCCTCTACAGGATGCGCTCCTGGACGCAGGCTGCCCATCCACCAGGCATCGCTCCCTGGCACCCGCTTGCCTTGGCGCAACTCTGCCATCAGCCCTGCCATCACCACGGAAGACTTGCCGCTGCCAGAAGCCCCCACTACCGCCAGAAACGATCGCTCGGTCGCTTTAATCAATTGCTGAATCAGCAGTTCTCGACCAAAAAAGAAAGCTGCATCTTCTTCCGCAAAGGCTCTCAAACCCATGTAAGGGCAGATCCCCCAATCAAATTCTGCGGAGTCTTGCCGCAGCTCCATGAGGTTAGGCAGCACTTCGATTACCCGATCGCCCGATAGCCAAAGATGCGGAGCGATCGCGTTACCTACCAGCGTTGCCTCAATTTGGGCGATCCACCCTGCGCAGGGCAATCCGGTCTGGGGATCGGCTGCCATTAGCGTCTCTAGCAACACGCTGGCAAAAGTATCAGGATAGGTGAGAGGTGATGCTGCCGCAATCACACATTGACCGATGCGCTGACCCGCCTCAATCTGTAAATCTTCTACCCATTCGCCCAAATCTGTTGCGCCGGGGCAATCCAAAATCACGATTTGGTGGGGAATGGGCGATCGCCGCAACATCTGCCGCAACCAAGAGCGGCTAATCTCTACCCCATCTTTTAGCAATAGCCGCGCTTCCCCGGTTTCCGTATGGGCAACGCGTCCCCGCAGATAGAGCAGCACGATCGCATCTTCTAGCCCTTCACTGATTTGTGGACTCAGCGATCTGCTCGATTGATCGCCTGCCAGTTTGCTCACTTGCAGCCCTGCGACGATTGCATCTTTTACCTTTGCCCAGCCCGTCTTAGACTGAGGAAAGTAGCGCAGCTCAAAGCCCCCTTGCGATCGCAAAACCTTGCTCATTGACAGCGTTACCGCGCTGCCACCCAGCCCCTCAATCATAAAAGCCTGCCGGGGGTGCCGCAGAGGAGCCACCTCTGGCTTAAAACCCACAATCAGCCTGCCGCCCCCTTTGCCAATCCGCTTTGGCGTCTGGAGCGGGTATTCTGGCTGAAGCTGAGTTTCGCCCCGACTCCGCTTTTGCTGATTGACTAATCGCAACTGCTGATTGGTCTGATCGACATAGTGCAAGGTCTGATAGTAGACATACTCATACAGGGCATTGACCCCAATCACGCCTTGCTCGTCTGCCGCTCCGCCCAGCAGCCCTCGCATCAAAAAATAGGTAAATACGCCATGCCCTAGCTCCGGGAATTTCCAAGATTGCTGTTCCTGGTCGCAAGAGAGTAAGGCATAAAAGCCTTCGTTTTGTGCCGATCGCTGCTGCAATAGCTCCACGATTTGCGAAGTCGGGTTGACTAGGGGCACCCTGCCCCTATCTTGTTCTGGATGCGATCGGGAAGCCTTGCCGTCAGGCTCACCATGACTGACTATGCCGCCGTGACAGACATCTAGCCACACCCACTGCTGATGAGCCGGACATTGATTCAGTAAAATCAGCAGAGCCTGAACGCTAAGCCCTGTTTCAGCTAAAGCCTCTTGACGGGTGTTGGCAAGGCACAGCACCGCCTGATGACTATCAGGATCAAGAATGCCATGACCCGCAAAGTAGAACAGCACCGTATCTTGCGGTTTTGCCTCTGCCACGATCTGCTTAAGGCTATCCTGGACGGTTTGCAGATCAGGAGGCTGGACTAATGGCTGTAGACGCTGTTCTCGCGAGTGCTGCTCAAATGCGTCGTGATAGAGCCACACCGCTTTTTTGGGAAAAGTTTGCGTTGCTAAGGCGATCGCCTCGCCCAACCCCCGACAGTCCAACGCTGGATAGGACAAGTCTGAAAAGTACGGTTCCTGATACTGATTGACCCCGACCAGCAAAACCCACAGCTTGGCTTCTCCCGTTTCCAGGGCACAACTGACGCGGCTGGTTCTGATGTTGGCTGGATTCATGATTTTAGCCTAACGCTGCTCTTGGGTGGCGGGGTGTTGTTGATTTCATGTATGAATTTTTTTTGAAAGGGGCGCAAAGTGACCCTTTCAAAAAAAATTCATACCCAGATTAAGCAATTCCGGTTGCGGCAATGCCGCTTCAGATCTCAACGGCGGGGTCGCCCCAGCGTCGTGATGTATAAAACCGCTTCATCGATCGGGATGCCTAACACCTCATTCACCTCATCATCAAAAAATCCGGCAATGCCGCTCACCCCCAAGCCTAACCGAATTGCCGCTAGATTCAGCCGCTGCCCTAAATGCCCTGCATCCATATGCAAATAGCGATAGACGCGATCGCCATACTGCAATGTGGCTCTGTTCAAATCCGCCGTGTGGAACAGCACCACCCCTGCATCGCGTCCCAGATTTTGCCCTAGGCACAGCCGATGCAGCTCCTGCCGAAAGTTTTTGAACCGAATTTGCCGCAGCTCTTGGGCTTTGGGCGCGTAGTAGTAGCAGCCTTCCTCCAGACCATCAACCCCTGAAACTGCAATAAAAGTCTCTATTAGGCTCAGATCAAAATAGTCAGGGGCAGGGTCAAGACCCTGTTCTACATAGTTTTGCGGCTGGTAGGTGAAGTCTAACAGCGTTTTGAGTTCATCCAGGCTCAGGCTTGCCCCGCTCAGAGCACGGGTCGATCGCCGCTTTAAAATTGTGCTGGCCAGCTCCGCTAAATTCTCTCCCCACGGCGCAGGAACAGCATGATTCATCGAAACTTTTAGGCAAAAAGGAAAGTTATACTGGTCTGCCTGACTCGTCGTTGCCACTTGGAGGGTCTGCTTCTCAATCAGCTTTTTCAGCGAAGGCGCATCTTGGGTGGCAGGAATTTGCGTCGCCTTATGAAAATAGGGCAATAGCTCACCATCGGGCAGCTTGGGATAGGTCATTTGACGAACTGACGGCAGACAGGTAGGAGCCAACGGCAGATTTTCGCGGATATTGAGGCGATCGGCAAGGGCTAGCACGGCGATCGCCCCTTCCTGCTCAGGATCGAGGTAGAGCATCCGATTCACGGTTTCATCCATAAATCCGCCAATTAAGTGGGGGCGATAGTCGTTGATGGCGCTTGCCAGCTCAATGTTGCCCAACAAATGTCCCGTGTCTAGGAACATCCGACGATAAGCGCGATCCTGGTATTTCCAGACTGATCGATGGAATAGAGTGGTGACAACGATCGCGAGTTGGGTTTGATCTAGAGTAGGGTGCCAAAAGCAGGCATCTTGCAAGGTTGACCACACCTCGCTATCCCAAAAGCGGAGCAGAGAATGGCTTTGAGCCTGATAGCTGTAGAGTCCTGCGGCTAAGAGAGGCGTACCTCTAGAAATTAAGTAAATTTCGGCAGGATAAAGCGCGCCCGCCGAAGGAGAGGCGCGTAGATAAATCATCTCACCGCTCATGCGGGTCGCCATCTTAACCGTGAGTCCATAGCTGTGGAACAGCAGCCGTGAAAGTCGCCGCCAGCTCTGATCTTCAGCAAGGCGACTCCCCGCAGCTTCATCAACATGAACGGATTTATCCGGCTTATCGGTTAAATAGGGCTTTAAATCGAAAGCTGCACCGATCTTATATTCCTTGAAAGGACTGGGCTGCTTTGACCAATCTAGATCGATGTCTTTAAGAGTAGCCGGATGATATTTCGTGCGTTTGTGATAGTGCTGCGCGATTGAAACAGGTCGGTCTGCCATAGGGAACTCTACACGGAAGGCTAGATACGGAAGGCTAGGCGGTTCGTCACTACTCTGATCTTGCCACACGCAAATCTTTAGACTTTCTTCAAATCACAATTTTGCTTGTGAAGTGAGTTCTCTATGTCTTTTCTCTTCAGGTCTCTTCAGGACAAACGTTTAACTGGAATTTGCAGTTCTACAACGACAGCATCAAAATCAAGCTGGGGATTACATTCCCACTGATCCTGAACCTGTTCAAACTCGCGCCCAAATAAATGAATTTCTCGGTAGGCTCCGTCCGCAGAGTAACCGTTTTCACCCATCCAAGTGAATAATTCGATTAACCCTTGTCCGATATCGCTGAGTTTGCCATAGCGAGTGAGACTAGCCATCGTTTGAACTAGGGGTAATTCATAAAAATACACTTGTTCCTTCAGGGGATACAGGGCAGACGGAACTGCTGCTGGATCGATCGCTACCGCCATTTCCATATCAATATCCTTTTCTGTATATTCAGCATTGTGATAGATTGCCATTTCTGGCTCACCTGCTTTGATACGATGCTGATTGAGCCAGGTATAGACCTCTGCATACATCTTCCCCCGATACGGAAGTATGGCTGTTACGGTAGGAACAATTTGGCGAGTTGCCGCAACGACTTTCGGTTCCACTCGCTTCAGTACGACTTCGTAGTCCGCTAATTTACCTTCGCGCTCAATTTGTCTGAGCCGTGCCTCAACCCGCGTCAATTTCGTCATTCCCTCTTGAAGCTGTTGCTCGATTTCAGCTTGCCTAACTGTCAACATTGCGCGCAATTCAAGTAGGGTTAGGTCGCTGTCTAGCAAGTCTTTAATTTGATTGAGGGAGAACCCTAAATCCTTGAGGGCTAAAACGCGATTGAGCCGAGGCAGTTGATCGACTGAGTAGTAGCGGTAGTCCGTGAAGCGATCGACTTCTATGGGCTTCAGCAAGCTCAATTCCTCGTAATACCGCAAGGTTCGGACTGACACTTGGGCTAATCGTGAAAAATCGCCAATTCTGAGCATAAGCAAGCCCCTGGAATGAGAACGAAAAGTCTTGCCGCGATCAAGTTGACTCTAACGTTACGTCAGACTGCATAGTTTGACCTGTAGAACAATTTGAGCATAACCGCTATGGTTCACAGGCAAGAAAACTTCTCTTTTCAGTCTAAGAAATCTCTCTACCGCACCGCAGGATGGGCGCTAATTCTTGAAAGTCTGCTGCTTTTTGTGCCTATGGCTATTCTCGGCAGCGCGATTAACTGGCCTCAAAGTCTAGGTGATCCGGCTGAGGTAATGCTGCCGCTTCTGGCGCAAAAAGCCGCCACTGTTCGGCTGGGTTACTTTGTTTATCTGATCTACTCAATTCTCTTTTGGCTAGTTGCCCTGTCAACTGCTCGGATTGTCAGCAACGAGGAGCCGCAGTCCATTGGGCTTCGCCTTGCCACCGGGTTTGGTCTGGCTTCGACGATCGCCCGTTGTTTAGGCATCATTCGTTGGTTAGTGCCGATGCCCGCTCTGGCAACGCTCTATGTGAATCCTGCAACCTCTCCTCAGACCCGTGAGGCGATCGCGGTCGTCTATCGCGTCCTTAACGACTATGCCGGGTCGATTGGCGAAGTGCTGGGAGTCAGCCTATTTGCCGCTCTGTGGCTGGCGATCGTGTCGTTCAGCATTCTGCGAACTCGTCTCTTACCCCGATGGCTAGGATTCTTGGGGCTAGTGTCGGCAACGCTTCTAGTCATCCAACTGGCTGAGCTGTTTGGAGTTGACCTGGGTGCCTTCATTACGGTTTCAGTGAGTGTTTTACAGCTGTGGTTTTTGGCGGCTGGCATTGCGATATTGCGGCAGTTTCATCGCGTCTAATCGCTTCACATTCTCCTATTCATCCTCTTATTTCCTAACGCGAGAGAATTCATGAAATCAGAACTCCATGTCATTTTTGGGACAGGATCATTGGCACAGGCTGTAATGCGCGAACTGTTGACGCATGATGTCCGCATTCGGATGGTTAATCGCAGCGGTCAGGCTGCTGTACCTGAGTCGGTTGAGGTTGTTGCTGCCGATGGTTACGACCTGCAAAGCACTGGCAAGGCGATGCAAGGGGCAGCCGTGGTCTACCAATGTGCGCAACCTGCCTATACCCAGTGGCAAGCCTTATTTCCAAAGCTGCAAGCCAGCATTATGCAGGCGGCGGCAGTCAACGGTGCCAAGCTGATTGTTGGCGATAACCTCTACATGTATGGGGCGGTAGATTGCCCGATGCACGAAGCCTTACCTAATGCGGCAACGACCCGCAAAGGGCGCACCCGCGCTCAGATGGCAGAAGCGCTCCTATCTGCACATCAGCAGGGATTGGTACGTGTGGCGATCGCCCGTGGCTCAGATTTTTATGGCCCTGGCGTGTTGGGTTCCGTGATGGGCGATCGCGTCTTTCCGGCAGTGCTGGCGGGCAAAACGGCTGCTGCGGTGGGCAACCTGGATCTACCCCATACGTACACCTTTATTGACGACTTTGGCAAAGCGCTGGTTGCTTTGGCGGAGCGAGAAGAAGCCTTAGGGCAAATCTGGCATGTTCCCAATGCTGAAACCGTCACAACTCGCCAATTCCTCACCCTTGCGTTTGAAGAAGCTGGACATTCGCCTAAAATGGACGGCATGGGAAAATTCATGATGCGTCTCGCTGGGGTGTTCATTCCCGAAGCCCGCGAAACAGTTGAGATGATGTATGAGTTTGAACAGCCTTTTGTCGTCGATCACACCAAATATGTTGAGGCGTTTGGCAATCATGCAACGCCGCTCCGCACCGCGATTCGGGGAACATTAGAGTGGTACCGTAAGCAAGGCAAATAGCATCTATGCGAACAACCTTTGATCGAGATTGGAAGCCTCTGCTGTCGATCGCCCTGATTTCGGTTGGGGTAGGGGCGATCGCCTCTCTACAATTCCCCCAAATTCAGCGCTTGGCAAACCGGAGTCAAACGGTTTCTGCCGAAAAAATTCGCCAGGAAGTTGAGGTCGAGCGGGCACGTCTCAATCTGGTGAAAAGTCTTCCGAGCTTCGGCTTCAATAATTTGCTTGCCGACTGGTCTTTTCTGAGCTTTCTCCAATACTTTGGCGATGAGCCGGCTCGCACCAAGACAGACTATAGCCTCAGTCCTGACTATTTTGAGGTCATTCTGAGCCGCGATCCTTATTTTCTAAATACCTACACGTTTGCATCTACCAGCATCTCTCTTTATGCTGGGATGCCCGAAAAATCCGTGGTGTTGATGCAGCAGGGTTTGCAATCCCTCAAGCCCAACGTGCCCCCTGGCTCTTACTACGCTTGGCGGCAGCTCGGCATCGATCAACTGCTGTTTCTAGGAGATGCCCAAGCAGCTCGACAGTCGTTTGCAACGGCAGCAACTTGGGCGCGACTCTCCTCCCTGCCCGGAAGTGCAGACGTTGCGGATAGCTCTCAGCAAACGGTCGATTTTCTGACTCGAAATCCTAACAGCAAAACAGCTCAGGTGTCGGCATGGACAATGATTCTCAGCACTGCTCCCGACGATCGCACTCAGAAGATGGCGATCGACCGAATTGAGGCTCTGGGCAGCAAGGTCGTCAAAACCCCTGACGGCACCTACAGCATTCAGGCACCTGAAAAAGACTAGAGATTGCCAAAATCCGCTAAAATCAGGGCAATTAAGCTGAGCAATACAGTCGTTCAGTCCACCTACAGGCTAGAAATATGGCAGTCAAAAAAGGAGACGTGGTTCGGGCAATTCGAGAGCAGCTTGAGAATAGCCTGGAGGCAAAAGCCAGTGACGTGCGGTTCCCTCCCTATATTTTTGAGACCAAAGGCGAAGTGCTGGAGGCCAAGGGTGATTACGTTTTAGTTAAGTTTGGTTACGTTCCAACCCCCAATTTTTGGCTTAAAGCCGATCAATTGGAAAAGGTTGGTTAATTTTTGCCGGATTCTCACTGTGTTGAGGGCAAGATTTGAATTCCTACGCAGATTTTGACCCTTTCAAGCCATGACTTCAACGTTTCCGTCTCACCGTTCAACTCGCGTTTCAATCATCGGTTCTGGAAATGTGGGTGGGGCACTGGCTCAGCGTATTGCTGAAAAAAACTTGGCAGATGTGGTTCTGCTGGATGTCTTACCGGGTCGTCCACAGGGCATTGCTCTCGATCTGATGCAGTCTAGCGGCATTGAGGGGCACGGTCGCAAGATTATGGGCACCTGTGACTATGCTGACACCCATGACTCAGATATTGTCGTGCTCACGGCAGGCTTGCCTCGTAAACCCGGTATGAGTCGGGATGACCTATTGCGAACCAATGCTGAGATCGTCACCCAAGCGGCAAAGCAAGCGATCGCCCATTCTCCCGAAGCCCTGATTATTGTGGTGACCAATCCCCTCGATCCCATGACCTATCTCGCCTGGAAAGCCAGCGGTTTGCCCCCAGAACGAGTTATGGGCATGGCGGGTATTCTCGATTCTGCCCGATTTCAAACCTTTATTGCCCTAGAGATGGGCATTTCCCCGACCGATATTCGTGCCATGGTGCTGGGGAGTCACGGTGATTTGATGGTGCCCCTACCCCGCTACTCTACGGTCAGCGGGGTGCCCATCACAGAGCTGTTGTCCTCAGAGGCGATCGCACGAGTGGTCGATCGCACCCGCAAGGGTGGAGCTGAAGTCGTAGAGCTACTGAAAACAGGGGGAGCCTACTATGCGCCTGCTTCCTCCACCTGCCTCATGGTGGAGGCTATCTTGCGTAACCAGCCGCGTTTGCTGCCTGTTGCCGCCTACCTGCAAGGGCAATATGGACTGCGGGACTTGTATATTGGAGTGCCCGTCAAGCTAGGCTGTGGCGGCATTGAGGAAATCTGTGAGCTAGAGCTAACTGCGGAGGAAACGTCAGCGCTGCATCAATCGGCGGCGGCGGTGCGTTCTAGTCTCGACGCTGCGTTGTTGATTTAATGCGTTGTTGATTTAATGCGTTGTCGATTTAATAACCTCTCTTGCTGCATACCCTCAATCCATCTGCTGGCTTGCTCATTAAAACAACCTTTTTAAAAATGGAATTCCTCATAAAGCTACTTGATCATTTGCGGTGATTGGTTATGATAGAAATGTAAAGTCAATCACATACATTGCTTAATCAGGATTTCTGATGCGGCGGTGGGCTTACATGGAAGGAGCTATCCAGGTGATAGATTATATTGAAAGAGCGCTTGAAAGACTGAAGGATTGGGCTGGTCGGCTCATTGAAGCCTTGCTCGGTCCTGATGCTCAACCTGAACCCGTTCCAGTTCCTGTACGCAATGACGAACGCCGCAGATCCTAGAGCTTCCAGCCTTGTATGGGACACAAGCGCTTCTCTGGCAGGATAATTTAGGTTGCAGCTGCAGTCTTCTAGTCTAGCCAAGAAGCTTTTAGCGGCTTTATATCCGCTTACAGGCAAGTCGCAGTTCGCACCGGAAAATACGTGAGTTGATTACTAGGTCTTCGGGGTTGTTTTAAATTGCTAAGCATTTTGGTGTTGCATGGGCCAAATCTGAATATGCTGGGCAGGCGCGAACCGGAAGTCTACGGTCGTCAAACTCTTGAAGGTATTAATCAGATTCTTGAGCAGCAAGCCGCTTCTCTTCAAGTCAACCTCTCGGCTCTTCAGTCCAATCATGAAGGAGCTTTAGTTGACTCCATCCATGCAGCTTTGGGGCAGCATCAGGGAATACTGATCAATCCTGGAGCTTATACCCATACCAGTGTTGCGATTAGAGATGCGATCGCCGCAGTCGCATTGCCCACGGTTGAAGTTCACCTCAGCAATATTTATCAGCGTGAGCCTTTTCGCCACCATTCCTATATTGCTCCGGTTGCGATCGGTCAGGTTAGCGGTTTTGGTGCAGAGAGCTATCGTTTGGGTCTAGAGGCTTTGGTGAGCTATTTACGTCAGGCTAAGAATTGATCAAGCTAAATAGATTGGGGCTACTCAAGCTGAGTCTAGACCGGATGCTTCTCCAAATTCGCTACGCTAGAGAGAGAATCCATCTACAACTGCCATGTTGACTGAAAAATTAGAAAGTCTTAGAGCGCTCTTTGCAGAAATGGATCGGGCGCTGATTGCCTATTCAGGCGGAATTGATAGCACTCTAGTGGCTAAAGTTGCCTATGATGTCTTGGGCGATCGCGCTCTAGCCATCACAGCCGAATCGCCCTCGCTGCTGCCTGAAGATTTAGAAGATGCTCAGATTCAGGCAGCTGAAATTGGCGTTCTTCATGAAGTGGTTCAAACCCATGAGATGGACAACCCTAACTACACGTCAAACCCGGTCAACCGCTGCTACTTCTGCAAAAGCGAACTACATGATACTCTCAAGCCATTGGCTCTCCGGCGAGGCTATCCCTACGTCGTCGATGGAGTCAATGCTGATGATTTGCTAGACTACCGACCTGGAATTCAGGCGGCAAAAGAACGAGGAGCGCGATCGCCCTTAGCAGAGCTGGGCATCAGCAAGCTAGAAGTTCGGGAAATCTCTAGGCATTTAGGTTTATCGTGCTGGGACAAGCCTGCTCAGCCCTGCCTCAGCTCCCGATTTCCCTACGGCGAAGAAATCACGGCAGCAAAATTGCAGCGCGTGGGCAGAGCCGAGCGACATTTGAGAACTCTGGGTCTAAAGAACCTACGGGTTCGATCGGTCGGAGATACGGCGCAGATTGAGCTAATGCCTGAGCAGATCAAAGAATTTGTTTTGACTACCGACCTCGCCGTTTTGACAACTACGCTCCAATCCTATGGTTTTTTGTACGTCACACTCGATCTGGAGGGATATCGCAGCGGCAAGCTAAATAAAGTATTGCAATTGGCTCAGACAAGTTAAAGGCTGTATTGATGCTGCATGGGTAATAAAAAGGGGGCGCAATACGCCCCCTTTTTATTAAGGTTTAAGTGATATTAGTCTTCGTCGATGTCAATATCTGCATCTAGATCGATATCAATTTCATCCTCTACGTCAATATCCACTTCATCCTCTTCTTCGTCCTCCAAGGCAGGTAACGCAAGGTCGTCATCCTCCAACAGATCAGGCACCTTGGCGGGGAAACCCAAACCAAAAGCCCCACCCTCCAGTCCAGGCGTACGAATGGGCGGGAACACTTCAAAGCCGCCTTCGCGATCGTATGAACGAGCCGTGCGATCGTCTAAAACCACATCGCTGAGGTCAAGATCATCCTCAAAGACGCTGCTCTCATAGATGGGATCAACTTCTACCATGCTGGTTTCTTCATAGGCGTTAAAGCCTGTACCTGCCGGAATCAAACGCCCGATGATAACGTTCTCCTTCAGGCCGCGCAGCCAGTCAGATTTGCCTTCGATCGCTGCTTCGGTCAAGACCCGCGTGGTTTCCTGGAAGCTGGCTGCCGAGATAAAGCTGTCAGTGTTGAGCGAAGCCTTGGTGATACCCAAGAGAATCGGCGTATACTGCGCCGGAGCACCCCCCGTAATCGCCATGGCTTCGTTCACCTGGTCAATTTGACGCAGCTCAACCAGCTCTCCCGGCAGCATGGTGGTGTCGCCGCCATCATCAATTCTGCCTTTAGAAGTCATCTGCCGGACAATGACTTCGATGTGTTTATCCGAAATATCAATGCCCTGGGAGTTGTACACAGACTGTACTTCGTTCACTAGGAAGGTCTGAACAGCCTGCAAACTCTTCAGCGAGGCTTCATGGATTCCCTCAGTTTCACGGTGATAGGTGAAGAAGGTATCTAGAATCTCGTGAGGATTAGCAGGGCCATCAGTTAGCGCTTCCCCCGCACCTACGTCTTGACCATCCATCACCAAGGCATTTTGCCCCGGCAATAGCGGATATTCAGTAGTCACTCCATCGGATTCAATTACCTTAATCTCGATCGACTCATCATCGCTGTAAACAACTTGAGCTGTGCCAGGACGCTTTGCCAGAATGCAGGCTTCCTTGGGCTTACGGGCTTCTAGCAGTTCTTCAATTCGGGGTAGACCCTGAATAATGTCTCCTGTCTTCGCCCGCTCAAACACCAGCAGCACCAAGTTATCACCCCGTTGCACCAAATCAGCATCATCAATGTGCAAGACTGCGCCGTTGGATACGCGGTAAGGACGCGCAATCCGCATCACGACCTGACCTTCTGAGGCTTCAATCACCTGCCCCGACTCTTCTAGAGGAACGCCCGGAGCAACCGGAAAACCTGCAACATGCAGTTCGCCCTGTTTGACGGTGGGCATTTTGCCGCGTGTATTCACCGTAAAGCGATCGGCATCCCGCATGATCAAGATCCGGCGGATCGCTTCACCCCCCTCACGAATACCCCGCACCTCACCTGCCTCTTTACAGAGAATTTCGGTACGAGCAACCACTGCCCCTGGAGCAATTTTTTCGCCATCCTCGACAAGCAGACGGGTCTGTGTACTGCCTTGAGTTTGGTCAGCCGCCATGTCTCGACGAATCACCAAAGATTCCAGAATCACGAGCTGTAAACGTAGGGTGTCCGGATCAGTTTCATCAGGAACTAGCTCAATATCGGCAGCAAGCTGAGGTGCATCCTGATCGATCTCTAGTACAAGCTGAGTCCGCAGCAGCTCCAGCCCTTCTACCGATTTCACTCGCTCTCCATCCTTGTATGCCATCCGCTGAATAGCGCGAAGCTGGATCGATCGCCCACCCGACTCTTCACGAGTAGAAGCCTGGCTAGGTACGGAAGGCACGTCTGGCACTGTAAACTCTGTAACAGGACGCAGTAAGATAGCGGGTCCTTCAGGAGACTCAATGTACTCCACATAGCGCAGCTCATCTACCGTCAGCCCCGGCATCACTTCCTGCCCTGGATTGACGATCGTCTCATGCTTTGACATGACTGCTTCAGGATTGTCCACCAGGTGGAGTTCACCGGGCTTGACGACAATCTCGCGCAAAATGTCATTCTTTTGAGTCACCTCAACCACGCCATTGCTTTGACAGAAGATGTCCTTGACGACCTCTGTGCCCGCCTCAACATACTGTCCATCTTCCACCAGCAGCAAAGAAATATCTTTGTTAACTTCATGCGCTTCTTCTGGAATCCACAGCAGCGTACCGCCTGTGATCACCTCATAGCCCTGCTTCGGTTTCCCTTTCTTGGCAACCTCAACGCCAGAGTATTTGATGATGCCACCTGTCTGGGTGTGGTAGCGATTGTCAATCAGTTCAGCAACCACTTGGCTATTCGTCACCTTTGTGCCGGGAGTTGCAATCAGCGAGAAGCGTTGGTTGTGCTGAGTCTCGATCGAATATTGCTCTCGTCCTTGCTGCGTTTCGCTCGTTACCTTTGCCTGATCCAGCAGCACCGAAGCGGTAATAATCTCAACTTCTCGTCCACCCTTATTGCCTTCGCTCTCTAGGGGAATCCGCACCATACCGCCATGCTCTGTCACGAGCTTGGACTCCGCCAGGATGCTATTTGCCTCAACGCGATCGCCGTTCTTAACCGTAGGTTCTGCACCGGGGGGCAGGTTATAAACCTCACCTGACAAAATCCAGATCAGGCCACCACGCTGAGCAATTCGCGTCGTGTTGCCCTGACGGTCTTTCTTCTCTTCTGGAACCACGTCAGCGAACTTAATTTCTCCTGCTAGGTCAGAGGCAACTTCTTTCGTCGCTTTCTCCGTCACCTTGCGAACGCGACCTGCTGCCGCCATTTCCACCAGCATTTGCCCCACCTTGACTGCTTGACCGTCTTTGACAAAGACGATCGAACCTGGGGGAACAGTAGAGGATTCTTTGCGATCGCCCGCTTCCACAATGATTTCAACGCTGACTTCTGCAATCTGCGCGTCTTCCCCGTGCCGGGTGCGGAAGGGGCGCGAACGGAACTGCTTAGGCTTGGTACGGGCAATTCCATCAAAAGTTGGACGAATTTGAGGAGCTACCTCACCTGTGAACGTACCGCCCGTGTGGAACGTCCGCATAGTAAGCTGAGTCCCCGGTTCGCCGATTGACTGAGCCGCAATGATGCCGACTGCTTCGCCCAGATCTACTAACGAGGCATGAGCCAAGCTCCAGCCATAGCAGGTTTGGCAAACCGATCGCGTTGCCCCGCAGGTCAGGGGCGATCGCACCATCACTTCTTCAACTTTGGCTTTGCCAATCAAACGCGCAATCTCATTTGAAACTGGCTCGTTGCGGGCAATAATCAACTCTTTGGTTTTGGGATGAACGACATCTTCAGCCACACATCTGCCCAAGAGCCGATCCTCTAGCTTAATCAGAATCCGTTCGCCATCTGTCATGTTGCGAACGCTAACGCCGCGATCGGTACCACAGTCAATCTCTCGGATGATCACATCTTGAGAGACATCCACCAGTCGGCGAGTTAAGTAGCCTGAGTCAGCCGTGCGCAGAGCGGTATCTACCAAGCCTTTACGAGCGCCATAGGACGAAATAATATATTCCGTTACCGTCAGCCCTTCTCGGAAGTTGGTTTTAATGGGCAAGTCAATGATCTGCCCCTGCGGATCAGCCATCAGACCCCGCATTCCGACCAACTGCCGTACCTGGGAGATGTTGCCGCGTGCACCAGAGAACGCCATCATATAAACAGAATTGAGCGGATCGTTGGACTGGAAGTGGCGCACCACCTCGTCCTTCAGTTCTTCACTCGTGCCGTTCCAGGTGTCAATTACCTTTTGGAATCGCTCGACCTCCGTGATTTCACCGCGCGTGTATCGAGTTTCGGTATCGCGGATCTGTTCTTCAGCCGCCGCCAATAGCCGTCTCTTGCTAGGCGGCACTTGCAGGTCATCCACACTAATAGACACACCTGCGCGAGTTGCAAATCGAAATCCCAAGTCTTTTAGGTCATCCGCCATTTGGGCAGTACGGGCAGTGCCGTAGTTCGTAAACGCCCAAGATACCAGTCTCTTGAGCTGTCCTTTATCGACGACTCGGTTGCGGAAAATGGTCTTCTGCTCGGACTTCTGAGTTGACTTTTGCTCTTCCGTCATTAGATCTTTGCCCCTCAATCTGTTTAGCCTAGTCCTGTTTAATCAGCTTTGATCTGCACTTAGCCCCGATATCTGCCCAGTATCTGCCGGATATCTGCCTAACCTCTGCCCAAACACTTAAAGTGCCAGCGCATCAAGAATAGTTTTGTTGTAGATAATGCGTCCTGGCGTAGTTTTGATATATTGAGCAATCAGGTTGCCGTCACTATCTTCGCGAGTTCGGCGGAATGCATACACTTTAGTAACAGTGCCTTCCTCAGTTGTAGTAACCTCAAGCGGTTCACTCTCAGAATCTGGCCCTTCTACTTCGCCTTCAAACCGCACCCAAATATAGGAGTGGATATCGACTTGTCTCTGTTCGTAGGCTACGATCACGTCCTTCATGCTAGAGAAGTAGCTTCCGGCGCCCAGAGTTGCCTTTGGATTTTCAGCAGTAAGGTAGTAGCAGCCCAACACCATATCTTGGCTAGGCATGACGATCGGTCTGCCTGTTGCCGGAGATAGGATGTTGTTAGAAGCCAGCATCAGCAAACGCGCTTCAGCCTGGGCTTCTAGCGATAGAGGCACATGTACCGCCATCTGGTCACCATCAAAGTCAGCGTTAAATGCCGGACAAACGAGAGGATGGATCTGAATCGCGCGTCCTTCTACTAGGATGGGTTCAAAAGCTTGAATACCCAAACGGTGCAGGGTTGGAGCGCGGTTTAGCATTACAGGATGTCCATCAATCACTTCCTCCAACACGTCCCAAATGCTGGGATCATTGCGCTGGATCAGCTTTTTGGCGGCTTTAATGTTGTTGACTAAGCCCTGACGAATCAAACGGTGAATTACAAAGGGTTGAAACAGCTCGATCGCCATTTCTCTCGGCAGACCGCACTGGTGAATCTTGAGCTTAGGCCCAACCACAATTACCGATCGCCCAGAATAGTCAACCCGTTTGCCCAAAAGGTTCTGACGGAAACGACCCTGCTTGCCTTCAATAATGTCTGAGAGAGACTTCAGCGGTCGGTTGTTGGCTCCTACTACCGTGCGACCCCGACGACCGTTATCAATCAGCGCATCCACCGCTTCCTGCAGCATCCGCTTTTCGTTACGGACAATAATTTCGGGAGCGAGAATTTCTTGAAGCCGCGCCAGACGGTTGTTGCGGTTGATGACTCGACGATAGAGATCGTTGAGGTCAGAGGTCGCGAACCGTCCGCCGTCTAGCTGCACCATCGGACGCAGATCGGGAGGAATGACCGGAATCACTTCCAGGATCATCCATTCGGGGAGCGATCGCGTGGCGATAAAGTTATCAATCACGCGCAGTCGCTTGATCAGCTTGGCGCGTTTTTGTCCCTTAGCCGTTGCGATTTCTTCGCGCAGAATTTCAGCTTCTTTCTCTAGCGCCAAGTCCTGTAAAAGCCGCTGTAAAGCCTCTGCCCCAATGCCGACCTCGACCCCAGTCAACTGAGAGTCTTCGCTGTAAAGCTGATCCTCAATTTCAATCCACTGATCTTCGGTCAACAACTGCTTGTAGCTAAGGTTCTCAGCGTTGCCCGGATTCAGCACCACGTAAGAGTTGAAGTAGACAATTTGCTCAACATCCCGCAAAGGCATATCCAGCAAAATTGCCATGTAGCTGGGAATACCCTTGAGATACCAGACGTGAGCCACCGGAGCAGCTAGCTTGATATAGCCCATACGGTGACGACGCACCCGCGACTCCGTCACCTCTACGCCGCAACGCTCACAAACAATGCCTCTGTGGCGCACCCGCTTGTATTTGCCACAATGGCATTCCCAATCCTTCGCGGGACCAAAAATCCGTTCACAGAACAAGCCATCCATTTCCGGCTTTAGCGTCCGGTAGTTGATGGTTTCTGGCTTGGTCACTTCACCGACTACAGTGCCATTCGGCAGGGTCCGCTCTCCCCACTGCCGAATCCGCTCTGGAGAGGCCAGACCAATCTTCACATAGTCAAACCGCTGCTCTAGCTTAGCCATCGCAAGTTATTTCCTCATACTCCTGGCAGGTATTCATCACCCTTCTGAAAGCTTCTAGAAGGCTGACTCCTAAAATCGGGTCTTAGCAACACAGTCTCTAGAAAACAGCGCCGACGATCGCCTCATTTTTAGCCGATCGTCAGCCTGAACTCTAGCGTTTAGTCCTCAACTTCTTCCATCTCATCGCGAGAGATAGATTCATAGGTTGGACGAGAAGGCGTGCGGCGATTGCCCACATCTGCCATCAGATCAACCTCAATATCGCGACTGGTGCCGTCTTCCTGAGTTTGCAGCTTGTGTGCCGCAATATCTAAACAGAGTGACTGAAGCTCTCGCATCAACACCTTGAAAGATTCAGGTGTGCCTGGTCGAGGAATCGCCTTGCCCTTCACGATCGCGTTCAAAGCCTCATTTCGACCCTGCATATCGTCTGACTTCACCGTCAGCAGTTCCTGAAGAATGTAGGCTGCACCGAATGCCTCCAGCGCCCAGACTTCCATTTCTCCAAAGCGCTGACCGCCTTGCTGAGCTTTGCCTCCTAGCGGCTGCTGAGTCACCAAAGAGTAAGGGCCTGTAGAACGAGCGTGAATCTTGTCATCTACCAGATGCACCAGCTTCAGCATGTAGGCTTTGCCAACTGTAACAGGGCGATCGAACGCCTCACCTGTACGACCGTCATACACCTGAATCTTGCCAGGGTTATCCGGGTTGAACACCCAATCCTGCCCAGTTTTCTCCCGCGCTTCGTCGATCTTGGCGTGAGTTGTCAGGCGGGAAGCTTCTTCCCCATACATTTCATCAAATGGCACGATCTTGAATCGCACGCCCAGGTTATGACCTGCCCAACCTAGCAAACACTCAAATACCTGACCCACATTCATCCGGGAAGGCACGCCCAAGGGATTGAGCACAATGTCAACGGGCGTACCGTCGGGTAGGTAAGGCATATCCTCCTTCGGCAAAATCCGGGAAATAATTCCCTTGTTGCCGTGGCGACCCGCCATTTTGTCTCCCACCTGAATCTTGCGCTTTTGTGCCACATAGATGCGCACCACCATGTTGGCTCCGGGGGGAAGTTCGTCGCCCTGTTCACGGGTAAACACCCGCACATCCACTACACGACCCTTCTCGCCGTTGGGTACCCGCAGAGAGTTATCCCGCACGTCCCTAGCTTTTTCACCAAAGATAGCGCGGAGCAGCTTTTCTTCTGGTGGCTGATCCGATTCGCCCTTGGGCGTAACCTTACCCACCAAAATATCGCTGCTCTCAACCCAGGCTCCAATTCGGATAATGCCCGTTTCATCAAGCTGACGCAAAGCGTCTTCACCCACGTTAGGAATTTCGCGAGTAATTTCTTCAGGACCTAGCTTAGTCTGACGAGCTTCAATCTCATATTTTTCGATGTGGATTGAGGTGTAGACATCGTCATAAACTAGACGTTCGCTAATTAGGATGGCATCCTCATAGTTGTAGCCTTCCCAAGGCATGTAGATGACTAGGACGTTTTGACCCAGTGCGATCTCGCCTCCTTCAGTCGCAGAGCCATCAGCCAGGATTTGACCCGCAACTACGCGATCGCCATGAAACACGATTGGACGCTGATTCAGGCAAGTATCCTGGTTCGATCGATTGTACTTCTGAAGCGTATATTCGATTTCCCGGTTGTTAGATGCGCTCCGAACTCGAATGCGATTAGCATCCACATGGGTGACTTCACCCGCAGTCCGGCTAACGATCACCATCCCGGAATCACGAGCAGTCTGCGCCTCCAGCCCTGTACCAACTAGCGGACGCTCAGGTCGCAGCAGCGGCACTGCCTGACGCTGCATGTTAGAACCCATTAGCGCTCGGTTCGCGTCGTCATGCTCCAAGAAGGGAATGAGAGAAGTCGCGACCGAAATGATCTGCACTGGAGAAACGGCAACGTAGTCCACCTCTACGGGGCTAGTCGTCGTGAACTCCTGGCGATAGCGTACGGGAACTTGCTCCCCAAGCAGATAGCCATTTTCATCCATAGCGACATCTCCTGCCGCCACCCGCATATCGTCTTCTTCATCGGCCGTCAGGTAAATTGGAGCTTGTGTCTTATCAACACGACCGTTTTCAACTCTAAAAGACGGCGTTTCGATGAAGCCGTAGGAGTTAACGCGCGCATGGGTTGCCAACGAACCAATCAAGCCCGCATTTGGTCCTTCTGGCGTTTCAATCGGGCAGATTCGTCCATAGTGAGAGGGGTGAATATCTCGCACCGCAAAGCCTGCCCGCTCCCGCGTCAGACCGCCCGGTCCTAGAGCGCTAAGACGCCGCTTGTGAGTCAGCTCAGCCAGAGGATTGGTCTGATCCATGAACTGAGACAACTGAGACGAGCCAAAGAACTCTTTGATCGCAGCAACCAATGGCTTTGGGTTTACCAATGAAGCAGGGGTGAGAGAATCGGCATCCGAAACCGTCATTCTTTCCCGGATAATCCGCTCCAAACGGTTCAGACCGACACGCACCTGGTTTTGCAGCAGTTCACCGACCGATCGCACCCGGCGATTCCCCAAGTGGTCAATGTCATCAATGCTGCCGATGTCAAATTCTAGGTTAATCAGGTAGTCAACCGCCGCCAAGATATCTTGTGCAGTCAGAACTCGCGTCGCTTCAGGAACGTTTAGCCGCAGCTTTTTGTTCAGCTTGTAGCGCCCGACGCGACCCAAATCATAGCGTTTGGGGTCAAAAAAGCGAGAGTCCAAAAGCTGCTGACCCCCAGAAACCGTGGGCGGTTCACCGGGACGCAGCTTCCGGTAAAGCTCCATCAGCGCCTCTTCTTCGCTGAACTGACCTTCTTTTTCAATCGTCTTCTGAAAATATTCAGGATGGCGCAGCGCGTCAAAAATCTCGCCATCCGTCAGCCCCAATGCCTTCAGCAGCACCTGAGCAGACAGTTTGCGGGTCTTGTCAATCCGCACCCAGACGAGATCGTTCTTATCGGTTTCAAACTTCAGCCATGCGCCCCGGTTAGGAATCAAGCTGGCGTTGAAGGCGCTACGACCGTTCTTGTCAATCTCTTTCTTGTAATAGACACCTGGGCTACGGACGATCTGGTTAACGATTACGCGCTCAGCACCGTTGATGATGAAGGTACCGCGATCGGTCATCAGCGGCAGATCGCCAATAAAAACCTCTTGCTCCTTAATTTCCCCAGTCTCTTTGTTGATCAGACGGGTCGGGACATACATTTGCACCGCATAGGTGCTATCTCGACGCTTTGCCTCATCTACATCATACTTGGGTCGTCTGAGCTTATAGTCTTTCCCTAAGAAATGAAGTTCCAGCTTGCCCGTGTAGTCGGTAATAGGCGAAAAGCTGTCAAGTTCTTCAATCAAACCCTCTTCCAGGAACCAGCGAAAGCTTGCTCGCTGAATTTCTACGAGATCGGGTAGGGTAAAGACGGGTGCGGATTGGGTTAGGTTACTCATGCGGCTCCTCAAGTCGATCGCGCCTGGGGCTAAATCCAGGCAATACAGCACTAAGAAATATATATTGACGACAAAACTTCAGTCCCCATGAAAATGAAGACTGAATACGTTATGTTGTCTTGTAAGGCTTGTGAGAGATAAGATTTGGGGGGAAAGTAACTTGAGAAATGTTTAGGAGAAGTTTCAATAGCTGCGGTTCTTTGCAAAGGCAGGTTACGGCAGAAGAGATCTTAGCCTGAGTGAAAAGGTCTGTCAACTCCACATCATTATTATGACGTAAGCTTTGCATTTTGTGTCTACTTTCTAGAGGAGTTAAGGCTAGAGAAGCTGAGGCACTTGCACCGAGGGCTGTATTGCGGGCAAAGGCAATTTGAATAGATGACAGGCGTTAGCGGTTGTTTCGATCGCCAGACTCTCCAAAGCCACTTGCCGGAGCTGAGCAACTTGCTCAGCCACATAGCAGACATAGGCAGGTTGGTTAGGTCGCTCACCCCGCTTAGGAACAGGCGAGAGAAAAGGACAATCAGTTTCCACTAAAATGCGATCGCTGGGCACCATCCGAGCCGACTCCTGCACCTGCACAGCGCTCTTGAAGGTGACAATGCCGCTAAAGCTGACATATAGCCCCAGATCCAGAAACCACTGAGTTTCTTCAGGAGTTCCGCTCCAGCAGTGCATTACGCCTTTGACTGCACCCTGAGATTGCCAGAACGATCGCATGATTTCAGCCATTTCAGCTGCCGCATCTCGGCAATGAATAATTACCGGAATATCAAGCCGCTGAGCAATTTCTAGCTGAGCGATAAAAACCTTGACCTGATGATCGCGGTTCTCAGCCTTGAAAAAGTCCAGACCCATCTCCCCGATCGCCACTACGCGCTGATCTGACTCAGCTAAACCTAGAATCTGCTGAGCTGAGCCAGCATCCCACTTGTCAGCATCTAAAGGATGGAGACCCACCGCAAAAGAGATTTCGGGGAAGCGATCGGCGATCGCCCGAATGGCCGCAAATTCAGACGGCTCAACGCAAGAATGCACCAAGCGCACAACGCCAGCCTGACGCCAATTGTGAGCAATGACATCTAGGTTTTCCTGAAGACCGTCAAAATTGAGATGAACGTGAGTGTCAACCCACATTGGCTTCGATGCAGCTACTGTCACAAGGGTTTCCGAAGAATTCACTGAATACAGCCTACTTGCATTTCCTTACTAACAGCGCCGAAAATAATTGACTCTGCTCTTGATGCCCATTCTTCAAGCTAAAACACTGGTGAATCTAAGCTTCAGGAATCAACGTCAGCAACCGAGGCTTGCTCGACTGGAGCTTGTTCAACCGGAGCTTGCTTGGTCTTGAGCAGTTTTGCCATCCGAGACTTCTTGCGAGCGCCATTGTTAGCATGGATAACGCCTCGCTTGATTGCCTTGTCAATTTTGCTATAGGCAGCCGACATGCGCTGCTGGACTTCCTGCTCTGTTTCAGGAGAAGGATTTGCTCCATAGGCTTCAACGGCAGCAAGATATCGCTTGGTCAAAGTTTTGACGGCAGATTTATAGGCTTTGTTGTGCAGACGGTTGCGTTCTGCAATTTCGACGCGCTTAATTGCTGACTTAATATTTGCCATAGCCTAGCCCTTAGATTAAAAAAACTTTTAGCAGTCTATTATCATAGCGAATAATCTAGAGAAAATGCCAGAGAAACTCCTTTACCGTCTTCATGAATCCATCAAAAATCCAGGTTAAGCTATAGGAGCAATCTGATTACGGTTCAGTATTAGGTCGAAGTCTAGCCGCTTGAGTAAATTTTGACCTATTGGTTTGACCTATCGGTTGGTTCAGCCTAGTCCAGCCGCCAACTTCCAAGCTGGCGATTTTTGGATCATTCGTTTTTTAACTCACACTCGTTTCAAATGTGGCGATGCTGCGAATTATTACTCAGCGGGCTGAGGCACTTATCGAACTACGGCGAATTTGCGATCGCACCCACGATGATCAGGTTGTCCACAAAGAGGCGACGGTTCGGGAAGTTTTGCAGGCCGTTAAGCGTCAAGGCGATCGGGCAGTTTTGCACTACACCGAAGAATATGATCACCTGACCCTAAAAGCGGAAGAGCTACGGGTCACTGGTACTGAGCTAGAAGCAGCCTATCATCAGGTTTCCAAGGATTTGCTGGAAGCTATTCGTCTGGCTTGCCGCCAGGTAGAAGCCTTCCATCGCCAGCGGGTGCCCAAAAGCTGGGTAAATTTTGGAGAGCATGAGGTTGTTCTGGGCAAACGCTACACTCCGGTCGATCGGGCGGGGCTTTATATTCCAGGCGGACGGGCGGCTTACCCTAGCACTGTGATTATGAATGCTATTCCTGCCAAAGTAGCAAAGGTGCCTCACATTGTCATCACCACGCCTCCCAGCCCGGATAAAACGGTCAATGCAGCGGTGTTAGTAGCTGCTCAAGAGGCAGGCGTACAGGAAATTTATCGGGTTGGCGGAGCACAGGCGATCGCCGCCCTCGCCTACGGGACAGAGACGATCCCGAAGGTAGATGTGATCACGGGTCCCGGCAATATCTACGTCACTCTGGCAAAAAAGCTGGTTTACGGTACCGTCGGCATTGACTCCTTGGCAGGCCCCTCAGAGGTGCTAATTATTGCGGATGGACAGGCCAACCCGGCTCATGTGGCGGTAGATATGCTGGCACAGGCAGAGCATGATCCGATGGCAGCCGCAATTTTGCTGACCACCGACTCCAATTTGGCAGCGCAGGTCGTGGTGGAGGTGAAGCAGCGGCTGCTAAATCATGAGCGCAAGCTGCTGACTGAGAAGGCGATCGCCCATTACGGCTTGGTGGTGGTCGTAGATTCCCTAGACATTGCGGCCGAGCTATCTAACGAGTTTGCGCCAGAGCATCTGGAATTAGAGGTTGCCGATCCCTGGAGTCTTCTAGAAAAGATTCGCCATGCTGGGGCAATTTTTCTGGGCAACTCTACGCCTGAAGCCGTGGGAGACTATTTGGCTGGACCAAACCACACGCTACCGACTTCCGGATCGGCTCGATATGCTTCTGCCCTCAGCGTTGAAACCTTTATGAAGCACTCTAGCCTGATTCAGTATTCTCCAACGGCTCTAGGGCAGGTGGCAAAGGCGATCGACACCCTGGCAACGGCGGAAGGACTGCCCTCTCACGCAGATTCGGTGAAGCTGCGCGTCCAAGATTACCTGGACGAAGGAAAATAGAAACAAAGAGAACGCGAAAGGGGACAGGCAACGTGAATTTTCAGTCGGTGATTTCGACGCTGCATCAGTTTTGGGGCGATCGCGGCTGCCTCATTGTCCAGCCTTACGACACTGAGAAAGGGGCGGGTACGATGAGTCCCCACACCTTTTTACGGGCGATCGGTCCTGAACCCTGGTCAGTTGCCTACGCGGAGCCATGCCGCCGACCGACCGACGGACGCTATGGCGAAAATCCCAATCGCTATCAGTCTTACTATCAATATCAGGTGCTAATCAAGCCTTCCCCCGACAACATTCAGGAAATCTATCTTGACTCGCTGCGGGCGCTTGGCATTCGTCCCGAAGATCACGATATTCGCTTTGTGGAAGATAACTGGGAGTCGCCGACCTTGGGAGCCTGGGGCGTAGGCTGGGAAGTTTGGCTAGACGGCATGGAAATTACGCAGTTTACCTACTTTCAACAGTGTGGTGGCATTGATTGCCGTCCTGTCTCGATAGAAATCACCTATGGGTTAGAGCGCCTGACCATGTATCTGCAAGAGGTGAATGCCTTTACGGAAATACAGTGGAACGATCGCGTCACCTATGGCGATGTGCATTTTCAGGGCGAGATCGAGCATTCGACCTACAACTTTGAGGTTTCCAATCCTGAAATGTTGTTCACCCTGTTTGGGCTATACGAGCAAGAGGCAGGGCAAATTGTGCAAAAAGGCTTGGTTTTACCTGCGCTGGACTATGTGCTGAAATGCTCACACACCTTTAACCTGCTGGATGCTAGAGGCGTGATCTCGGTGACAGAGCGTACCCGCTATATTGGCAGAATTCGCAATTTGGCGCGTCAGGTAGCACAACTCTACGCCAAGCAACGAGAGGACTTGGGCTTTCCGCTGCTGAAAGAAAACGGGGTGAACATCAAGAATTCACAAGCAGAGAAAGCTGCCTGACCGTCCTCAAAACAACGCTTTGCTTTTCTCCAGTTCGCGTAAAATACTCTTAACAATTCTTAAGAAATGCGGAGCTGAGAGAACACAATGTCATCTAATTTTTCGCAAAGCTTAAGTCAGCAGCTAGAGCCGATCGCCGCCTGGTTTCGGAGTTTTAATCTTCCAGAGCTGATTGTCCACTGGGGGCATCCGCTAATGATGGCGATCGTCATATTCGTCATGGGTAGCTTTGTCGGCATGACGGGCTGGCGAGGGCGATCGCTGATGGAGCCGGAAGCCGCTAAGAGCCGCATGGATCACCGTAAAATTGCGCCTCTCATGTTTCTGTTTATTGTCCTGGGTGCCGTGGGTGGCGTGTTGTCATTGGTGATGCACCAGAAGCCGATTCTAGAAAGTCCCCACTTTTGGACAGGTGCTGCTGCAATTGGGCTATTGGCAGGAAACGCTGCGATCGCGGCAACTAATTTTGGGAAGAATAATCCCATGCTGCGTACTACTCATGCCTATGTGGGAAGCGCAGCGCTATGTCTACTGTCTCTTCATGCCCTTTTGGGGCTGAAACTGGGGCTTGCAATCCAGGGGCATTAATCAAGTCAGGGTGTTGAATGGCTGCAACGAGCGCATGGATCTGTTTTGCCTACATTGTGGGCTTGCTGTTGACGGGAATTCCAGGAAAATTTCTAGGGATTTCCCCCGGAGCGATCGCCATCTTGATCCTAGGGGCGATCGCTTCTTTTGTAGCACCGCGTCTTTGGCGAGACAGCCCTCCTGCGCGTCTGTGGCTCTTGGCAGGTCTTGTGGGATTTCTGGCAGCTCTGCATTTTCAGATGCGGCTACCGCAACCTGCCGCCAGCGATATTTGTCGTCTTATTAAAAGCCCGAATGATGGCGTTTGTCAGCCGATCGCTACCGCTCAAACTCCTATTCTGGGACAGATTTTTGAGGTTGAGGGCGTGGTGAATAGCTCACCACAGTTGACTCGAAGCGATCGCTACCGCTTGCAGCTAGAAGCCACGCGCGTTAGCTCTAGCAATCAGGGTAAGACGCTCTTATCCGATCGCCCAACTGCTGGAACGATTTATGTAACCTTGCCGAAGGAGAAAGGTGAGGCGCTTTATCCAGGACAACGGGTAATTGTCTCAGGTTCGCTTTATAAGCCCCAGCCTGCTGCAATTCCGGGCGGATTTAATTTTCAAGAATATCTGAGGCAGACTGGGATTTTTACTGGGCTGGTGGCTCAAGAGATCCTGTTAGCCAAAGGATCACAGCCTCAGCCGCCCTTGCTGTGGTCAATTCGGCGGCAGATTGTTCAGGCACAAGAATCTAGCTTGGGTATTGAGGAAGGACACTTGCTCAGCGCGATGGTCATGGGCAAAGCGGCAGTAGATGTGCCGTATGAGTTGCAGGATGAATTTCGTCAGGCGGGTCTGGCTCATGCGCTTGCCGCTTCCGGGGCGCAGGTATCAATGCTGATTGGCGTGATGTTAGCTTTGACGCAGCGGTGTACGGCTCGAATCCGGCTAATTTTGGGCGGCGGCGTTTTGCTTTCCTACATTGGACTGACGGGAATTGAACCCTCGGTGCTGCGGGCAGGCGTGATGGGAGGCGTAGTTCTGGTGGCGCTGGTGGCAGAGCGTAAGGTCAAGCCTTTGGGTTCTCTGCTGTTTGCGGCGGTTGCTTTGCTGCTATGGAATCCTCTGTGGATCTGGGATTTGGGGTTTCAGCTCAGCTTTTTGGCGACTTTGGGGCTGTTAGTTACTGTGCCAATTGTCTCAAACTGGCTGGACTGGATGCCGACGGCGATCGCGCCTCTCTTTGCTGTGCCGATCGCTGCCTATCTCTGGACATTGCCCCTGCAACTCTTTACCTTTGGTATTGTTTCGCCCTACAGCATTGGCATCAATGTTCTGGTGAGTCCTTTAATTGCGACTATCAGCATTGGCGGCATGGTCAGCGCTCTGGCGGCGCTCATTTACGCTCCGATGGGCAGTTTCTTGGCGGGATTACTGCACTTTCCCACCTGGCTGTTCATCAAAATAGCGGAGGTAGGCAATCAGCTTCCGGGCAGTCAGCACGCAGTGGGCACCATTAATGCTGCACAGGTTTTGCTGCTGTATGGCATGGTTTTGCTGGTGTGGATGTGGCGGCGATCGCATCGGCACTGGTGGCTGGCGCTGGGGTTGGGCATCAGTTTGGTGGCAGTTCCCGCTTGGGCAACGTCCGCGAGCTTGCTAAAAGTGACGGTGTTGCCCACTAGCAATCCGGTATGGGTGATTCAGGACAAAGGCAAAGTGATCATGATCAACGGCAGCAGCGAAAAAGATCTGCGCTTCACGGTCAAGCCATTTCTAAACCAGCAGGGCATTAACCAAATTGATTGGGCGATCGCTCCCAGCCTACGCGCCGCTACCCTGGAGACTTGGCAGCAGATGCTAGAAGCTGTACCCATCAAGATGCTCTACGGTGCAGTCCATGACCAGAGCGCAGATGAAGCGATCGCCTTTAATCAAAATCGTGTTGAGCTATCAAAAAAGATTGAGGCGCAGCAGGGCAAGTTTATCCAGCTTGCCGATCGCCAGACCTTGCAGCTAGGTTCTGTAACCGTCAAACCGCTCAGACCCGATGCCTCAATTCTGCAAATGCAGATTGGTGCTGAGAACTGGGTGATGTTGAGGGGCAGTCCCTACAAGATCCGAGGTTTGCCCCGTGCTAGCGTGCTGTGGTGGTCGGGGCAAGAGCTAGATACCCAAATTTTGGAGCAGGTGAAACCGCGAGTGGCGATTGCCCTCAAGGTCGCGCCCGCAGATCAATCACCTACCCAACGATGGCTTGAACAACATCAGGTTAAGCTCTACATCATGCCTGAATCTGGCTCTGTTCAGTGGAGTCCGCAACAAGGCTTCAGCGCTACACTTGAGTCTGGACAACCGTTCTAGCGTCTAAAGGCGCTCTGTTTATCAACTTGTCCCATAGCTTGTATGGCATTACGTAATTGAGTTAGGACGAGTTATTTTTTGAGAGCCGCGCTCCGCGCGGCTCTCAAAAAATAACTCGTTGGATCTAATCGCATAGCGCTATACAATAGAAAACGGAGAGGTGGCAGAGTGGTTGAATGCGCTTGACTCGAAATCAGGTTTGGGGCAACTCAACGGGGGTTCGAATCCCCCCTTCTCCGTCCTGCAAGGCTGACTATGCAAGCGCTTGATATTCTGATTCTCTCGAATGGCCCCGGTGAACTCACAACCTGGGTTAGACCTGTGGTTCAGGCTATTCGGCAATGTATGGGAGACGATCGCCAGCAGATCCGCATTTCTCTCGTTTTGTCGCCTTGCCCCAACGCCAGCGGGCGGGAGGTAGCCATTGCCCAGACCTATCCTGAGATCGATCGCGTACAGGGCGCAAAGCATTTCTTCCCGTTTCTGATCGGGGGAAAAACGGCTGAAGGCTGGGACTGGCGCGATCGCGGTGTCGTGGTTTTTCTGGGAGGAGATCAGCTTTTCCCGGTGGTAATTGGCAAACGCCTGGGCTACCGCACCGTTGTGTACGGCGAATGGGAGACGCGTTGGCACAGTTGGATCGATCGATTTGGTGTGATGAAACCAGAGTTAATCGATCGCGTTCCACCCAAGTATGTGCACAAGCTGACTGTTGTGGGCGATCTGATGGCGGAAGCATCAGCCTTCCAATCAGAACAGCTCAAAATATCTGAACAGCTACAGCTCGGAGAAGGACAGGATTTGATTGGGCTGCTGGTTGGCTCAAAGCCTTCAAAGTTAGCTCAGGGTGTGCCCTTGTGTCTGGCGATCGCCCACCATCTTCATGCAGCCTGTCCACAAACACGGTTTGTGATTCCTGTGGCACCCGCGCTAGACCTGCCCGCGCTAGCAAAATTTGCAGACCCAGCTCAAAACACGATCGCCAGTGCGTTTGGCAACCCTGCCGCAGAACTGGTGCAAGCAGAGCAACCCTATTTGAAGACATCTGAGGGACTCCGGGTAGATCTGTGGACAGAATCTCCTGCCCATGACCTCCTGAGTCAATGTCGCTTATGTTTTACCACCGTGGGTGCAAATACAGCTGAGTTGGGATCTTTAGGAGTTCCCATGGTCGTGATGTTGCCCACCCAACAGCTTGATGCCATGCGCGCCTGGGACGGACTGCCAGGATTGTTAGCGAATCTGCCAGGGATAGGCACCGTCTTCGCCAAGCTGATCAACGCCTGTTTTTTATGGTATTCGCGCACTCCTCGGCTGTTGGCGTGGCCCAATATCTGGGCTGGAGAAGCGATCGTTCCTGAGCTATGGGGTCATTTGCAACCGCAACAGGTGGCAGAAGTGGGGATCGACTGGCTGGATCATCCTGAGAAGCTAGAGCAGATTAGCCGCAAGCTTCGCCAAGTTCGAGGAGAAGCTGGAGCCGCCCAAAAACTGGCTCAATTGGTTAAAGAAATGGCAGATGCTCAGCCTTCAATCTGATACCAATTTAAATGATCTGCCCTGTTCGGGTCTTACAGCTGTCGCCAGTTTGGTTTAGGACATTTTTGGTGGGGCGTGAAGCGCCCCACCAAAAATGTCCCCGTCCTAACCGCTTTGGCGGTTGCTATAAATTGGTATGAGAAGAAACGATCGAAAAAAATGTAGTGAAATTCGCGAGGCGATCGCCTTCTTTCCCAAGCTATGGTGCAAATTTGCAGGTTAAAACATTACCCACTTCAAAGATATGACTACACTTGCGAGAAAGTTTCCCTGGCTCTCTTTGGCGCTGCTCTTAGCTGCCTACGCCACCTTTAGCTGGTTTTTTACCCACGCCTTTACACAGGTGCTCACCTTTTCCAACACGGCCTATTTATCGTGGAGTCTTGTGCTAGCGTTTACGTTGCTGGAGGCGCTCCTCTTGACGACTCAATTTGATGGGCTGAAGTCCCTGATTGGGCGATGGCTGCGATCGGATATGGGGTATTTCACGCTAATTATTGCGGCTTCTTTAGGCGCAACCCTCGCTTTCATTTGGTCAAATGTCACGGGCTACTTTGTTGTGCTTATTGCTGCTGAAATTCTGGCGCGATTGGATTTGCAGAATGCAAAGTTTAGCCGTTTCCAGTCGTTCATTATTTTGACCGTGATCTCGGTGCTGGGATTGGCTATAGGTCTAATTGCCAGCCTTAGATTAGATTCTGCCCTAACTGGTGTTTAGCTGTAAAAGCCTATGAAAAAGCAGCCCTGATTGGACTGCTTGACATCAAGTGCGTGAGGAGTAACCTCTCTTGAGAATACAGGGTCAGAGATTAGCTGAAAGCCGAGTTACAGATCTTGATACAGGACTTGATACAGGGCTTGATACAAGAAGACTAAGTACAGAGAGAACCTGGCATCAGCTTCTCATCAGCTCTAACAGAGACTCATCTTGTCCCGACTGCCGTTTTTCA
The DNA here is from genome assembly GCF_059504425.1 of Drouetiella sp. Lineage (NCBI taxonomy): Bacteria > Bacillati > Cyanobacteriota > Cyanophyceae > Oculatellales > Oculatellaceae > Drouetiella > Drouetiella sp. The sequence continues at coordinate 100,793 of NZ_JCACIN010000025.1, forward strand.
ATGGGGATATAGGACTGGGCGTGGCTCCCAGTATAAATTTGAGTAGGGCGGAAGATGCGGTTTTCATTGAGCTGCTCTTTCCAATGCGCCAGCCAGCCTGAAGTACGGGCGATCGCAAACACGGGTGTAAACAGGTCGGTCGGAATACCCAGCTTGCGGTAGACCAGTCCTGAGTAAAAGTCTACGTTAGGATAAATGCCCTTGTGTCCTAGGCGCTCAGCAACCGCTCGTTCCATCGTAACGGCAATATCGTAGTATTCATCTCTACCAAATTTTTCAAAGAGTTGCTCTGCCAAACTCTGCAAAATTGTGGCGCGAGGATCTTTAACTTTATAAACCCGATGCCCAAAGCCCATGATTTTAGACTTATTCTCCAGGCAGTTGTCTAGGTACGGCTCAACATTTTCTACGGTGCCGATCTCTTCTAGCATCATGATCACTTCTTCATTCGCTCCCCCATGCAGCGGCCCGGCCAGAGTCCCAACTGCCGAAGCCACTACGCCATAGGGATCGGTCAGAGTAGAAGCCGTCACCATAGAGGAAAACGTCGAGGCGTTGATTGTATGCTCTGCATGTAGAGTCAGACAAATATCAAAGATTTGAGCAGCAAGCGGATCAGGTTCTCGCTCGTTGAGCATATAGAGGAAGTTTGCCGCGTAGCCGAGATCGTCGCGGGGCTGCACTGGGTCATTGCCTTTGCGCATGAGCTGAAAGGCCGCAACCATTGTCGGAATCTTTGCCAGTAGCCGCACGACTGCCGCTCGAATATACGCAGGATCATCCAGCGCCCGACGAGAGTAGAACAAGCCCAGAGCAGCAGCACAAGCCTGTAGAGCATCCATAGGGTGCCCACTCTCTGGAAAGCACTTCATCATGTCGCGGATACGGTACTTCAGCCGCCGATGAGATTGAATTTCGTGCTGAAATTCTTCCAGTTCACCCGCAGTAGGCAACGCTCCCCAGATCAAGAGATAAGCAGTTTCTACGAAAGTGCTGAGTCTAGCCAGCTCTTCAATATTGATGCCCCGATACTCTAGGATGCCATTTTTGCCATCCACAAAGCTAATGCTGGATTGCGTCACAGGAATCCCTTCCAGACCCGGTCTATATTCGCAAAACGTCATAATGTCACCGTATGCCCGAAATAATTTGTACTCAAGATTTTGTCCAAAACCTCCTGATGACCAGAGTAGGTTCTCTTTTATACCAATTTAACGAATGATAGTTACAGACGAGCGTAGATGGGCATCGCTCTTCAAGCTTTCTCGATCGCGTTTATTTTTCGGTATTGCTTGATAAGGGGATGATTTTTTGTTGAACAGGAGCGCACAGAACGCCCCTTTTCAGCAAAAAACCATCCAGAGACCAGCAACGCTTATTTTTCAATTGGGTATTAGAAGATTCTGGACAAGCTGTTAGTGGATAGCTCTCTTAGATTGGCATATTCTAGGGTTGCAGTTTTGTTAGTTTTGGATCAGTCTGCCCCGTTGATCGATCGTTTCGGAGTGGAAACTGTGTTTTGACTAAGTTTTCAGCGCTATCCCGATCGCCCACTTCCCCGTCCAGCGTTGCAGCCAGCACCCTTTCCAAGATCTCTTTGTATTGTTTTCCGGGTTTGTAGCCCATTGTTTTGAGATCATTGCCATTGAGCGGAGCCTGAACAGTCTGCCACTGGGCGAGATATTGCCAGATGGGGCGGCGTGCCGATCGCGGAGCCGTTGCCCCTAACAGAATTAGCGTAGTTCGATCGCAATCTCTCAATAATTTAACGACCTGACTAGGGCGATCGCATTGGCTCAGAGCCGGAAAAATTTGATCTTGTAGATGGGGAAGATTCTGTAGCCGATCGCCACTTTCTATTGGCAGCTGGAGTGTTTGGGTAGCGGTCAGGCGATCGGGTAGCGAGAGAGCAGACAGCAGAACTTCTAGAAGCACCTGCCAGTGCAGCGCATTCTGGGGATTAAATCGCTTCAGCCAGCGATCGGCTCGTCGCATCTGCTGCCACAGCGTATTACTGAATCTCAACTGAGGATGGATGCAGACTAATGCTCCCAGATCTGACAGCCACCGCATTGCCCTCTGCCAATAGACAGTCTGCAAAATGTACTTTAGCTCCTGCCTTAGGCGGGTTTGCAGGGCGGGGGCTTTGTCGATTTGCGCGTCTGCCTGAATACGTTGATAGATACCGCTAGCGATCGCATACCGGATGTAGCGCTCAGTTTGCGGCTCAAGCTGAAACTTCAGCCGCACCGCAAATCGCACGGCTCGAAAAATCCGAGTCGGATCTTCAATAAAACTATTGGCATGAATTACGCGAATCTGTCTTGCCTTCAAATCTAACCCGCCGCCGAAAAAATCTAGCAGTTCTCCCGAACCTGGAGCCGTGAGCCGTACGGCTAACGCGTTGATGGTGAAGTCGCGCCGATAGAGATCTTGAGTGATCGAGCTTGCCTCCACCTCTGGATTTGCTGCCGGATAAAGATAAAACTCAGTTCGAGCGGTAGCAATGTCTATTCCTAGAGAACCCAACGCCGGATCGTCTTGCCAGAGCAGCGCTGCCGTTTGAAATTGCCCGTGGATTTGCAGACGCACCTGAGGATAGATCTGCTGTAAAGCTTGAGCTAGCTCTACTCCTGCTGAGTCGATCGCCTGATGAAATCCATCCACTACCAGGTCAATATCCTGAAGCTGTAAAGGCTGCAGGTCTGCTAACAGCAAATCGCGCACGGCACCCCCCACCAGATAGAGCTGCCAGCCCAGCCGCTCTGCCTGATCTGCAATTGTCTGCAATAGTTTCCAGAGTGCTGGAGTCAGGCGATCGTGCAGCAAATGACTCATACCTTCAGGTATTGCCCTGCTTCGATGAATCTGCCGCAGTACATCTGTGCGAGTGACTATTCCTATCAGGCGATCGTTTGCTAAAACAGGCAACCGACCGATGCCGTAAGTCATCATCAGCGCTTCGATGTCAGGCAGCTTTGCCTCTGGCGTCACGGTTTTAAGCTCCGTCGCCATGTGATCTTTGACAGGGGCATCGCCAAAGCCATGACGCAGGGCAATCTCCAAGTCTCGACGAGAAATAATCCCCACTAGCCGATCCTCAGCATCTACCACACAGAGTCCAGAATGCCCGTAGCGCAAAAGCAGGCGCTGAGCTGTGGCGATCGTCGTTTCCGGGCAAACGGTGCGAACGGGAGAGGACATCAGGTTTCTGGCGATCGGTGGCGTAAGCATCGAATCCATGGCGGCTTTTCCTCTGGCTTTTCCCCGGCATTTACCCGGCTTTTAGCTTTGTCCTGCTTCTAGCCTTATCCTGTCACAAGGGTCTCAATTTCTGATAGGTTACTAATTAGGGAAAGATAGAGAGCAGATTGCTTGGTCAAGGCGCGATCGTCTAATCCTCTTCGCTGTGCTGGTTAGCTGTTGGCTGTATTTGGGAGGGAAAATAATGTCTGTTCTATTTCAACTGGCTTTGGCGGCTCTTGTCGCAGTATCGTTCATCATGGTAGTTGCTGTTCCTGTTGCCTATGCTTCACCTAAAAACTGGGAGCAATCGAAGCGGCTGCTATTTTTAGGATCAGGGCTTTGGACAATTTTGGTGCTGTTGGTGGGCGGTCTCAACTACTTTGTGGTGTAGCGCTCTATTTAACGCCTTAAGTTGATTGTCTAGAAAATCAGCCAAATCTCTAGAAAGGTAGTTTAGGCTAAAGTAGCCCCACATCTGAGAGCAGGCACTTCGTCTGAAAGTTTCTATCAGCCATCTTTTTAGCTCATTGGTATTTCTATGACAGTTTTTGAGGGCACGTTTACCCGCACAGATGATCTACGGTTTGCGATCGTCATTGGTCGATTCAACGACTTGGTGACAGGCAAGCTGCTCGAAGGATGTCAGGACTGCTTGAAGCGTCACGGCATTGATCCCGATCCACAGGGGACACAAGTAGACTATGCCTGGGTTCCGGGGAGTTTTGAAGTGCCGCTTCTAGCACGGCAGCTAGCTTTGTCGGGTCGCTATGATGCCATCATCTGTTTGGGCGCCATCATTCGAGGATCTACCCCTCATTTTGACTATGTGGCGGCAGAAGTGTCTAAGGGAATTGCTGCCGCCAGCTTCCAGACGGGGGTGCCTGTCATTTTTGGTATCCTGACCACAGATACTATGCAGCAAGCGCTCGAACGAGCCGGAATTAAGAGCAACAATGGCTGGAATTACGCCATGAATGCGATCGAGATGGCGAGTCTCATGCACCAGGTGAAAGCCAGCAGCCGAGACGTCTCTTCTGGTGGCGCAAATGGCGATTCAATATCAGGCTCAGCTCAGCTTTCGGGGGCAGGTCTTCAAACTTTGCCAGGGGCACTCAGGAGCGCTTTGCCTGAGCAAGTGGAGTAGTAAGGTAAGAGTTTTGGACGCTAAGGCGGTTCACTCAGGTTGACAAATTGGTTGAACTCTGGCACTATGATAAAAGTCTGAATTTTGCGGGTGTAGCTCAGTGGTAGAGCGCAACCTTGCCAAGGTTGATGTCGTGGGTTCGAATCCCATCACCCGCTTAATCTAAAAAGCCTTTTGAAGTTGAGCCTTCAGAAGGCTTTTTAGGTTTTCCCCAGATTATTAGAATAAATCCCTTGCAGATTGGGTGAGGTATGGCTCTCACCTCACCCAATCTGCAAATCCTAATTCATGAGGGGTCGAATGACGGATGAAAGAACAGCGGCATGGACGTGAGCTGTTCTTTTGTATTCTTTTTTCAATAAAGAGAGTGTTAATGATCGCCCTTGATACCAAGGTTTGAGCTAGATTGAGGATAGTGTTGATTGGGGCGAGGAAGAAGTTAAAGAGATTTAGGCTACGAGGGGCTTGCTTTTCAATAACTCTTTCTTCTTCAATTCCAGTCGATTGCTTCCAAATCCTTGCTCCAGACCATTCATCCGTGTCGCTGCGACCTGTGCAACATCCGAAAACCCAGAAAATTGACCTCAATAGTGAATATCCCTGTCCCTGTCGTCGTCGGGGTCGCCTAACTCCGATCGTCTTGACAGAGGCTTTCGGCTGCGATCGCTGTCAGCAAATTTTCGTGCTGCAAGAGAATGGCTATGTGATTGAGCAGCTATCGACGCACTATCCCTACAAACGGGCTTGGCGCTGGACAGGTCATCAATGGAACGCTGCTCATTCCAACCTGGGTCGAGGCTATTTCCCCCTAACGCTATTTATCATTTTTGGACTAATCTTTTTACTGCTGCTAACGACCCTCAACTCTCCCCTCAGCTATAGCATCACTTTCCGCGTGATAGCAGCTTTGGTTCTATCAATGCTGCTAGTCTGGATGCTATGGCTAGCCTGTAGACGTTAGTCAAAGTAAGGACAGAATTGAACGCTTCACCTGTGACCACCATCGCCTACCGAGGCTATCACTCAGCCTTAGAACTGGCAACCATGCGAGGAACCGATCGCAGTCGTGCCTTGCACATCATGGCAGAAGCTTTGATGGAGCGCCAGAACGACATTTTAGAAGCCAACACGCTCGATCTGGAAATTAGCCGTGAAATGGCAGTTCCTGACCTAGTTTTGGATTGGCTGAAGTTAACTCCAGAACGATTGCAGACGGCAGGACAGATCCTTCAGCGTCTGGCAGAGCTTTCTGATCCGATTCAGCAGGTTCTCAACATTCCGTCCTATCAGGTTGATCAGTGCCAAACCTATTGTCAACTGACGCCTTTGGGGGTAGTTGCTTTTATCTACGAAGCCTTTCCCGACATGGGGGCGATTGCCGCAGGGCTTTGCATTCGTACCGCCAATAGCCTAATTTTGCGGGGGAGCGCCGAGGCAAGCCATTCTAATCAGGTCATTGCTGAGACTCTGAAACTGGCTATTGAAGATGCAGGTCTGCCGGGTGACTGCATTCAGAGTTTGCCCCCAGAGCATGGCGACCAGATTCGAGAGCTGGTGGTTCAAGATCAGTTTGTCAACTTAGTCATTCCCTATGGGCGATCGAGCCTGGTGCAGCAGGTCGTACGTCAAGCAACTTGTCCGGTACTCAGGACTGCAATCGGCAATTGCTACCTCTACTGGTCGCCCTCTGGAAGTTTAGACATGGCTCGATGGATGATTTTAGACAGCCACCAGAGTGCGCCTGATGCAGTTAATGCGATCGAGAAGGTTTTGATTCATCGTCACCATAACCCTTCAACGCTGATTATGCTTTGGAGTAGTCTTCAGGAAAAAGGTTACGTTCTGCATGGTGACGATATTCTCTGTGCAGAGTTTCCGGAAGTCTTTACGGCTGAAGCCAAGCCCTATGAGTGGAGTCAGGCTTATCTGAACCGCACTATTGCCTTTAAGGCTGTGGAGCAATTGGAAGATGCGATCGCTTGGATCAATCGTCATAGCAGTGGTCATGCAGACTGTCTGGCAACAGAATCGTACCAGGAAAGCCGCCAGTTCGCATTAGGAATTGGCAGCGCTATGACCTACATTAATGCCTCACCCCGATTCTATCGGAATCCCAAGCGAGGTAGCCCGATCGCTCTAGGCATGTCTAATCAGAAAGGGCATCGACGCGGGCTAATTAGTGTTGAAACCCTCACGACCTTAAGACACATTGTTCAAGGCAACGGCGTGAGTTGAGCGCTTTTAGCCTAACTGACCTGATTTAACTGACCTGACGAATGATGGCTCCCCGAATGTCAGCTTGCTCTAAGTCAACATCCGTCAGAGTGACGTTGGTTAAATTAGCTTGAACCAGGTTGGTCTCAGCCAAGTTAGCCCCTGTCAGAACAGCATCTGTCAGATTGGCACGACTCAGATTGGTTCGACTTAAATTAGCCTTTGTGAAATTCGCCCCGCTAAAATTCGCCCCGCTAAGATTGATATTTCTCAAATTTGCCGCCATCAAGTTTAGGTTTCTAAAGTCTCTCTGCCCTGCTGAGTATCGGCTTAAAAGTTCTGGAATTTTCATTAGAATAACGTTGAGAGGAGTATAGAACCCAGGCTGCGAAGCGGATTCAGTGAAGCGGATTCAGCTTGAAGTATCGGCTGCTGCAAGCTAGTTGCGGAAGCTCTTCCTTCGCTGTTTGTGTCGAGCAACTGCCTTGCGCCGCCGCTTTTCGATCGGGGTTTCAAAGTGACGATACTTTTTCATGTCTGGAAAGACTCCCGCCTGGGAAACTTTCCGCTTAAATCGGCGTAGCGCTGACTCTATTCCTTCGTCTTCACCAAGAATTACTTGGGTCATTCCATCTTGCCTCATGAGTGATCAGGGAGAAGACCTCCTGTTTCCAGAAAGTCTCACAAAACTTCGTCCTAGCCACGCTCTGGCAGACTGCTACTGTATGGCAACCGCCTTGGCGGTTAGGGAAGGGACGTTTATGGTGGGGCGCGAAGCGCCCCACCATAAACGCTCTAAGCAAACTGGCGATAGCTATAAAAACATCGCCAAGAATAGCGCTTAGGATCGTGGATTAAATAATCTGTACAACCGATCTGCTGTAAGGGGTTAGCAATGCCAAGCCCCTACTGAGCTAAGCCCCTACCCCAAGAATTACTTAAAAAGGGGGAATAAAAAAGGGCAGACTGGAAGTCCGCCCCTCACTAAAACGGTAGAGTTTACAGACTAAGCCTCAGAGACTTAGTAACGACGAGAAGATCCGCCTTTGTTGCTCCAGCCGCCGCCGCCGCCGAAAGAACCTCTGTCCTCACGGGGTTTTGCCTTGTTGACCTTCAGGTCGCGACCCATCCATTCAGCTCCATCCAGAGCTTCAATGGCAGCAGTTTCTTCTGCTTCTGCACCCATTTCCACAAAAGCAAAGCCGCGTAAGCGACCTGTTTCACGATCGGTGGGGAGTTGCACCCGCTTGACCGTGCCGTACTCTGCGAAAATTTGGGTGATATCCTCTTGAGTTGCCTCAAAGGATAAATTACCGACGTAGATTGACATGAAAAATGATCTCCAGAATCAGAGAGTGTAGAGAGTTAGATTCGGAGAAATGCGCATAAAACGAATTACACAGCCGAAAATAATCCTATTACAGAGGTTAGCATAGTCACGGCAGTGTTGGTAGATGAGTGAGGCGAGGAAGCGTTAAGAAAAGTATAAAAAATAAGCCCACACCAGAGTGTGAGCCTCTATTATGACAGGGACAAACCTGCTTGGTCAATTTATGCTTGTTCTAAGCTTCTTCAATTAGCTTCACTTTCTTGGCAAGCCCCAGAAATTTAAGGGTCTGAATCATCATCCAAGTGGCATCAATCTCCCACCATTTGAGACCATGCCGTGCCGAGTATTGGTAGCTGTGATGGTTATTGTGCCAGCCTTCGCCGTAGGCCAGCAGGGCAACCCACCAGCAGTTGGTAGAGCGATCGCTAGAGTCAAAGGTGCGGTATCCAAACTTATGGGTGGCGCTGTTGACAAGCCAGGTGGTGTGATAGACCATCACCAGCCGCACGAATCCGCCCCAAAACAGGAAAGACCAGCCGCCAATCAAATAGAGCACAACGCCGAATACCGCCTGAATTGCCACAAAGTTGTTATCAAGAAATTGATAAAAGCGATCGTTTGCAATGTCTTTTGTAAGACGAGGAATCTCATACTCAACTGGAACTTCGTACATCATCCATCCCATATGGCTCCACCAGAAGCCTTTCGTGGAATCGTGATGATCGACATCTTGGTCAGAAAACAGGTGATGGTGACGGTGCAGCCCTACCCACCAGATGGGGCCACCTTGCATAGATAAGGTGCCACAGAATACTAAAAAATACTCTAGCCATTTGGGAGTTTGAAAGCTGCGATGGGTAACTAGCCGATGCCAGCCCAGCGTCACGCCCAAGCCACCCGTAACCCAGTGCAAAAACAGGGCAAGGGCAACCCCCTGCCAGCTAAAGAAAGCCGGGAGGAAAGCGCCCAGCGCCAAAATATGAAGGGCTATCATGAACACGACAACAGCCCAGTCATGCGTAAGTTTGGTCGAGTTTGCAATAGTCATGAAGTCATCTCAATGTGAACGATGTAGCCAGATCTGCGCGACAATGAACTCCGCGAGTGTTATGAACACGACTTGAAATACAGATGTAGCCTGACAGAGGCAGCCTGATGGGCATGCGATCGGCAACGCAATCATTTTCCAGGATTTGCATTTATTCTCCAAGATCAAAGTGACACTTAGATAACGAATCCTAGACAGTTGGCATCTTCAAACGGTTGGTAATTTGATGAGCAGCGAACAGCTTCAGCAAGCCGAACAGGCACTATTTCAAATTTTTTCTGGTATTGACGCGCAGGTCAAGAAAAATCTTCGCAGAGTTTTGGCAGCTTACCGTCATCACCAAGTAGGAGTTCAGCATTTCGCTGGGGTGAGTGGCTATGGGCATGATGATCTGGGGCGGCAGGTGCTCGATCGCGTCTTTGCAGAAATAGTGGGGGCAGAAGCGGCGATCGTCCGGATTCAGTTTGTCTCAGGAACTCATGCGATCGCTTCTGCGCTTTACGGCGTGCTGCGTCCGGGGGATGAGATGCTAGCCGTCACAGGCGCACCCTATGACACGTTGGAAGAAGTAATTGGACTCCGAGGAGAGAACCAAGGTTCCCTGAAGGACTTTAACATCCGCTATCGTCAGCTAGATCTGACAGAAGAGGGAGCGATCGACTGGCACGGGTTGTCTGAGGCGGTGCGTCCTGAGACAAAGCTGGTGCATATTCAGCGCTCCTGCGGCTACTCTTGGCGACCTAGCCTGTCAATTCAAGAGATTGAAAAAATTGTTTACTCAGTCAAACAGCAAAATCCTGAGACGGTTTGCTTTGTGGATAACTGTTACGGCGAATTTGTGGAGGATCAGGAACCGACGGCGGTGGGGGCTGACCTGATTGCCGGATCGCTGATCAAGAATCCGGGGGGAACAATTGTCGCGGCAGGGGGATACATTGCCGGAAGAGCTGACCTAGTGGAAATGGCGGCTTGTCGGCTAACGGCTCCAGGGATTGGTAGCGAGGGCGGTGCTACGTTTGACCAGAACCGTCTGCTGTTTCAGGGATTGTTTCTAGCGCCGCAGATGGTGGGGGAGGCGATGAAGGGCAATCACCTGACGGCACATGTGTTTCAACAGCTGGGTTATCCGGTGAATCCGCTGCCAGAAGCGCCGCGACGGGATGTGATCCAGGCGATCAGGCTAGGCTCTCCAGAGAAGATTATTGCCTTTTGCAAGGCGATTCAGCAGAATTCGCCGATCGGCTCTTATCTCAGTCCGGTACCTGCTGCTATGCCGGGATATGAGAGTGAGCTGGTAATGGCGGGGGGGACGTTTATTGATGGCAGCACTTCGGAGTTTTCAGCAGATGGGCCGTTGCGGGAGCCGTATACTGTGTTTTGCCAAGGCGGGACGCATTGGACGCATGTGGCGATCGCGTTAGAGGCGGCGATCGATGCTGTGGGTGAGGCTTAGGATATCTTTTATTTTTTGAAAAGGGTGTAGCTTTTCAAAAAATGAACATATGGAGTTTGGGGAACAGCTAACAGCCTTGGGGGTCTCCCCCAAACCCCCGGTGGAGGACGCGCCCGTCCTCCACGCCCCCTCCGCATGAGATTGTGGATGGGCGGGAGAGATCGCGTCGCATGGGTGGGCAGATAGGGGGGCTACTCGAATTCAAAGAGTTCGCTGATGCTTTGACAGTTAAAGAATTCCTTCAGCTTTAAGGCGGTATCGCAATCAATTCGAGCGAATTGGTTCTTAAAGAGGCTGCGAACTGTTCCAGGACTCAAAAATTCATCGTCGCACCCCAGACCATCGCACTTGAAACCTTGGGGTGTAATGGCGTATCTCGCAGTCTCTCACCGGATGCTTAGAGGTGCGATCGCAAGTTCAGGCAGGCAATCATGGAAAATTTTTAGGATTTGCTACCGCAATAATTCATGAACGCCATTGAAACATTGTCTAAGCCCAACTTCTAGGGCTTTTTTTGCTGTTCGTTGTCCATCGATTCTATGGCTTTCAACAGCAAGATTTCGATCGTGGCACTCACAGACCGTTTATCTTGTTCAGCCAACTGTGAGATCCGCTCACGCAGTCCTGACGGCAGATAAACGGTAATTCTGTCTTTGTCTGTAGCCACGTAGAACCAGATAACGTCAAAAGTTCATAAAGATTGTAGAACGCTGCCATCGCAATGTGATAGCGTTGTAAGACGTTAAACAACGTCAATTAACGTCAAAATAAAGGAGCTGCGTTTATGGTGCTGAGTGACGATGAAGCCGCTTTGATTAAAGCGATCCTGACTGCTTTGCGAGGAATCAAGATTCGAGACATTGATAAAGCCCTGGTGATTCTCAGTAAAGAAGAACGGCAATCGCAATGAAGAAAAACGGCGATCGCGTATCTCAAAGTCTTTTCTCAAAGTCTTTCGCTGGACTTTCAGAGGGGCGATCGCCCCAACCTAGTTTGCTTAATCTGCCTCCAGCAATTCATGGCGATCGTTTGAACTCGCGCTATCTTTAAGAGTGCTGTCAATCTGGCTAAGTTCGATCAGTGAGCCGCAAGCGTCACAAATTCGGGTTGCATTGGCTGCTGTCGCAAGTAGCTAATTTGGCGATCGCCTTTTTCCTCCTCTCAATTTTGCTGGTGCTGCCCTGGCGCTGGTTGCCGCTGCCAACCTCCAGCTTTATGCTGCAATCTATGTTTCAGAATGGGCGAATTCAGCCTTACAGTTACCGCTGGCAGCCCTACCCTGAGATTTCGCCGGATATGGCGCTGGCGGCGATCGCGGCTGAAGATCAGCGATTTCCTAGCCACCATGGATTTGACATTGACGCTTTGAAACAGGCGATCGAAGAGTCTCAAGCAGGCGGCGACTTGCGCGGTGCCAGCACCATTAGCCAGCAGGTTGCTAAGAATCTCTACCTTTGGTCGGGACGGAGCTTAGGACGTAAGATCTTGGAAGCCTGGTTTACGGTGCTGCTAGAGCTGCTATGGTCGAAGCAGCGGATTTTGGAAGTTTACCTAAACATTGCTCAGTTTGGCGATCGCCTGTTTGGCGTGGAAGCAGCAGGCCAGCAGTTTTTTGCCAAATCTGCCAGTCAGTTAAGTCGAGAGGAGGCGGCACTTCTGGCAGCCGTCTTACCAGGGCCAGAAATTTACCAAGTTGACCAGCCTTCGCCGATCGTGCTGCGGCATCAGGACTGGATTTTGCAGCAAATGCAGCAGCTTGGGATCGATTACCTGAGTAGGCTGTAGTTTAAAGCTGCGTGAAGATAAGGAGAAAATGGAGCCGTTAAACCAATCTAGAGCAGGAGCTGAAGTGGGATTGGATGCAGCGCAAGGAGCGCTTGTCATCATTGGGGGAGCAGAAGATCGGCACGAAGACCGCCAGATTTTACGGGAGTTTATTGGGCTGGCGGGAGGCAGAGAGGCACAAGTTGTGGTGCTGACGGCGGCAACTAGCGAACCAGAGGAGGCAGGCGAGACTTACATTGATGTGTTCGGGGCTTTGGGAGCTGCCAATGTGCAGGTGGTGGATACTCGCGATCGCGCTGATGCTAATCAGTTCAAGGCGATCAAAGCGATCGGCAAAGCCACAGGCATTTTTTTCACGGGCGGCAATCAGGCGCGGATTGTGGAATCGATTAAGCACACGCTGTTAGATGATGCCATCAGCAAGCGCTATCTGGAAGGCGTGGTGATTGCCGGAACCAGTGCTGGTGCAGCAATTATGCCCGAACGAATGATTGTGCGAGGCGAGTCGGAAACTAGCCCACGCGGCGATACGGTTCTCCTGGGACCCGGTATGGGGTTTGTCCGGGGCATGGTGCTCGATCAGCATTTTGCCCAGCGAGGGCGGCTAGGGCGGCTGCTGGCGGCGCTGTTGCTCGATCCGGCAGTAATTGGCGTAGGCATCGACGAAAATACGGCGATCGTCATTCAGGGCACTGAGTTTCGGGTACTGGGAGAAGGCTCGGTGACGGTGGTGGATGATTCGAGTGTCACCCACAGCAATTTAGAGAACATTACCGATCGTCAGCCAATGTCGGTATTTGGCGTGAAGCTACATATTTTGACCGAAGGCTGTCGGTTTGATTTGCGATTAAGGCAGCCTATTGCCAGGAACGAGGGGTTGCTGCGATCGTAATTCGTCTTGGATGAAAGCTAGCTCCCTTTTTTCAGAGAGGTACTTTTCAAACGATTCTACGATCGCCCTAATCTCTTCAATCAACTCCTGAGGCTTATCCTCATAAAAATAGGGCTGTCTCATCGCTTACATTAAGCTTTACCCATCATAACGACGAGCGCTTACCCTAAAACACAGGCTAGAATCGCCATAGAGTTCAGCGTGCTAACTCTTGCACTGAGTCTTGATAGTGAAAGGCTCAAGGTGCCAGTCGAGTATAGCTGTCGCCAGTTTGCTTAGGATATTTTGGGTGGGGCGCGAAGCGCCCCACCCAAAATATCCCCGTCCTAACCGCCAGAGCGGTTGCCATAACTGGAGCTTTTTGAAGAGTTCAACGGGGTGCCACTGCCAGTAAACACAATTGGCGAGCGGATCTCCTAATGGTTACACGTAGACAGATCTTACTTTTCCTTGGGGCACTCACAAGTCTGGTGCTAGTCTCTCAGCAATCTATCGCAGAGACAGTTCACGGTTATTTTCACCTAGTGGCTACCAGCACTCCTATTGCAAATTACTGTAAATCCAGCAGCGATACTGCTGAGAACGAGTATTTCAATGGAGTCATTGTTGCAGTTTGCACTGCAACGGCGAACCTTGACTCCGTCACTGCTGCCACTGTGCCGTCGGTTACACCTGACTACACAATCACATCACTGTCGCCCTATACACAAGTGCGAAACACGCCTGCGGCAGCCTCTACTTTGACATGGGTCAACCCTGGTTTCACACTTCCGGCTGACCCGACAGGTGCGGCTCAGGCATTTACGCCAAACTTTCAGCCACTGAATTCCACATGGCGACTGGTTAGAACTGGGTTTACCAAGACCAGCTTTGGGCTGAACATGTACCCCTATCTGGCTGTCAATCCTGATATCCCCTATCCGGCAGTGCGCCTATTTGTTCACTGGAGCAACATGGCTTCAAAGTCTGGCAGCAATCCTGTTGTCTATAACTTCGATGTGAAGTATGACCCCGCCACCGGATCAGAAACCTTCCGGCAGGCAATGAACCGTTTTTACAAGGCGGGTTCAAAGATCGATATTGTGTTGTTAGACACACCAGCTTATGCACAGCTAAATCCTTCTTCCCCAGCAACACCAGGCGGAGTACCTGGCAGTAGTTCTTTATTCTCAGGGCAGGACGCTGCTAATTTTCTGAAGGCGTTGATTAAGACATTTCCCAGCATGATCCGCTCGATCGAGCTGTGGAATGAAGCGAACCTTAAGGTCAATACTACAGACAATAGAGGATACTTCAGTGGCAGCATTGAGGACTTGGTTACGGTTTGTCGGGAAATGTATGAGGCGATCAAAGAAACGGATTCCACCATCACTGTGGTTTCACCCAGTTTCCTTTATCCAGGGGGTGCTGCTCAGTCTGGAGATGCCGATCGCTACATTGATGACTACGTTCGTAGATTCGGGGAGTTAGGCGGTTTCAACTGGTGTGATGTGCTGGCTTTGCATTACTACTTGAGCGACGCAACGCTAGCCGTTACGCCTAAAGGCTCAATTCCAGATAATATCCTGATCATCAATAACTCAACCTGGAATGTCTACAAAATGTACGGTGACATTTGGATCACTGAAGCTGGAACTTTAGGGGGCGCAAACAATTACTACAGTGCCGATCGCGCCCTCTCTCAGACTATCCAGAACGCCTTATTTGCATTCATCAATGGCGCAAGCCAGTATGATTTCTACAATTGGGTTGACGACAGCATGTCTACCGACGTAGCGGCGCGGATGCAGTCTTCGACCAAGCTCAAATACGGCTGGGCGCAGCTCATGCACGACTTGGATGGGTTGAAGCTTGTTTCTCGTCACGGCAACAACTTTGATGATTTGCAAGTTGTTAAGCTCGTAAACAGTTCCGGACAGAATTCCTACTTGGCATGGACAAATGGAAAGCCCTTCGTCATGAACAGCAGCGCTTTGACAGGGGTTACGAAGATCAAAAAATTGAACGGCACTGTTACTATAATTAGTGACAATGCCGTTCCGGTGACTGCAATCCCTGTGTTGTTGACACCCTAGAAGTTGACACCCTAGAAATAGTTTGCAGCGTTGATTCCACCTAAATGACGATCGCCTGAGGCAAAGTCAGTTCCAGTGACATCTGCAACGATGTCTGAGATAGGATTAACTTTCAACACCAATCGGGATGGCGGGATTCGAACCCACGACCCCTTCGTCCCGAACGAAGTGCGCTACCAAGCTGCGCTACATCCCGTAATGACGTTCCTGACAAGTTTTCAATAAACTAGCGGAATGCCACTGAATTAGTCTAGCGGGTAATAGACGACTTTAGCAACTTTGGCTGAGGCTATAAAGTCTCGGCTGTTTCATGACTGAAATAATTGTTGAGAACAGCTTGCCGCCCTGCGATCGCATTGCCAGTGCCAATATAGACATCATGAGTAAGTAACGGCTATGGCTCTACTCTGATTTCATTCAGACTATGATTGCCAATTTGGAGAAAAGTCTGGGCGATACTCTAGCTGAAAAATGATTGGCGTTGTATTCGAATAGGGTAAAGACAGCTATGAAATAGCTCTGAATACGAAATGATTGGGGATGCATGCCAGAGCGATCGCCTTCGTTAAAGCGCCAATAGCTGTATCAAAGCTCAGGTAATTCAACGAGAAGCACTGTCTTAGAAGAACTTAGGCAAGCCGAATTTTGATAGAGTCGAAATTATGAAGATAGTAAGAATTAGTTGACGTTGTAAACTACAACACCTGGATTTTCTGGAAGCCTTTGATAAGTTGAAGCAGCTTAACTTACTAACACTCACTTGAGTATTCAAACTAAGCTGCTTTATGAAACAAGTGCTTCAGCAAACTATCAACCGATTAGGCTATCGAATTTCTAAAATTCGTCCCTCTATTGAGCTGTCTTATATTGATGTCTTGGATCTAGTTTTGCAGAACTACATGCAGCAGAAGCCAGATATTTTCTTTGTGCAAATTGGTGCTAATGACGGCAAAACTGCTGATCCTGTTACAGAGCTAATTCATAAGTATCGACTGCGTGGTCTACTGGTAGAACCTCAGCCTAATATATTCAAACAGTTGGTAAAACACTATAAAGATCATCCGCAGCTTGCTTTCGAGAACTCTTTAATTGCCGCACAAAATGGTACTGAAAATTTCTATGCTATCCGTGACGATGGACAATACAAGTTGCCGATGTGGTGTTATCAGATTGCTAGCTTAGATCGAGAGAAGATGCTGGAGTTATTGAGTAGTCAAAAACAAGATTTGCATCTACCTACTGATATTGAATCTTTGATTGAAACTATTCCCTTGCCGGCGCTGACCTTTCAGACACTGCTGGAAAAACATCATGTCAACCAGGTTGATTTACTGGTGATTGACACGATCGGCTACGACTTTGAGATCATTAAAATGATCCCATTTGATGCAATTAAACCTGCCATCATTAATTTTGAACATTCGCTGCTGTCTCTAGATGATCAAAAAGAATGTTTCGCATTTTTGGCAAAGTTAGGATACAGCTTAATTCAAGTTTCAGTGGATACGATCGCCTATCTCCATGCGCCAACCCGCAAGGCGTTCTACACCTTTTAGTTTTTAAGCAGCCCTAAGCCTTGAACCGAGGAATGGTCACATCCAGCTCAGTCACCTTACCGTTCTCGTCAATCGTACTCAAGGGAGGCAGCATTGCGGCAGCATTGCCCACCACCAGCGTCACAAGCTGATCGGGTTTGAGGTGACGTTGGGCGGCTTGCTGAACATCGGCGATCGTTGTGGTTTCGACGGCTTTTTGATAGCGAAAGATAAAGTCTGGCGGATAGCCATAATATTCGTAGCGCATGAACCGTCCCAGCGTTTGTGCAGGTGTGGCAAACCGGAAGATAAAGGCATTCAAAACAGACTCTTTAGCGTTGGTTAGTTCTGTCTCGGTAATGGGGCGATCGCGCACCTGCTCAATCTCCGCCAAGGTCGATTGGATGAAGGGCACGGTTGCCTCCGATCGCGTCTGCCCTCCAGCAACAAATGTCCCTGGAAAGTCAAATTCTGGCGACCAGAAGGCGTAGACACTGTAGGCTAGACCTTGGCGCGATCGGATACTGTTCACCAATCTGCCGCCCAAGCCATTCATTACCTCATTTAATACCGATAGCGCCGCATAGTCTGGGTCATCTAGCTTGCCGCCCAAGTGACCTATCTGAATACTGCTTTGAGTCAGCTGAGGTTGATCGACCAAGAACACGCCACCCAACTGTGCCTGAGCAGCAGAGGGGATAATCTGGGATACAAGGGTTTTATCTTCCCAGTCTTCTAGCTCAGCTTTGATCAGCGATCGCATTCTAACGCTATCAAAATCACCCACAATACCCAATAAGATATTGCTAGGCTGAAAGGATTGCTGATAGAAACTCATCACGTCATTGCGAGAAATCTTGTCTAGCGTGGCGTATTCTATGGTGCGAGCGTAGGGACTTTCGGCTCCATAGATCAACTTCTGAAACTCTCGTCCTGCAATTCCCTCAGGGTCATCGTTGCGACGGGCGATCGCTCCTTGAATTTGTGTTTTGGCTAGATCAATTTTCTCTTGAGGAAAAGCAGGCTGACGTAAAACTTCAGCAAACAACCCAAACACTGCTTCTAGATCTTCGCTCAGCGTTGTAAAACTCGCCGTTCCAGAAGTTGTGTCAATACCTGTCTCTATGGAAGCCGCTCGCTGCTCTAGAATCAGATTCAGCGCCTCTGCCGAATGGTCGCGCGTGCCACCGCTACGCATGACATTTCCCACAATGCCCGCTAGTCCAGTTTTATCGCTAGGTTCTAAGCGGTCGCCCGTACGCACCATCGCCGAGCCACCCACCAGCGGCAAATCATGATCCTCCAGCAAAAACACCTGAATGCCGTTGCTTAGGGTAAACCGCGTATAGTTCGGAATCTTAATTTCTGGGGCTGGGGGCAACTGCAAATCTGTGTAATGGCGGGGTGTTGCCAAAGCGGGCGATCGCCCCCAGCCCACCATTGCGATCGCCAACAGCACCATCAATCCATACTTCAACATCCGACCCAGCTTTCCACGACCCTGCATACAGTCAACTTCCAATTTTAATGACCTAGATAATCTGCAAATCTCAGAGGTATCGCTCTAACACCTGACTAGCAAACAACGTTACCCGTACCAATGCGCCCATTCGCTTTACCGTTGCTAAGCTGTGCCTTACCAACAGCCTTGGATTACCATAGCATTGTTGCAATACAGCCTAAGCCGCCATCCAACGCTGTGTAGATTAATTAGCGAGAGCATTGAGATTTATGGGCGCGATCGGATCAGGGATTCTCAGATGCCAGAGACTCACATCTGCTAAATTCCGTTAAATTCCGTGACTTTTGCCAATCACCCAATGTCGTCGAAAAAACCGCGATAGACTGGACTCCTCTATCTGCAAATAGATGGGGCGACCATGAGGACAAGTGCGCGGATTCCGGGTGTTTTGCCACTGATCCAGCAATGTCTGCATTTCCTCTAGGCTCAGCGGCGTACCGTTGCGAATGGCAGTACGACAGGCGATCGCCACCACTGCCGTGTCCAAATCTCCCCCCAAGCTCAGTTCCATCAAAGCCTCTGCACAGTCACTCCGCTGTGCCAAAGGCTCTGGGGCTAGCCGCACCGCCCAGAGTCGATCGCCAAAAGGTTCTACCGGAATCCCCAAGTGCTGAAGCTGCTCGATCTGCGCAGGCAAAAGCTGATTTAAGATCACCGGAGGCTCTAGCGGAACCAGCTGCCAGCGATCGCGCAATTGCTCATACAGCACCCGCTCATGGGCGATGTGTTGCTCGATCAGCCACATGCCTTCAGGATGCTCTGCCAAGATATACATCTGGTGAACTTGGGTGAGGGCTTTGAGCGGAATCAGAGGAGCGATCGCTGCATCTGGGTCGAAGCCAGCATTGCGACTCGAATCTCCATACGTTCCTGCTGCTTCTGCCGCTCGAATCACTTGCCCAAGGCGGCTGTTGTACGCAGACTCTGAAACGCTGCCGGGGTTAAGGCGCAGCGCAGCATCAATCGCCGTTTCAATCTGCGTTTTCCAGTGATCCAATTGATGTAAATAAATTTCGGCTTTTGCCGGATGACGGTTCCAATCAATTTGGCTGGGTGGCAACCGCAGATGCACGAAACAAACGGGATGACGATCGCGGGGCAAAGTCCGGCGTAGCGAGGCGAAAATCACCTGCTCTAGCTCAGGAATTTTGACCACGCGCCCGTTGACCGCCACCTTCACCCAGTCGGGGCGATGACGATGGCAGCGATCGGGCAAACCCAGCAACAGGTATGTTGAATTGCTATGCCGCAGTTCTTGCAAATCGCTCGGCTGTACATCCCGTAGGAGTTGCGGCAAAATATGCTGAGCCGAAGTGCCGGATAGTAGCGTAAACCAAGGGCGGGTTTCATGGGCGGCTGAAGCGATCGCCGCTTGCTCAATTTGCCAGGTGACATGGGGATGACACAGAGCAAGCTGCTGAACCACCAACTGAATAGCGCGGAGCTGCTGAGCCGCAGGAGGCATACCCTGACGGCGCGGCATCCAGTTGGCAAATAGGTGAGATACGGTAATGATGCTGCCGGGAGCGATCGCCACTGCCTCTATGTGAATGGGGTCGCCCTGACTGCTGTACCGAATACGCCAACCTTCATTAACAGTTCCCCAACGGCTGCAAATTTCCAGATCAGCCAATTGAGCCAGACTATGAAGCGCTTCGCCCCGAAACCCCAGGCTATTAACTCTCCATAGGTCGGCGCTATTACGAATTTTGCTGGTGCTGTGGGGCAATGCTGCCTGCTCCAAATCATGGCGCTCCATGCCTCGCCCGTTGTCCGCCACCCGGATTCGCCATTGCTCCGCCCAGACCGAAATAGTAATTCGGGTGGCTCCCGCATCTAAGGCATTTTCGGCTAGCTCCCGCACGACAGCAGCCAGAGAGTCGATCACCTCTCCGGCTGCAATTAAGTGAACGACTTCTTCAGATAGGGTTTGAATCCCTGAAAGAACGCTTGCATCCATACCCATCAGTGTAGTGAATTTGTGCCGATCGGGTGATGCAAAGTGAGTCATTCGGGCGATCGATGGAGTATTGAGCGATCGCCCAACTAGGTGCTGCTGAAGGACGAAGTGCCATTTTGTCCAAAATTCTACGCTAAGGACAGATGTAAATCAGAGATACCGCCATGAGTAAGGAATTTGAAACCTCTTTCTATGCGGTCGAAGTAGAAAACGCCCTAGAACTCTCGACCGCTCAAATCTCCATCCAACCGAGCGATCGTTCCTCGATTCAAGAGGCTCCTATCCCAGAAAGTCCTATCTCCCAATCCTCAATCCCTAATCCCAGATGCGCTAGTTCGCAAAGGTGTCTGGCTCACTGTTGGCACACCGATCAGGAGTGGGAGCAAGGGCAGCGATGTCTGGTCGCCTGTTGGCAAAACGGCTACTCACAGGCTGAAATCTCTCTGTATCAGGTACCTCACATCATGTCTAATGACATGTCTAGTGAAATATCGAATTAGGTGCGATCGCACCTAATTACAGCCCTTTTCAATTGTGTACATCACAATTATTTTTTAGGAGCCTCACTCAGCGGAACCAGTGCCATAATTCTCATCCCACTGAAATGGTCTAGCAGGGCAATAATATATTTGGGCGGCTGGATGCTAGTAGCGAACTGGGGTGAGAGAAACATTACCTCATCTAGTTGGCTGGATGATCCTGGCAGACCACGTTCACAAAGGGCGCAACAGGAATGCGACTATACACTTCCACATTCTCTTCTTGAGCCTGACGCAAATCATACTGGGTTTGAAGATTTAGCCAGAACTGAGCGCTGTTGTTAAAGTATTTGGACAAGCGCAGAGCTGTGTCTGCGGTAATGCTCCGCTTTCCAGCCAAAATCTCACCGATACGGGTTTGAGCTACGCCCACATCTTTGCTGAGTCTGTAGGGCGTAATGTCTAGCGGTTCCAGAAAGTCTAGTTTGAGGATTTCGCCAGGATGGATATTTGGTAAGCGGTTGCTGTCCATGGCACGTTATTTACTTTGTCAGTGGTAGTCCACTATTTCTACCTGATCGGCATTTCCCTCATTTGTCCAGATGAAGCAAATTCTCCACTGGTCATTAATTCGGATGCTGTACTGCTTTTCTCGATCGTCCTCTAACTTCTTCAGCCGATTACCCGGTGGAACGCGCAGGTCGTTAATGGATACTGCCGCGTCTAGCATAAGAAGTTTTCGTAGAGCAACTGTCTGAATATCGGGTGGGTAGTGGGGAGACCTAAAGCCTTCGAAAATGAGCTTAGTTTCTTGAGATTTGAAACTTACGATCACGATAAATGCTAACGTATGGCGATAGTACTGTCAAGCAAGAGTATATTTGATTTTTTATTATGTGTCCTCTAGCTCAAAGGCGGCAATGACGTGGCTGACGTTGACGCTGGCGCGAGTGCGCGAAGTGGGCGCAATGATCACCTCTTGCTGAATGGTGTCTCTCCGCAGCAGATCGGTGTCTAGCAGCGTCACATCCATCCAAATACTGCCATCTGCCGCCTGATACACTTCGTCAATGCATTGAATTCCTAGAATCTTATTGCTGGTCGTGAGCAGCCCAAAATACCAGGAGTCACTCATCATGCGCACGATAAACCAGCCAGGGAGAAGCTTGCGGGCAGCTTCAATTCGGGCAAACAGCTCTTGTTCTTCAGGCTCTAGCCCTGCTGAAGCCAAATCTTGATCGACTAACAATTCTTCTACGGTGCCCAGGCTATCGTCTTCCTGCTGGCTATCTTCCGGATTGCTCCCCTGATTAGTGTCCATAGTAACCTTCATAAATCTTCAGCCGGATTTGATATTACCACCGGAAGGATCTCCCTCGAACAGCGCTCCAGCATTATGATAGAGATAGTTAAGAAACGTGAACAACCGTGACAACTGAGATCTCACCTGCTCTGGAAATGCCTCTGCCGATCGAAATTCTCACCTGGACTTGGCAAGATCATCGCATTGCCTATACGGTGCAGGGCGAGGGTAAGCCACTGATTTTGATTCATGGGTTTGGTGCGTCGATCGGTCATTGGCGACAAAATATTCCGGTTTTGGCTGCTGCCGGGTACCGGGTGTTTGCCCTGGATTTGCTGGGGTTTGGCGCATCTGAGAAAGCCCTGCTGGAGTACAGCGTTGAGCTTTGGCAGGAGTTGCTCAAGGATTTCTGGAGTGCCCATGTCCAAGAGCCTGCGGTGTTTGTGGGAAATTCGATCGGCGGACTGCTAACGCTGATGCTGCTGGCGGACGCGCCCCAAATGGCGGCGGGTGGAGTATTGTTAAACCCGGCAGGTGGGCTAAACCATCGCCCAGAGGAGCTGAATCCGCCGCTGCGGCTAGTGATGGGTGCCTTCACAAAGCTGGTGAGTTCTGAGCTGGTGGGAGGGTTTTTGTTTAACCAGATTCGCCGTAAGCCCCGTCTGCGGAACACGCTGCGGCAGGTTTACCATGACCAGACCGCCATCACCGACGAACTGATTGATATTCTTTATCAGCCTTCCTGCGATCCGGGGGCACAAAAAGTCTTTGCCTCGATTCTCACGGCTCCTCCAGGTCCTCGACCCGAAGAGCTTCTGCCACGTATTGCTCAGCCTTTGCTAGTGCTGTGGGGCGAGGCTGATCCCTGGACCCCGATCGCCGGATCAAAAGCATACCAGGCGGCTGGCGAACATCAGTCCATTAAGTTTGTGCCCATTCCCAACACCGGGCACTGCCCCCATGATGAGCGTCCGGCTGTTGTCAATGCAGAAATTTTGCAGTGGTTGCAAGAGGCTCAAGGGGGCTTATGGGATTACCCGTCGTAATTTTGCCGGGATACCTTGCCAGCGCCAGTCCCTACCAGGAAATGGAGGCGGGTCTGAAGACGCTGGGGTTTGCTGCCTACACGGTTCCTCTGCGGCGGCGAGATTGGTTGCCGACTCTGGGTGGGCGATCGATGGTGCCAATTTTGCAGCAGCTTGACCAGACGGTGCAGCGCGTCAGAGCGGAAACGGGGAGCGATCGCATTAACTTGGTCGGTCACTCGGCAGGCGGCTGGATTTGCCGAATTTACCTAGGCGAAACCTCCTACGACGTTCATCCCGGCGATGCGGACAAGGTGCGTCTCTGGAAAGCTTTCTCGCAGGTGCAGACCCTGACGACGCTAGGAACGCCCCATGTGAGCCAGGAGCGCTGGACAAAGCGCAATTTGGATTTTGTCAAAAATAGCTGCCTTCCGCATCCTGAAGTGCGCCATATTTGTGTTGCCGGAAAATCAATCTATGGCAAACGGCAGCTTGGCAATTGGTTTGCCTACAGTAGCTATGAACTCACCTGCGGGCGGGGTGACTGCTGGGGCGATGGCATTACGCCGATCGCATCTGCCCATCTGGAGGGCGCAGAAAACCTGACCTTAGAAAACGTGCTGCATTCTCCGCGATCGGGAAAACTCTGGTACGGATCGGCTGAGCCGCTAAAGGTTTGGGCGGCACATCTGGCGTAATCTCTCCTCTCTTCGTTATGGCTGTCGCCAGTTTGCTGGGGGCATTTTGGGTGGTTGCTATGCTTACCGCTGGCAAACGGAGAGGTGATGATAGTCATGAAGTTGAGGCGATCGGTTACATTAACGAAAGACGAATTACATCTAGCCCCGCCCATGCTAATTGAACTTTTGCCTTTCCAATTTAAAATTGACATCACCACATTGGCAGGCATCGGGCTGTGGGCACTGGCGCTGTACCTGGGCTTTTCCCCCGTTAGCGAATGGGTGATAGAGCAGTTGACGCGCTGGATGAATTTTATGGAGCGATCGCTCTACTTCTCTACGCAGGAGTATGAGCGTTCCCGCAAAGCCAGTGAATCGCTCAACGATCTGTTTGCTTCACTGCTGAGCATCATTCCCTTTCTGGTCGTGGGCGGATTGTGCAACTGGGGCGTTGATGCAGGGCTGGGACATAGCTGGACAATTAGCATGGGCATTATTGCCTGTATTAGCTGTGGTGTCTACGACCTGGGTCGGCGAGATGGGCAGTCGGCAGATTGAAGGGGATGTTTTTTGTTGAAGAGGGGCGCAGAGCGCCCCTCTTCAACAAAAAATCATCTTAGAGAGCGCAGTGCCATTGCTTCACCATTACCAAGCAGTTGCGTCGATCGACACGAGTATAGCTAAAGCCATCTGCCAGCTGTTCCAGCAATTTCAAGCCGCGCCCACCCGTTGAGGCTGTGTCTACTTTTTCGGGCAAACTCTTCACTTTTTGCAGCAAATCGAACGGTTCGCCGTAGTCCCAAATGCGGATTTCAAGCTGCTGATCTAGTAATTGCAGCTCAATATCGATCGGCAGATCGATCGCCTTGCTTTGATGGGCGTGACGCACCGCATTGGTAAATCCCTCTGCCAGAAGCGTCTGGCACTGCATAAAGGTTGTTTCTGGCAGCGATGACTGAGTAAACGCATCAAACCAGGTCAGGATCTGAACCAGTTCACTCAAATCGGTTTTCGCTCGAAAACTGCTTTTTGGCATTGTGGAGAACGGTCACAACGGAAGATAGGGAACGCGGCGGGATGTTAGCTGAACGTTGAGAGCGTGGCTTAATCTGAGTATGAATTTTTTGAAAGGCAGAGTACCCAGATCACTGTATCGTTTTGGGCATGATATTTCCAGAGGTGCTTTGAGCGCATCAAGCCTTAGCTCTTGAAGTCTCAGAATTATCATGGTTTAGAAATGGTTCAGATACTAATTGTTGACGATGACCCCGTCATCCGGATGATTTTAAGGAAAACGCTGCAAGCTCAAGGTTATCAGGTTGCGGTCGCAGAGAGCGGCGAGGAATGCATCCTGCAAGCGAAAGCCCTGCGTCCAGCGCTGATCATTTGCGATTGGCTGATGGCAGGCATTACGGGTCTAGAAGTCTGCCGTCAAATCAAAGCTGACCCAGACTTATCCAGTATTTTCTTCATCCTGCTTACCTCTCGATCGGGGGTCGTAGATCGGGTCATAGGGCTAGATGCAGGAGCTGATGATTTTTTGCCCAAGCCCATTGAAGTGCATGAGCTACAGGCAAGAGTGCGATCGGGACTACGGCTCCACCAGTCGGCACAAGATCTTCAGCAGCTAGTCCAAGATCTGCAAACGCAAAAGCAGCTTCTAGAAACCGAACTTGCCGAAGCCTCCGCCTATGTGCGATCGCTCTTGCCCCATCCCCTCACTGGAAAAGTCTCCACCACCTATCGGTTTTTACCCTCTAGCCAGCTGGGCGGCGATTGTTTTGACTATTTTTGGCTCGATCCCGATTTCCTAGCCATTTACCTGCTCGATGTTTCAGGACATGGACTAGGCTCAGCACTGCTCTCGGTGACTGTGCAAAATATGCTGCGATCGCAGTCTCTCCCCAGCGCCAATTTTTATCAGCCCAGCAATGTGTTGCGATCGCTCAACGAAATCTTTGATATGGATGAGCATCACAGCCGCTATTTCACCATTTGGTATGGAGTGTACAACCAACAGAAACGGCAGTTAGTTTATGCGAGTGCCGGACATCCTCCAGCGGTTTTGATGTCGGCGCAAGTCTCGTCATCTGCCGATATTCAGCTCCTCAAAACGCGGGGAATGCCGATCGGCATGTTAACGGAGAGCAAGTATCCCAGCGACTTCTGTGAAGTTCGCCCGGACGACACGCTCTACCTCTTTAGCGACGGTATTTATGAGGTGGCGCAATCAGATGAAGTGCCCTGGAACTTAAATGAATTTATTCAGCTCCTCAGCCAGATGCATGGTTCGCAGCCCGATCCGCTCGATCCCATTATTCAAGCCATGCAGTCTTTCAGCGGCAAAGGCAGCTTTGAGGATGATTGCTCTCTGTTGCAGGTGAAATTTGGCTAGAGTGAAAAGGCGCTAATAGATCGCAAATGAAAAATAAATATTGCTAAATTCCTCCGTTTTCGAGACTTGACCTTATAATCACAGCGTGCTTTTCGCAAATGCAAGGTTCAGTCAGGATTTTATGAAACTATCTAAGAAATGCAATGCCGTAACCGCTTTAGCGTTGCTAGCTTTTGCCGTTACTCCATCAGCCGCCTTAACCTCAAACGTAGTCCTGGCTCAAGCTGCATTCCCCATTCCAGCACCTCTGCCCCAAGGCACAACGGTAAAGATTGACGGATCTACCAGCATGAAGTCCATTAACCAGGCGCTGAGCGATCGCTTCAAAACTCAGTTTCCGGGTACGCAGGTAAATTCCGGCTACGGCGGCAGTGAGGCGTCGCTCCAGGCGGTCTTGGACGGCAAAATAGATTTGGCGGCGATCGGTCGTCCGCTGACGGCAGAAGAACTGGCGAAAGGCTTGGTTGCCGTCCCGGTTGCCCGCAGCAAGATTGCCATTTTTGTGGGAGCCAACAATCCTTTTACTCAAGGCTTGACGGGCGAACAGTTTGCCAGCATCTTTAGAGGCGAAGCTGTGGAGTGGTCGCAGGTGGGCGGAATCGATTTGCCGATTCGTTTGATCGATCGCCCCGATGCCAGCGACACCCGCCGCGCTTTGTCCAGCTATCCTGTCTTTCAAGCCGCTCCCTTCCAGACGGGCGCAAACGCTCTCAAAGTGGCAGAAGATAGTACAGAAGCCGTGATTCAGCAGTTGGGCAATGATGGCATCAGCTATGGCATTGTCGAGCAGGTGAGCAACAACCCGGCTGTGCGCGTTCTTCCCCTCTACGGAACCTTGCCCAACGATCCACGCTACCCTTTCTCACAGCCGTTTTCCTACGTCTACAAGGGCGCTAATCCTAGCCCAGCCGTCCAGGGTTTCTTGGGCATTGCTACTGCGCCCGATAGTCAGGCAGCCGTAGAGGCAGCCAGAATCGCTGCGGTCACGGCGGGAGCGATCGCAACGGCGGCAAGTCCAGCGGCGGCTCCAACAGCTCCTCCTCAGCTCAATGCTCCTAGCCCAGCAGTTTCGCCGGGAGCAGCATTACCCAGTGCAGCCTCGCCAGGAACAGCCTCGCCGAGCGCAGTTGCCTCAAGTCCCAGCGCAAGCGCTTCACCGGGTAATCTAATCGCTGACGTTGAAGGTGACGGTCTATTATCGCGCTGGTGGTGGCTGCTCCCAGCCTTAGGAGGATTAGGGCTTTTGGCATGGCTACTGCGCGATCGACCACCCGCTGACGAAATCAGCAGTGGAATTAGAGTGGAGCCAGGATCGAGGGAACCGATCGCACCTGCCACTGTTATTCCTGCTGCATCTATTCCTGCTGCATCAGAAGACACGTTTGCACCTGTACTACCAGTATCTTCAGCAGTGTCTAGCGTCCCTGACAGCCGCATTGTTCTTACCCCGCGCAACTGCAAATCTGCTTATGCTTACTGGGAAGTGCCCGAAGCCCATAAAACCTTGCTCAAGCAACAGGGTGGACAAGAGCTGACGCTGCGGCTTTACGATGTCACCGATATTGATGCCTACTACCAAACTCCCCATAGCACCCAGGAGTTTGCTTGCTCAGAAGCATCTCCAGATCTGCATGTGCCCATTCCTGTGGACGATCGAGACTATATTGCTGAAATTGGATACATGACGGCTGAGCAACGCTGGCTGCCCTTAGCGCGATCGCCCCATGTGCGGGTTCCGGTCTGCATTCCTTCAGATCAGAAACTCAGTTCGCCTACCGAGACTCCCCTCAGTTTCGAGGCTCCGCCTGTGGATGCGGTTGCACCCGTCGTTCTTAACACAGCTCCGGCCGATGCCCCTCTAGTTGACGCTCCTTCAAGAGAAACCGCTCATTCAAGAGAATCCATTCCTTCAAGAGAAGTCGTTGCGGCAGATCCTCCCCCGTCTAACATTTCAGCTGCCTCAGAAAGTCGGCTACTTCTGGTTCCCCGCAGTGCAGACGAAATCTACGTCTACTGGGAAGTTTCGGAAGAGCGTAAGCAGGAGTTGCGGCAGCAGGGCGGACATCGTCTGGTGTTGCGAATTTACGATATTACGGGCGTAGACTTGAGCGATCAGCCACCCAAAGGCTTACAGCAGTTTGAATGCAGTGAAACCGCTAACGATCGCCATGTTAGCGTTCCCTCCTATGGTGATTACATTGCGACGTTAGGCTATCTCACCGAAGAAGGAAGATGGCTCCCCGTAGCGCGATCGACCCCTGTACGCATCCGCTCTGCCAATGCTCCCACGAATGCTCCTACCCCCCGACAAACTCCGCACGATCGTTAAGCTATAAAAATAATGCCTATGCCAATTGCTTTACTCAGTAGTGCGAATCTTTAGTTCTTCAGGTATGGCAACCGCCAAGGCGGTTAGGATGGGGACGTTTTGGGTGGGACGCTGCGCGCCCCACCCAAAACGTCCTAAGCAAACTGGTGATATAGCCCTACGTAATTGAGTTAGGACGGGTTATTTTTTGAGAGCCGCGCGGAGCGCGGCTCTCAAAAAATAACCCATTGGATCTAAGCGCGTAGTTCTATAGCTATAAGAGAGGGGCGATCCATATCGCCCCTCTCTAGCATTTAAAGCATCATGACTTGAAGCTCTATGTACTCTGTATTCAGATTACTGAATATACAGATTGCGACTATCCAAATTACCGAGATGGATAATTACCGAGATGGATTCAGAAAGCGAGTTGCAAATTTCATGACATCGCCCAAATCAGTATCTCCATCTCGATCGCTATCTAGGAAAGCACTGAGCAGAGGATTGCCGCCACCACCCGGTACACCTGGCTTGTTGGCTCCCAGGTTCAAAAAGCCCAGCACCACAGGAATCAACATAGGCAGCATAGACTGCACCATGGTTGGATTTAACCCCGTTTTTTGCGCCACAGCCTGCGCTACTTGCTGCTGCATTTGAGCCGGGATCAAGGACTGGAGCGCCGCGCCCATGCCGCCCCCCATGCCGCCCCCCATGCCGCCCCCCATAGCTGCCGTTGCTGCCTGACCCAGCATTCCTCCCAGAGGATTGCCTCCAGCAGTCTGACCCAGCATCCCTCCCAGAGGATTGCCGCCCCCTGCGAGCTGACCCAGCATTCCTGCAAGCTGCGAACTCCCCATCTCCGAACTCTGCTGCTGCAAAACCGGACGGAGTGCGCCTCCCAAAGCTGAGATCACATTTTGCGTTGTACCCGCATCTAATCCAGTTTGCTGGCTAACCTGCTGAACTGAACTCAAAAGCGATCCCAATTGCCCTACACTGGCTTGCTGGTTGGGATTATTAACAGCGCTCAATACATCAAAGAAAAGTCCCATTTTTTTGCACCTTAGCTTGATAAAAGCTGGATAGTCTTTTCGGAGATATCTGCAACTCGATCGGCAGATTTAGAAGACTCATCTTTTACAGATCAGCCCCTCGTTAATGAATACCTCTAAATCAGAGGTTTTTACACTGATTTAATGGTTTTTTATCAAGCGGGGCTGATTTTTTATCAAGTGCAGGTCAAAACCCTCGTGGCGATCGCCTCCGTGCAGCCGTAGAATCTGCCATCAGCCAAGCGGCAACAATGCCACCTACAAAGCCAAACAGGTGCCCCTGCCAGGAAATGCCTAGCTGTCCTGGTAAAACGCCCCAGATTAAGCCTCCGTAAGCCAAACCCACGATAACGGAGAATAGAATAGAAACGAAGCTGCGCTCGAAGTAGCCGCGAGAGATCAAAAATCCCAGGTAGCCAAAAATTACGCCACTTGCCCCAATATGAACGGTGTTTGCGGGTGCAATAAGCCAGGTGCCCAGCCCACCAATTAGCATGGCGATCGCCGTCACCCCAAAGAAATCGCTGGTGCGCCGCAGCATCATAAACCAGCCCAGCGTCACGAAAGGCACGGTATTGGCAATCAAATGGGCAAAGTTGCCATGCAAAAAGGGTGCAAACAAAATCCCTCGCAACCCCATCACACTCCGAGGAATGATGCCAAAGCTGTTAAGCGCTCCACCCAAGAAAAAATCGACGATTTCGATCGCCCACATCAAGCCCACGGCGAAGACTAGGATGGCTACCTGAGCTTTGACTTCGCCCACCAAACCCCGAACTTCACGGTTTCTCCCAACTTCACGATTGCTCATGTAGGCACCAACTCACCCGGACGCAAGCGTACCCATTTACCGATCTCTTCCTTAAAGCTCAGACAGCCTACCACGTCATATTCTTTCTCGATTGCGTCATCTAAGACCCGAATATTGGCGTTAATTTCGGGTGCTGTCGCTTCAAAATCAGGAGACTCGGTTAGATGCCGCTGTAGATGAAGCTCTTCTACTGCGTGATAGGTCGTGCAGCGATCGACGTAGTGGCAATTGATGCAAATACACATGGGCAAACCCCTCGCTTTTGCTACTCCATACCCAATTCTAGAATATCCAATAATATTCTTGGGAAAACCTTTATGGCTATCGCCAGTTTGCTTAGGATATTTAGGGTGGGGCGCTTCGCGCCCCACCCTAAATATCCCCGCCCTAACCGCCTTGGCGGTTGCTATATCTCTTCTTGAAGGCTCTTTTCGAGTCCGGTTAGGATCGCGTACAAAAAAAGCCCAACAGGTTTTAGAAGGGTTGCAGGTTAATTTGCGATCGTTGGAAGAAGCTTACGAGGGCTGCGATCGCCTCGCGTTGATTAGAAAGCATTGACCTACAGCGGGGCAGATTCCTCCACGCTATAAGTCCCAAAGCTGGTGACAAGACTCGAACTTGCGACCGGCGGTTTACAAAACCGCTGCTCTACCAACTGAGCTACACCAGCAATTCGGATCTCAATATAACAAACTTTCAGCCGTTTCTATGCAATTCACAGCGCTTTGCGCTTAGTTAATTGTGGGTTATTTTTGTAGAAGCCGCGCAGAGCAAGGCTTCTACAAAAATAACTGTGGTTTATGCAATTGAAAATTGCTGTAAATCATGCCTCGACCAGCCACTATTGAGAAACCTGCGTTGGCGTAGCGACAGCAGCAGCGACAGCAGCTCCCAGCGGATCAACAGCAGTCCAGCCTTCTGTAGAAGGAAGCAACGTTTCAAAATGCAGGTGTGGCCCAGTAGAGCTGCCGGTACTGCCGACTAACCCTAAAACACTGCCCTGCTCTACGCGATCGCCCGGTCTGACGGCGATCGCTGACAGGTGAGCGTAAAGATTTTGCTGTCCTACAGAACTCGCTTCTACAATCACAGCCAGTCCGTAGCCCCCCATATCTCCAGCCGCGACCACACGACCTGCTAAGGCAGATAGTACCGGAGTGCCAAAGGGCGCACCTAAGTCAATCCCGCTATGAAAGCGGCGATCGCCCCCAATCGGGTGAGTTCGCCAGCCAAATCCAGAAGTCAGGGGAACAGGGATAGGCAACGGAAAGACCATGTCCCTCGCCAGTTGATTACTTTCAGAAGAGACGGTGATGCTGTCGGTCTGCAATCCGCCGCAGTTTGCCGCGATCGTTCTCCAATAGCCTGAAGTTGGGCTAGAAGTTGGGCTAGAAGTTGGGCTAGAAGCAGGGCTAACCGTCTGATTCACGGCAACAGATTTGTTAGGTGCGCCGACGCTAATTTTGGTTGCTTGTCTAGAGAGCTTAATTAACTGCGGCAAAGAGGATAGCTGAGATTGGGCATCATATACATCGGCTACATCGGCTTTGTCCGGAAGCCTGATAGCAGACGGGCTAGCACTGTACATCCAGCTCTCAAGGATAGATTGCAGCGTCGGTATTCCCGAAGGTAGAACCATTCCCAGGTCTTTTACGGTTATCTCAGCTTTTACCTTAGCCGCATTTACCCCAGTCGCATTGACCAGCCGATCGCCTCCAGTTGAGGCAATGCCAGCCGCCGGGGCGTTTGATAGGCTAACCTGCTGAGGATTTTTTTGAGGCTGAACCCCAAGAGGAATCGCCGCAACACGGCTGACCTTAACGGTTTGCATAGGAATGGGCTGTACTTGCTTTGCAGTCGGCTTGACGACATGAGTTGCCAACACCTCATCAGCCGATAGCCGCGCCGCAACTTGTTGACCAATCGGCAAAAAGGACGAGCTGCGTTTGGGCTGTGCTGCAACGAGTTTGCTAGATGTATCTCTCTTCGCAGGGACACCAGCCGCAGGGACACCAGCCGCAGGGACACCAGCCGCAGGGATACCAGCCGTAGCGCTGGAGGAATTCAGGCAGCGATCGCTCAAGTAGGGCTGAAGCAGTTCTGGCGTTGAAGGCACAGTCAGGTATCCGCCTTCAGGGTAGCTGCCAGCGATCGGCGTCGCGATCGGCGTCACGACGACTGCATCTTCTGGCGAATTAACCAGACTGGCGGTATTGACGATCGTTTGTACGGTTGCGGGCTGTCCAGGAACAAGTTGTCCAGCTGCCTCAGCCACTTTAGATCCAGACTGCTCAGGCGCAGAAACCGCAAGTTTCTCAATTTCTGCCAGCGTTGCAGCTTGTATTTCAAGAGACAGAGCCGGATGCTGAATAACCTGCCGCGCGTCTGCAAATTCACCCAGCTGAGCATAGTAAAGGGCAAGCGCCACCAGATTTTGCTGAAGCTGTGCTTCTTTGGAAAGGCGATCGCGGTTTACCAGGGCTGCCAATCGCTCTGAAACGGCTTGTCTAGAGGCGGCAAGGCGATCGGATGCTGCGGTGCCTTCCAGATTTTGCCTAACCTTATTTGCAGTTTCAGCAGTTTTCTCAGTGGGAATAGGTTGAGTTTCTGCATTTGAGGCAGTTTCAGGTGCGGCAGTTTCAGGTACGGCAGCTTCAGGTACGGCGGTTTTGGGCATGACAATTTCAGATGCAACAGCCTCAGAAATATCGGCTGCGGGTGCCAGACCTTCGGGTGCAGAGTCACTGGGCTTAGGAGAAGCAATTGTTTCTGGCGTGGCAACTTCGACAGCCGCCTCCGAACCAGTTGACATGCCGGGGCTTTGGATATCAACGGATGGGCTAGGGGAACTTGGGGGGTTAGATGCGCCGAAGATGGGCAGCATATAAACTTCAAGCACGGTTGAAGTCATAAGGACAGTCATTAGAGACTGACCGATAGATTTTTGAAAATGCTTCATCGGAACCTAAAGAACGACACGGCGTTGATCCGGCTAAACTTCTGAGACAAAATGTAAGGCAAAAGAATTTCCTTAAGCCCTATAACTTGAAAGATTGAAAAGA
The DNA here is from genome assembly GCF_059504425.1 of Drouetiella sp. Classification (NCBI taxonomy): domain Bacteria; kingdom Bacillati; phylum Cyanobacteriota; class Cyanophyceae; order Oculatellales; family Oculatellaceae; genus Drouetiella; species Drouetiella sp. Next base: position 134,112 of record NZ_JCACIN010000025.1, read on the forward strand.
TGGCGATTGATTAACCTGGTCTCTCAGGGCTGGGTAATTAGATGGAAATATCGCTTAAATCTTGCCATGAGATGATCCTCATGACCAGTGTTTTTACGGGGCTTCATCGACACTTAATTGGCTAAGCTTGCTTAATCTGCTATTCCACAGAGATAGCCAGTCAATCCGGATAAGCCAAGGTAACGCTGGAAATCTTTCCGCAAAGTGATGACTTGGACAGCATTCTGTAAAAATTCGTTAAAGCTCAGAAAATCTCCTCAGAACTTTCCGGTTCACAGCTCTGACTTTACTTAATCGGGGTATGAATTTTTTGAAAGGGTCGCTCAGCGACCCTTTCAAAAAATTCATACCTGAAATCAGCAGCGCTACAGCTTTTACCAGCGGGGTGATTGCGCGATCAATTGGGTGGCTTCCTGAGCCGCCAGCGCTTCTGAAAACAAAAAACCTTGACCAAAGTTACATCCTAGCGCTCGGAGTTGAGCCAACTGCTGACTGGTTTCAATGCCCTCCCCGGTAACATTCATACCCATTGTCTGGGCAATGTTGATGATCAGGGGAATGAGATCCGTAGTTTCTAAGTTGCTATCCATACGTTGAACAAAAGAGCGATCGATTTTTAGCGTATCAATCGGGAAAGCGTGCAAATAGCTCAAGGAAGAATACCCGGTGCCAAAATCATCAATGCTGAGCTGAATTTTTCTGGCTCGAAGCTGCTGCAAAACGTTGACTGCCGATCGGGCATTATCCATCAGCGCACTTTCCGTAATTTCTAGCTTCAAATATTGAGGATCGAGCTGGGTTTCTAGCAAGATTTGGTCTATCTCTTGCACTAAGTCAGGTTGGGTAAACTGACGGGCTGAAATATTGACACTCATGGACAGATGGGCATCAGGATAGTCTTTTTGCCATCGGTAGAGCTGCTGACAGGCTGCTTTCAATGCCCAGTTGCCGATCGCATAGATTAGCCCCACCTCTTCAGCCGTTGGGATAAATGCCCCCGGCATCACCAATCCTCGCTGAGGGTGCTGCCAGCGAATTAGCGCCTCAAACCCAACTATTTTGCCGCTTGTCAAATCAATAATGGGCTGGTAGTAACAGACAAATTCGTTGTGCTGAAGGGCGCGGCGCAGATCGGTTTCTAGCTGCAAAAGCTCTAGAGTGGCGGCATGCATGGCGGGTGCAAACACCTGATACTGAGCTTTGCCCGAAGCCTTGGCGCGATACATGGCGGTATCGGCATCTCGGAGCAAATGCTCTGGTCTGCTATAGCTAGAATCGCCGATCGCAACGCCAATACTGGCATTGATAAAAACTTCATGATGCTCTAACTGAAATGGATGGGTCAAAGCCTCCAAAATTTGGTCGGCAAGCTGAGCCTGAAGCTTAGAAATGTGAAGCGGGAAGCTATTGGAGCGATCGATCAAGATGGCAAACTCGTCACCGCCGAGTCGAGCCAGCGTATCCCTTGGAGACAGCAGCGTTGCCAAACGGCGACCAATGGCAATGAGCAGCTCATCTCCGGCAAGATGGCCGAGAGAATCGTTGACGAGCTTGAAGCGATCGCAGTCTAAAAACAGCACGGCGATCTGCCCTCCAGCGTCATCTTTAATTCGCTTTAACGCGGTTTCCAAGCGCTGCATAAATAGCGATCGGTTGGGGAGCTGCGTCAGGGCATCGTGGAGCGCCATCCGCATCAACTGAGTCTGTAAAAGCTGTCGTTCATTAATTTCTTGCTTCAGCTCCTGGTTAGCCAGTTCTAGCTGATGCGTCCGTTCCTGCACGCGCTGCTCTAGCTCGGCAGTCAGCTTTTGGTTCTTTAACTTGACTGACCTTAAGGTAATCTGCTGTTTTACCCGCGCCAAAACTTCCTCAAGCTGAAAAGGCTTGGTGATATAGTCTGCGCCGCCTACGCTAAAGGCTTTGGCTTTGTCGTTGCCTTCGCTGAGGGCGCTGAGAAAAATAACAGGGATCTGATTGGTTTGCGGGTTAGCTTTCAGATGTTGGCAGACTTCATAGCCGTTCATTTCTGGCATCATGATGTCTAGCAAGATCAAATCAGGCTGCACCGTTTGAGCTGCCATCAAAGCAATTTTCCCATTAATGGCTTTGCGCACTCCATAGCCCTGACGGATCAAAATAGTAGAGAGCAGACGCAGATTTTCGGGTGTGTCATCCACAATGAGAATATCTTCTTTGGGCGACCGCTCTTGTTGAGCAAAATGATGTTGGTGATCGAGGTACTGAGACATCTGAATCTAAGAAGCATCCAAAAAGCGGGGACGAGAAGCACCTGATAGAGCACAGTATTCCCAGGAAGGGAGCGCTTTACTCAGCGATTTTACTCAACGATTTTACTCAGCAGGTCTGTCAGCAGGTCTGTCAGCAGGTCTGTGCATGGGTTCGGTGAGAGCGACAATTTGGTCAAAGCGGAAGCTTTCAGTGAGATCAGTCAGAACGATCGCCAGATCAAGGTGCTCTTCAGGAATTTGATCGATCAAATCAAAAATGAGGCGATCGCTACATTGAGAAGCAGCGTATCGCAACTGATTCACCCAGCCAGAAGACATCCCTTGCAAGGCGGTCGGATTCACAGCTGGCTGGTCGAGCATAAGCGATGAATAGCGCTGCCCATTGCGGCCTGACAAACCCAGTGATGCTAGACTTTCAGACTTCTGTTGAGTTTCTGATTCATAGAGGAATTCCACCCCTAGATATTGACTCAATTTCAGCATCAACTCCTCTCTTTGGAAGGGCTTGCTCACAAAATCATCACAACCCGCTGCAAAAGCTGCCTGCCGCTGTTCTTCAAAAGCACTTGCCGTTAGGGCAATAATGATCGTATCTTGCCCTCTGGCAGAAGCCTTAATGCGTTGAGTCGCCTCATAGCCATTCATAATCGGCATCTGGATATCCATCCAGATCAGATGCGGCTGCCACTCTTGCCAAATCGCCACAGCTTCTTGCCCGTTGTGGGCTTCCTGCACTTCAAACCCCAGCGTCCTCAGCAACTTGACAAGCAGCAAACAATTGGTGAGGCTGTCTTCTACAACCAAAATTCGATAGAGAGGCTGATGGGTGGCTAAGCCTAGGATCTTTGGTTCGGTCGTCTGATAGGCGATCGCAGATGGCTCATGCCCCAACTCAACCTGAATCTCAAAGCTAAATAAGCTTCCCTCCCCCAATCGACTGCTAACCTTGATCTCGCCGCCCATAATCTGCACAAACTTTTGGCTGATGGGTAGCCCTAGCCCGCTACCCTCTGCCGATTGCAGCCCTGTCTTTGTCTGCTCAAAAGGTCTGAACAGCTTATCTAGCTCATCGGCAGCAATTCCAGAACCCGTGTCTTCAACCTCGAAGAAGAGGGTTCGGGAAGGGGCGATCGAGAATTCTCTCTCTTCCTGCCCTGGCTCATGCTGCCTAGGCTGCCCTAGCCTAACGCGCAGGATAATACTGCCCTGATGGGTAAACTTGACGGCATTGCCCAAAAGATTGATCAAAACCTGACGGAGCTTACTTTCATCGGCATTAATGAATTTCGGAACATTGGAGGCGCGATCGATTACGAGTGCCAGGGCTTTGGCTTTAACCCGTAGCAGCAGCATTTCCTCTAGGCTATCCAGCAGCCGATAGAAATTAAAGCTGCTCTTGTGCAGGGTAGTACGCCCTGCCTCAATTTTTGACATTTCTAAGATGTCATTAATTAGCCCCAGCAGATGGGCACCGCTCCGGCTAATGATGTCTAAGTATTGGCTATGCTCCAGGCTAAGAGAGTCATCGTGATGCATCAGTTGAGCAAAGCCCAAAATGGCGTTAAGCGGCGTACGCAACTCGTGACTCATGTTAGCCAAAAACTCAGTCTTGGCGCGATTAGCAGCATCGGCGGTTTCTTTCGCCGTTTTTAGCTCTTCGGCCTGCTGTTGGGTACGGGCAAATAGCTCTGCCTGCTGCACCGCAACGCCGAGCTGAGTACCAATCTGAGTCATCATGCGATTGTCTGCGGCTTCCCACTGGCGAGGTTCAGAGTTTTGGTAGCTTGCCAGTAGCCCCCACAGCTTGTTGCCACAGAAGATTGGAACGGCAATGTAAGCTCTCGCCTGAAAGGATTTCAAGCGTTGCAGGTAGCAGTCTTGAAATCCAGCCTTGTCGATATCAGGTACACAAAGATAGGGAGTACCTTTGCTAAAGCTGCCGCCTTGGGTTTCCTGAAGATAAGTATCTTGACTCAGCGTGGCGTAGGTGCCCAAGTTTTTGATGGCACAGCTCCTGCCTCCCGACAAATTTTCTGACAGGTGCATCTGCTGGAGGTGCTGTTGAATCAAAGGTACCCAGAGCGGTGCAACAGACTCAGCCACAAATTCGCCGCTCCAATCGGCATGGAAGCGATAAATCACCACCCGATCGCAGTTGAGGGCGCGGCGTAGCTCCTGGGTGGTAGTAGCAAAAATAGTGTCTAGATCCAGGGTTTGGCGCATCTGCTGAATCACGCGGGCGATCGCCTGCTCCCGTTCCACCGTTTTTTGCAGAGCCGTCTCTGCCTGCTTTTGGTCGGTAATATCGCTAAGAGTGCAGACAATACGCTCAACGCTACCGTCTAGCGCGAACTGGGGATCAGCATTGACCAAGAGCCAGTATCGGCGAGTCTGATAAGGCTCTATGCCAATCACAGCATCGTGAATAGGGCGACGCAGGGCGATCGCTTGCTGTACGGGCAGATCCGCGATCGCAAACGGCGCACCATTTTCTTGCAAAAGCTGCCAACCTACACCAAAGACGGGATGCATCTGCTTTTCATCAGAAGAGTTGAGTAGCCGGATTGCTGCCCGATTGCGAATTAGGATTTCGGCACGGTTATTGAGCAGCAAAACGCCAACCTGCATTTCTCGAATCAGCATCCTAAAACGCTTTTCGCTTTCTTGCAGCACCTGCTCTCGCAGCAGATGAACCGCAATGTAGCGATCGAATAGCGACACAGTCAGCGCCAGCATCAGAATCGCGATCGTACCGATGCCGATCGTGATGGCCAGCTGAGAAGGGTTGAGAAACGCGGTGCTGTCTGTGGAGTTGGGCAGGAGGATAGAGTCGGGCAGGAGGGCAGACTGATTTACCTTAGCGGTTTCTTCGACTAGCTCACTCCCCATTTCAGGCGGCACAAAATGTGTTGCTGCCATGCCAAGAAGGTGCGTGCTGCCCGTTGCCAATCCCATCATCAGCGCACTGCTCAGCCTCTGACGCATTAGCTTTCTAGCGCTCTCTTTGAGAGGACAAGCAAGACGCACCGCCACGAAGGAGAACGCTATAGCTGTGATGACCGAGAGGGCAACCCACACAATGTTGTACTGGATACGAACGGGCATCTGCATGGCTGTCAGACTTGCATAGTGCATCCAGGCGATCGCCCCTCCCAGACAGACCGAACTGCTAACAAACCGGAGCTGCCTCAAGCTGGACTGTCTCAAGCTAGACTGCCTCAAGCTGGATTGCCTCAATAGCCCTAAAGCAATTCCAGAAACCGCAATGCTGTGAATGAGCGACAACAGAATTTCCCAGGTTTTATAGATCACCCCTTGAGGCAGATCAAACGCCATCATGGCAATGAAATGCGCTAGCCAGATGCCAGTACCCATAGCGATCGCCCCTCCCAGCAGCCACAGCCAGCGCCTTCGGCGTTCGGTGGGAACATGCCCACGAGCTGCTAAATCTAATGCTGTGTAGGATGCAACAATCGAGAGCGCCAGCGAGAGTGCTACTAGGCTCAAGCTGTAAGCGTCAGGGAGCGTGCTAAAGGCGCCAATGAGGAATGCCGTTGTGGAGTTTGTAAGGGTCACGCGATTTTGGAATGCGGCTAGGCTTGAAGGTAAGGCGCTTAAAAGAGGCAAAAAAGGCGCACAGCGGCATAGATTGGGCTAGATTGAGCTGGGCTAATACCAATTTAAGACCCAAACAGGGCAGATGATTTTCGAGAGCCGCGCGGAGCGCGGCTCTCGAAAATCATCTGCCGCCTCATTTTAAAGTGGCATAACTTGGGCTGGTATAACTTGGGCTAGCTTGGGCTGGGCTAGCTTGGGCTAAAAAGCGTGAAGGTTAAATTTCTACGACTAAAATAGCGCCCGTCGGCTGATTTTCTTCTACGAAGATTTTTCCGCCATGAGCTTCGATCGCCATTTTGCAAAAGGCAAGCCCCAGACCCATTTGGGCAACTCCATTAACACAGTCCCCCACCTCATATTTGTCAAAGATAGACTGGCGTAGCTCTGCTTTTATGCCCTTGCCCTGATCGGCTACTTCTATTCGCACTCGCTGGGTTGAGGAGAAGCTAATTCTCAGCGTCACCTGGCTGCCGTAGGACGAAAACTTGATGGCATTAGACAGCAGATTATCCAAGACGCGCCGGAGCAAAGCCTCATCGACATAAACAGACTGGTGATGAGAAGGAAAATCGCTAATGAGATCAATCTGCTTAGCGAGGGCGATCGCTCGAAAATCGGCGAGGGACTGCTGCGCCAGCTCACAGAGATCCACAGACGATCGCTCTAGCACTAGCCTGTCTGCCTCTAGCTTTGCCATCAGCAACAGGCTGTCAATCATCGACTGAAGCTGTTGCCCTGCCTGAAGAATTTGCTCAACCTTATGCTGCTGCATTCCCTGTAGCTCGGTGCGCTTGAGAATGGCACAGGACAATATGATGCTGGTTAGCGGATTACGCAGATCGTGAATCACCATGTCGGACATATCTTGCCGGAGCTGAAGCGAGGCTTGCAGCGCGTCATGCTGTTTTTTGATTCGCAGCATCGATCGCACCCTTGCCCTTAGCTCTAGCGGGTTGACGGGTTTATCAATAAAATCATCTGCGCCCGTCTCTAGGCAGCGCGCCAAGACCACCTTGGAGCTGAGCGCCGTCACCATAATCACTGGAATATGCTGAGCTGAGCTAGTTTTAATCCAGCGGCAGACTTCAATGCCATCCATATCAGGCATCATTACATCGAGCAAAATCAAGTCGAGTAGGACAGTTTCTATGCGTTTAATCGCTGCTGCGCCACTTGATGCATAGTGCAGCTCATAGTTTTCGCCAAACAGGATGCCTTCAATAACATCAAATCCACTAGGCTCATCATCTACGACTAAAATGGAGTTTTTTTTGTCCACAAGCTCTGATTACCTATACGTTTTTACGCTTTAGTTTTTGCGTTAATTATGCTCTTTTATCCTATGCCTTCACATCCAAGCACTTTCAGGCATGGCTTAATCGGAGGATGAATTTTTATGTGAGAGGGGCACTTTTGAACAACAGGCTTGTACTCTCAGGGTGCCCACTTCGATAGCAAAACAGAGCTGTTTAATCTTGTGTTGGGGCGGGATTCAAATCTGCTGGCAATGGCTCAAGGTATTACTGAATTAAGATAGCGCTGGCTCAAGGTAGCGCTGGATTAGCTCAACAAGCTGCTTTAACCGAACTGGCTTAACTAAATAATCATTTGCGCCTGCCAAATGACACTTTTCTTGCTCTCCTGGTAAAGCCAAACTGGTCAAGGCAATGATGGGAACCTGCTTAAGATGCGATCGAATTTGGCGAATGGCTTCTAGCCCGTCTATTTCCGCCGCCTGACTATCTGCCGCGCCCAACATTTGCACATCAATTAGAACCAGATGCGGCGACTGAGCGATCGCCTTTTGCACCGCTTCGGCACTGTCATGGGCGAGGATCATTTGAAACCCTCGCATCTGTAAATAGTCTGTCAAAGTGGCGACCCCGTCCAAATCATCCTCCGCAAGCAGAATGCGAGGCTCAGTCACCAGAATGAGCTGAGGTTCTGGCAAATCTTCCAAGCAAACGGCTCCACTCCAGGATGACGGACTTTGGGGAGTTTTCCAGGGTAGCGTTACCCGAAAGCAGCTTCCTCGACCGACTTCGCTGGATACCGTGATCTGTCCACCGTGCAGCTCGACGATTTGTTTAACCAAGACAAGACCTAATCCTGTGCCTTCGTAGTGCCGCGAGAGGCTGCTATCAAGCTGCACAAATGTCTGAAACAGCTTGCTAATATCTTCAGGAGCAATGCCAATTCCAGTATCAGTAATGCTGAAACTTAGACTGTTTTGAGTAGGATCTCCCTCAACCTCTAGGGTGACACGCCCCCCTTCAGGCGTAAATTTTACGGCATTGCTCAACAGATTCAGCAAGACTTGCCGCATTCGACGCTCGTCAACCTGAAGGGTACCCAAGTCTTCAGTGAGGCAAACTAACGAGATATTTTTTTGGTGAGCCTGCTGTTGGATCATCGTCAGGCTGACCTCGCACAAGCTGTGGATAGAGGTTTCAGCTATCAGCAGGTCTAACATGCCTGCCTCAATTTTTGCCAGATCTAGCACATCGTTGATCAGCGCTAGAAGATGCTTGCCACTGCTTTGAATAATGATTAGAAACTGACGCTGTTTGTCGGTGAGGGTCCCAAAAGCTCCTTCCTGCATCACCTCCGACAAACCCAAAATAGAATTGAGGGGGGTGCGCAATTCGTGGCTCATGTTGGCTAAAAATTCATCTTTGAGGCGGGTGGCGCGGGCGAGTTCGGCATTGGTTTGGGCAAGCTGTGCGTTGGTGTGATAGAGCTGGGCTTCGGCGGCTTTGCGATCGCTGATATCCATCCAGGAGCCGATTCGCTCTAACGGATTGCCCCATTCATCCTGCACTAGCTTGGTTTGGTCATAGAGCCAGCGATAGCTGCCGTTTTTGTGGCGAAACCGATATTCGCAGGTGGCATAGCCCTGGTGAAGCATTTCTTGCTCAGCCGTCGTGAAGACGCTGCGATCGTCTGGGTGAATGCCCTTGAGCCAAAAATCGTTCTCCAGACACTCTTGCGACTCGTAGCCAAGGATCTGCATCACGTTGGTGCTAATAAAAGTCAGAGTTTGAGGTTGGTTTGGCGCACCGGGCGTTGCCGCATAGATAATGCCAGGGCTGGAAGACAGCAGGTGATGCAGCCGCTCTTGGGTGATAAAGAGCTGTTCTTGGACAGCCAGCAGCTTGTGTTCGGTCTGCTTGCGATCGTTGATATTTTCGACCATGCCCATCAGGTAGATCGGCTCGCCCTTAGCATCGCGGATGAGAGCACAAGTCAGGTTGCCCCACAGCAGCTCGCCATTTTTGCGGATGTAGCGTTTCTGCATTTTGAAATCGACAATTTCACCCGTCACAAGCCGCTGAACCTGTTGCAGATCGGCATCAATGTCGTCAGGATGCGTAATGGTTTCAACCGTTAGATCTGCAATCTCATCATCGCCATAGCCAAATAAGGTGCTGTGTGCCGCATTGTAATGGACATGGCGATGGGTGTGGATATCCACTAGACCAATGGCGAGCGGCGCATTTTCAAAAATTGCTCTGAGTCGAGTTTCGCTTTCACGAAGGGAGGCTTCTGCCCGCTTCAAGTCAGTAATATGGCGCACTACGACCAATACCGATTGCACCCTGCCTTCTGAGTCAAATTCAGGAATGAATCGGGCTAAGTCTGCCTGTTTGCCAATCAGGAGATCAATCTCGTACTCTAGGGCTTGTTCTACTGACGTTGCCAAGGTGCGTTCGATTGTCTCTGTCCAGCAAGTGGTTAACAACTCTGGAAAACCCAGTTCGCTGGGCGTTTTGCCGATAAACTCTGCTGCCAGAATGCCTGTTTCTTGCTCCATTCTCGGATTGACGTAACGGTAGCGATTTTGACGATCGAACCGAATGATCAGGTCAGGCGAGTTTTCGACTAAAGTCCGAAATTCTTGCTCACGTTGGCGCAAGGCTTCATCGATCGCCTTTTTTTGAGTAACATCTCGAAACGCCACTATACCGCCCGCAATCTGTTCAGTCTGGTCATAGAAAGGACGGATGGTGGTATCGATCCAAACGCCTTCCGGCTTTTGAGAATTGCGGATAAAAATCTCTACGTTGTCTGCCGCTTCGCCTCGGATAGCGCGGATCAATGGCAGCTGATCGAATGGGCAAAGCGTGAGCCGATCGCTGATATAAACGCCATAATGCGCCACCCATGCTTCGGGCGGGATGGCTTCAGCCCCGATTCCCAAGATTCTTTCAGCTGCCGGGTTAAACACCAAGAACCGCCCCTCTAAATCCGCCACAATTAAGCCGTCACCCACGTTATCCAGGACGGCTTGCAGGAGTCGGGCTTGCTTTTGCAGCTCTGTTTGAAACTGGGCAAGCTCCTGAGTGCGTTGAGCGACTCTGGTTTTAAGTTCCTGATTGATTTGGTCGAGAACTGTAGTCGATCGCTGGCGCTCTAGCTCGGTCGCGGCACGGGCTGCAAAAATTCTCATCAGCGCCTCGGTACGGGCAATATCGGCAATGGGCTTAGTGTCTAAAATGCACAAAACGCCGATCGGAATGCCAGCAGTATTGTACATAGCTACGCCCAGATAGCTCTCGGCTTCTGCTCGTTCTAAAATTTCGACATTTGGGAAAACTGCCCGAACCTGCCTGGAGCAGACATAGATGCCCTGATCTATTGACTGAACGCAGGGAGGAACCTTTGGCAAGCTGTAGCTGACTTTGGGCTGAAATTGGTCATCTGACCACCAAGCCAACATATCCAGGGTTTGTGCATCTTTCAGCTCGGCAATGCCCACATGGTAGACCCCTAATGCCGATACCAAACTCTGTACCAGCATCAAGAAAAAGTCTTCTCCGGTGACAAAGGCTGTTCCCTGCAAAATAGTTTTGAGAGCCGCTTCTGTGCGTTTGCGATCGCTGATATTTACCCCAATACCCAAGACTCCGTACTCTTGGCGATCGGGCAACCAGATGGGCTGTTTCTGCCATTGCAGCCACTCAATGCCTTGATGCTGGCCGCTATCCACCTGCTCTTCAGCGATGAACATACCCTGCTGATGGTCAATCACCCACTGATTTTGCTGGCGAAATAGCGCAGCTCTTTCGGGGTCGGAGCAGAAATCTTCTAGCGCTTTGGCCAAGAGTTCTTCTATCGGCAGGTTATGGAAGTCGGCAATAGCCTGGTTTGCCAACACATACTTTCCCTTTGCATCTTTAACAAAGAGCAGGTTGGGATTAGTATCAATCACCTGACGCAAAAATTCTTGCTGCTGCTGAAGTTGGGCTTGGCTGGCGGCGAGAGCAAGTTCTATTTGCTTGCGATCGGTAATGTCAATGATTAGCCCCATGACCTGTACCCATTCGCCTGCCTGATTGCGCACCCCGCGACCTCTGCTACCGAGCCAGTGCAAACTGCCATCAGAATATACTGCTCGATACTCCACATTAATATCAGAAGCGGTTGCTAAAGAGCGGGTCATTGACTGCTCAACCCCCTCGATATCCTCCGGGTAAACGCAGTCGCGCCATGCTTTATAGACAGGTTGATAGGTGCCAGAAACGAGTCCTAGCAGCCGCTCAGCATTTTTATCTAATGCCACTCTGCCGCTGGTAATGTCCCAAATCCAGCTCCCCACGTTGGTGTAGTCCAGCGTGAGCTGAAGTCGCGCCTCCGGCTGCAAAAGCTCTTCAGGCGGGTTGGGCAGCAGTAGTTCGGGGGGCAAATGGGTAGGCGGAGAACAGTCGTCATGGCTTGCCTTCTGCGATCGAATCACGAGCATTGTGCCATCTGCGTGAATCATCTTGAGCCAGAAGCAGCAATCGGTCAAACGAATTTCCTGGTGAATTTCATGACATTCAGAGAATGCTTTAGAATTAACGCCCAACGCAGAGGATTGGGCAGCGCTCAGAATCCGATCGATCGCCAGCTGAGGTAGGCGATCGAATGCAGGATTGCACCACTCAATCTGCCCCTGAGGATTGACCCAGGCGATCGCATCCTGAATATGTGCCAAAGCCAATTTCATTTGATTGAAAGCAGCTTGATTGAAAGCTGGGCTGAGGATCGTCTGAAGTGGATGCAGCCCAGAAGGTTCAGCAGTATCGTGCATAGTCGCAGGGTCGTCAGTCGCAGAGTCGGTCGCAGAGTCGGTCGCAGGGTCAGCCATTTTAATCTATGGTTTTAAGCTGTTTTGAGCAGTCATAGCCGTATCCATACTTTGCTTATGATTCAATGGCGCATGATTCAATGACGCATGATTGAATGACGCATTAAAGTGTGCCACCCAAAATGTCTCTGTCCTAACACCTATGAGTGCAGTCTTCTATAAAGCGAACAGTTAACAAGTCCATAGCAACTTAAACTCAATATAGAGCAGCTTTGCTTTTCGTGATTCCATGCCTTCAGTGCCTCTCATTGATTTAATTGCGGCAGCTCAATCGGGCGATCGTCTCATTAGCTTTCCCACAGATACTCTACCTGCCTTGGCAGTGCGCCCCGACCGCGCTAGCCTGATTTTTGCGGCAAAACAGCGGAGCTTGACAAAGCCCCTGATTTTGATGGGCGCAGAAGCGACCGACCTTTGGCAATATGTGCAGGGCAGCAGGGCAGACCGAGCAATTTGGCAGCAAATCGCCGATCGCTACTGGCCTGGAGCGCTAACGCTGGTGTTACCCGCTAGCGATCGTTTGCCGCCCGAAATGAACCCCACCGATCCGACCACCCTAGGACTCAGAGTTCCCTGCTGTGCGATCGCTTGCCACATTTTGGCTCAAACTCAGCCACTAGCGACAACGAGCGTCAATCGATCGGGAGAACCACCGCTGCAAACCGTAGCAGAAATTAATGCCCAGTTCCCTGAAGTTTTGACTCTACTGCCCCAAGATATCCCCGATGGAGATTCCAATCAGACTTTTCTCAATAAGTCGTCGAGTTTTTCTCAGGGACAACCCTCAACCGTTGTGAAGTGGACGGGCGAGGGCTGGACGGTATTAAGGCAAGGTCAGGTCAAATTTGAAGCTTGACAGGAGGATGGGCTAAGGAGCGCCAGCGCTAATTTTTTGAAGGGCTGCTCAGCAGAAAAGCCCCGCCTGAACGAGACTTTTCTACTGAGATCTAAATGAAACTGTATTTCAAAGTTAGATTCTAAAAATTAAATCTTAGGAATTCAGCTGATTTCCGCGTTTGTACTGGAAGTAGGCAGCTACAAACAGACCCGCTAGGGTAATAGGCACTAGACCCAACACAATCCCTACAAGTAAAGGCTCAACCACAGTGCATCTCCTTATTTGTCCCTAAGATCTTATCAAATTTACCGACCTACCCGTTGCTTAACGGTTTTTATTCTTTTATCATAATTCTCGATCGCCTTCTACTTCGTGTCTGATCTCTAGAAAAATTGGAAGAAGTTCTCTAGAATAATGAGTAGACAAGAGCTTTGGCGATCGATGATACGAGAAATTCTGGAGGCGAGCGCGCAGAAATGCTGCTACACCTCTTAGAAAGATTAAAATATGATGGGTTACAACGTTAAGTAAGTTAAATTCTTGGTCTGTCTTGTATCTCTAATCCCCTCCTACTTTGACTAAAGCGCTCTTGAACAATCAGGTTTCAGAAACTGGTGTTTTCCAAAGGGCTGCCCTAACGGTGATGGCAGTCGCGTTGGCGATCGCCCTAACTTGGGCAGTCACGCATCAGTTTTGGCGCGTCGATCCCTATACTCAAAGCGTCCTGTCGCTGAAGGGCGATTCATTGCAGGGACAAATTATTTTTCAGCTCAACTGCGCTGGGTGTCATGGTGTCAGCGCCGATGGTTTGGTGGGGCCAGATTTGCACCATGTGTCTTCTCGCAAGTCGCGCACTCGAATTATCCATCAGGTCATCAGCGGCGAAACGCCTCCAATGCCCCAATTTCAGCCAGGTACTCAGGCAATGGCAGACCTGCTGGAGTATTTGGAAGGACTGTAATAGAGTCTTGTGGGCTTACAGCAATGTTCAATTGCGTAAACCATAGTTATTTTTTAGAAGCCGCACTCCGCGCGGCTTCTAAAAATAACCCACACTCAACTAAGCGCAAAGCGCTGTAAAGTTGCGGGCTTGGGGAACTTGAGGCTTTTTCTGACGGTCTATTGGGATATAGTCCGAAACTGATTGATGCTTCTACCGCTTCTGACTTCTGGTTTTAACAAACTAGACCCTGGAGAAGTCGGTGAAAATCAACGGTTTTGTGCAGAGGGTGTAGTTTCAGCTGTGCATCCTCGATCGCCGCATTTCTTAAAAGAGGATTTTCCCATGACTCATGTTCGCTCCTGGCAGTCAGGTGCTGCTTTGCTAACCGCGCTAATGTTCACGGCAGGCGCAGCAGCTCCGCTCATCATTCAAGCTCCGGTTCAGGCTCAGGCTGTCACCTTCTCCGATGTCTCGTCTGACTACTGGGCAAAAGGATTTATTCAAGAACTCGCCAATCGCGGCGTTCTCAGCGGTTTTCCAGATGGCAGCTTCCGCCCCAATCAGCCTGTGACTCGCGCCCAGTTTGCCGCAATGGTGCGTCAGGCGTTCCGTAAATCTCCGATTCGTCCGGCGGTTAGCTTCACAGATGTGCCAGAAACCTACTGGGCGATCGGCGCAGTGCGCGAGGCATACACCACGGGCTTTATGTCTGGGTTCCCAGAGGGCAACTTTTTGCCGGATGCCAATATTTCGCGATCGCAAGTCTTAGTTTCTCTGGCAAATGGCATGGGCTACGCCGCTAATGGCTCTGTCAACAATACACTGCAAGTCTATAGCGATGGCAATGCCATTCAAGACTGGGCACGCCCCAGCATTGCTGCTGCCACCGAAAAACAGATCGTGGTCAACTATCCCAACGTGCAGACCCTCAACCCCAACCGGGATGCCACCCGTGCTGAAGTTGCTGCCGTCATCTATCAGGCGTTAGTTAGCGCTGGAAGAGTTAGCGCTATTGCTTCGCCTTATGTGGTGAGCCAAAGCACGGTGGGCAACCCTGCCAATGGTGGCAATGGCGGCAGCGGTCAGGCAGCCGTTCAAATTCCGGCAGGAACCACAATTCCCATGCGCTATGAATCCGCAGAAAAAATTCTGGTGTCTCTCGACGAACCTGATCCCGTTCCAGTGACGCTGACGACGGCGCGAGATGTGGTGTCGTCTAACGGCAGAGTGCTAATTCCTGCCAACAGTCGAGTCTCTGGCGAACTGCGTGTGGTGGATGGCGGGGCGCAGTTCTATGCCCAGGAGATTGTGCTACCCGATCGCACGCGGGTGGCATTGAGCGCCACTTCGTCGATTGTTCGCACTACCGAGCAAGTGCGCAAGAGCGCGAATTTGCTGGAAGTCTTAGCAGGTAGCGTCCTGGGTGCAGGAGCTGCTGCCGGGGTGTCGGCTGTGACCGGCGATCGCACCATTACTCCTGAAGAAGTTCTGGGCGGAGCGGGTGCCGGGGCGCTGGGCGGCTTGTATCTGGGTCGCAACGAAATTACGCTAATTTCCATTAGCCCGAATACTGATCTGGATGTAACTTTAGATTCACCGCTGGTGATTCGCTAGAGCGTCAGGAGTAAGGTGTGAGGAAATCGGGGGAGCGATCGCTCCCCTACAAAAATGAGTTCTGGTTAGATTTATAGCTGCCGCCAGTTTGCTCAGAGGACGTTTGAAAAGTGGTCGGCTGTGATTTTAAGCACCTGTTGATCCCTCTGCCCCCCTTAAAAAGGGAGAAATGAATTCAAAGTCCCCCTTTTTTCTAGCGCAGCGGCGCGATAGCGCGGGGATTGAGGGGGATCTGAAACGTTTCGCTATCCATAGTTGGACTTTTCAATCATTCTCTTAGGACAGGGACATTTAGGGTGGGAGATCTGGAGTTCAGTCTACGTAAGCCCTGCATAAAAGTTGAGCCGATCAGCTAAACCGACCTGAGTTAAGCTGATCGGCTTAATCTAATTTAATTCTAATTTTAATTTTCCTGGGATCAGAGTAAATACAATATACGGGCGACTGAAAGATGTCATTCATCCTGTATTTATTCTGTGAGGAGTACTTTGATGCTGAGGTTAGGTATTAGACAGGGAGCTAGAGCATTTCTGGCGCTGGCGACATCGGTGAGTTTACTAATTTTGGGCAGTGGAGCGATCGCCAACGAGAACGCTAGCATGGTCAAGATCTCAAATCTCCCTCAGATCGTCGCGAACTCTAGCTTTATCAGCCCGCTGGTTGAGCTGTTTGGCGACGTAGGAATCGGTTCACAAAGCTTTATTGCTGGAAATACAGTAGTTCGAGCCGATCCGGGAACTCAGATTTGCATTGGCAACGAGACAAATTTGCAAGACAACATTTTGTTTTTAGCGTCACAGGAAACGGCTGCTCCTGCGGCTCCCTGCGGCTCGGTTTCTAGCAGCACTGGCAATAGAGTTAGCATTGCCCACCAAGCTGTGGTCAAAAACTCGCGCATTGGCAACTTTACCTTTGTTGGTTTCAATGCTCACCTCAATAATGTGGTGCTAGAGGATGGAGCGTTTGTTTTGCACGGTGCCCAGGTGGAAAACGTCACGATTGGCAAAGATAAGCTGGTGCCCATTGGAGCCGTCATCACGACTCAAGCCGAAGCTGATGCTCTGCCTTCCAAAACACATGACAATGCTGAGTTTCAAGATGAGGTCTTGGAAGTTAACGAAGAATTTGCTGAGAGCTATGGCAAGCTGTACGATAGCGCTGGCTATGAAGCCGTGACAGGGGTTAGCCGTTCGCCCGTGACTTCCTGGAATGTCACTTCGGTGAGTCCTAGCTTGGGAGAAAATGTCCAGCTAGGAGAGTTTGTCCGCATTGTGGGAGATGTGCAGCTAGGAAAAGATAGCCGAGTGGGTCAGCGCACCTCTATTCGGGCCGACGAAGGCTCACCGATCGTGATTGGTGAGAATGCCCGCATTGAAGATCGGGTTACTTTTCATGCGCTGAAAGGAAGCGACATTCGGATTGGCGAAGATCTGAGAACCGCTGACAATATTGTGTTTCACGGTCCGCTGAAAGTGGGTGACGACTTGAATATTGGGGATGATGCTATCCTCTTCAGATCTACGGTGGGCAATAATGTCTCCATTGGTACTAGGGCGATCGTGGTTGGAGTCACTCTGCGCGACGGGACTCAAGTTCCGCCCAATGCCCACATCATTACTCAAGAACTGGCAGATAAACTTGAGGTTGTGCAGTAAGCGATCGCCAAGTCTGCGCAGCCGCAGAGTCAACCCCAATGCAGCGACTTTATTGACTTCATTCGTCACACCAATTTAAGACCCAAACAGGGCAGATGATTTTTGAGAGCCGCGCGGAGCGCGGCTCTCAAAAATCATTCATTGGATCTAAGCGCGTAGCGCTGTATTGCTGTATGAGCAATTTGGGCTTTTGGATAGGTTCTTAGAACAAGAACGATCGCACTTTAACCCTCACGTTCCGACCTCAGAACACCATCTTCCAGGGTCAGAACAGGAACGATCGCCCTTCAACCCTCACGTTCCGACCTCAGAACACCATCTTCCAGGGTCAGAACAGGAACGATCGCGCTTTTTGCTCGAAGTCTCTTATTTGTGACAAGAACGATCGCACTTTTTGCCCAAAGGGTGCTTTTCTCTCCTGCAACTCTTGCATTGCAGACTGAACTTTTTGAAGATTTTCACGGACAAAGCGGTAGGCTTCTTGAAATCGGGCGAGGCGATCGGCAGCGGGGATTGAAGAACCAGACATCGGAAATCCTGGGAGAAGCTGAGGGATTACAGCCTATCATCGCGTAATTTTGGTGCGATCGCTTCCCGCTAAGCCTCACTTCCCGATATCAGGCATTTTTAAAGCTACAGGTCAAAATGCCGACGAAAGCGGGGATCAAGGTGATGCTTTTTGCGGGAGTTGCAGGAACGGCAGAGGGTTTGAAAATTGCTGATGTCGTCAGCTCCGCCTTTAGCAAGCGGAATAATATGATCGATCGTCAGTTCGCCCTCTGTCGCCGTGCAGCCACAGCCTTTGCATTGAAAGCTGTCTCGCTCTAAAACATATTTTCGTACTTCAGGTGGAATCCGAATGCGTCGTAATTTTGCCATAGTGTTGTGATGGATTTACCGATAGGAAGCGATCGGTCAACTTGCCTCATTCAACATTTGCCGAATGTCGTCAAGCGGCGATTCTACTTGAGCATTGCTTACGGGTAAGTAGGGAATCTCTGGTTCATCAGGCAAAAACTCTACTAAGACAGTGAATTTGATTTTCCCTTTCTTCCAATCTCCTGAGCCGAGGCTTAAAACTTCACAATTAGTACCTTCAGTAAACCATTGATGCAGTGCAGGAACTTTCCACTTAGTTAAGTGTTTATTTAAGCCATCGAGCACTCCAAAACTGATCGCATCCTGAACAGCTGATCTAAAGCTATCAACTTTAAGGATGTCATTCCCGAAAGCAATAACATCTTTATCATTCAGTTCGTTCAAAGCTTCTAAAGCATCTCGCATCTTTAATTCCTTAACCTATTCATATCATTGATAGAATTTTGTAGGATATGTTAGGCGTTAGCTGTAACGCATCAAAGCTTACAAGTGATGCGTTACGCTGCGCTAACGGCATTCTACGCAGAATTTCACGCTAGTAAATCTACAATCCTTGCTATCTAAACTTCGACAAACTCGATCGCCTCAATTACTTCAGCCTCGATCGCTTCTTCTTCTGACTCAGCAACTGGGCTGACTTCAACGGGCACGATCGCCAAATCATTCTTGCTAATTTCGGGTAGCTTTTTGCGATCGAGCTGCATCATTTCTAGACAGGCATTAATCCCGGCGATCGCTTGATTGTAGATGGCAATCTTTTGTTCAATTTCAGCCTGGTTACGCTGGTTGCTGCGGATTTTCTCTTCGGCTTCTTTGTCCAGAACTTGCGCCAAATAGGCTCGCGCCTGATCATACTGTTGCAGAATCACGTCGGCTTGATCGGCGGCATTTTGCAGCAGGTGCACGTTGAGCGTTTGGTTGATGGTTTGCCGGAACGTCCGCAGCACCGTTTCCTTCACCTTTTGCTCAAAGTCCAGCTTCAAAAGCTGACGAATGGCGGGTTCGGCTTCCACCATGTTCTGGTAATCATAGCCGCGACAGGCTTGCTGCAAGGTCTGGCGGAGCTGCCACATTGAGGAAGTGCCCTCAGTGTAGAACTCAGGACGTTCGCGCACATAGCGATCGCACTCTGTCCGGGCTTCATTCACCAGCGCGTCAGAGACTTTTTGCTGGAGGCGAATTAGGCTAGCCTCAATGCCACCATCGTTGCCCAACAGGCGATAGAGGTTGCGGTAGTAGTCTTGCTGATGGACGCGATCGTTCAACGCCTGAAAAAAGGTGGCAATGACTTCCTGTGAGGCATCCACCAGCACTTCCTCTAGTCCGTCTGCCAGATAGTAAAAGGCTTCCGCCAAAATGCCCAGCAGGGGAACAACCGAATGGCGCTTGTGGCTTGCCTGGGCGCGTTTGTGAACCTCACCCACCGAAAAAGTGTTGAGCAACTCATCCAACCGGAGAACCATACGGGTTTTCAGCCTCGAAAAGCTGTTTTCCAAAGCTAGGTTGCCGTCGCTGGCGACCGCTTCGTTGACGGTTTGCTCAATATCCTGCCGAAAGCGATCGCCCACCTGCTTTAGCTCCTTACTGAGCTGGCGCAATTCCTGCTCTTTGATTGCGTTAATGTCTTGGGGCTGACTGCCCAAATGCTGCCATGCCTCCACGTAGGACTTTTTCAGGCTAATGCTCAAAGGCTGCAAATCATCGGCAAGATTGGACAGCAGCAGCGGGCGCTTCTCTGTGGTCAGGTAGCGGGTGATTGCCGTGCGAAATTCCTCAATGCCGCTGTCTTTAATCAGTTGCTCAATCAGCGGTGAACCCGTTTCGCTGAGAATGCGCACATAGTTTTCATTCGGCGACTCGTAGCTTTTGACATCAATGCGGAAGCGATCGGCAGGTAGCTTACCCGAACTAGCGCAGTAGCGGTTAAACTCGCTGACGAACTGCGGCGTTTCTTCCTGTCCTTCGGTTTGTCTCTCGACCTGACTTGCAGCAAAGAGCGTGTCTAGCCCAAAGCGATCGCCCCGTCCGGCAACCTTGAGCTGACTGCCAAAAAATCCCAGCAGACCGCTAGTTTTGTAAACTCGGCTGGAATCCCGAAACTGCTCTTGCAGCAAACGCTCTAGCCGCTGGCGAAGCTGAGTGTTGTACCAAGTTTCGTCAATGCGATTGAAGACATAGAAGACGCGATCGCGGATGCCGGGATTGGATTTGGTTTTCTCCAGCAGCTCAGTTTCCTCGGTAGTCATGTCGCCTGCTGCTGCGGGCTTAAGGACGCAGACAACAGCAGAGGTGTCTGGATTCTCGATCTTGGCGTAGGTTAGCTCAGCATCTTTTTTGACGGGCGCATCAATTCCCGGCGTATCCACCAAGACATTGCCGTCTCGGAGCAGCTCATGATGGCAGTAGTATTCCACCCGCTTCAGCACGGCGCTATTGGCTCCCCGGCGGGCATAGCTGGCAGCTTCCTGAAGGTTGCGGAAGTTGAACCGCTCCATGGAGAAAGTGTTGTTGTTGACGGTGTGAATATGTTCGCGATTGGCAACAAAGCCCTCCAGCAGAAATCTTAAGGCGCTAGCTTGTTTGGCGCGATCGGACTTACTCTCGCCTCCTTCCTGCTCAATAATCACCTGACAAGCCTGAGCCACTAAATCAATTACTTCTTGGCGATTAATGTTATCTCGTACCGTCAGCCCCAGCCGTTCGCAGAGCAGAGTTGCCTGTTGCCGAATTTCGGCTTCGCTGAGGAAGGTCAACACCACTCGCTCTTGATCTAGCTCTGCGTAAGCAATCTGGCACTCAGTTCCAGTAGCGTGCCCCTCGGCGCTGTAGAGTAATTCTCGCTCCAGCAAGGCGTTAATCAGCATCGACTTTCCGGCGCTAAAAGCCCCGGCAAAGACAATCTCGAAGGTCGGCGCGATCGCTTTCCGCAAGGAATTTTGAATGGCGGTCGTGTCCTGCGATCGCAACAAAGGCTCTTGCTGCTGAAGTTCTAGAAGGCTATTCACCTGCTCTTGAAGATTTTGGCACTGTGGAAAGGCTTGTGACATAGGTAAAGCGAGTTAATTCAGCAAAGGGGAATCTTAGAGGGCAATGGCTCGCCGCTAAAGACACGCTCTGAGGCGCGAGCAGAGCAAACCTAACCTAGCTTAGGAATCCCTATTTTGGGAGATGAAACGCACTCACCATAGATAATGTTCTAGGCTTGCACTAAACACTGGGGAGATGCGATCTATGTGGCGGGTAATTATTCAATGTTCTGCCGAAAGCTGGCGTCACCATGCCGAAGCCTTTAAGGCGATCGCCGCAAAATATCCCGGCACCCCAATTGCCTCCAAAAAAATGAAAGGCGACGAGCGTCGCATCATGGAATATCAGCTGGAGAACGTAGGCGATGCTGAAGAATTCATAGATGAATGCCTTACTCTAGAAGGCTTCACTGCTACCTTCGAGTCTCTTTAGCGCTAACAAAACTTATGCCTTGCGCGACTCAGGGCTGATTTATGTCGCTATGCGCTTAAGTCCAATGGGTTATTTTTTGAGGGCTACGCTCCGCGCAGCTCTCAAAAAATAGCTTGTTCTAACTCAATCTACTCAAGTGGAGCGAATCAAGTGGAGCGAACCTTTGACGCAGATGTGAGTACAGAGATGTGAGTACATAAATATGAAGCCCAAGCTTACAGAGCCTAGGATCAAGCCGTAGACATCTCAAGCCACAGCATCGTCACACAAATTTTTATAGTTTTGGTTACAATTTTGCTCCTGACAACTTACCATAGCGATTGCCTTCCCTCTGCATCCCAATTCTTCCGAACAATCACCCGCCGATTTACGTCTTTGAACCTCACGTTGCCTCCCCTAGTGCCCCATGATTCAAGTCGAACACCTCAGCAAAACCTACGGCTCTACATCTGCCATTCAGGATGTCACCTTTGAGGTCGAGAAAGGAGAAATCCTGGGATTCCTGGGTCCCAACGGTGCCGGAAAGACAACCACCATGCGAATTCTGACAGGATATCTACCCGCCACCAGCGGCACCGCCAAAATTGCTGGATTTGACGTGCATGAGGATTCGCTGGCTGTCCGAAAAAGAATTGGCTACCTGCCCGAAACGCCGCCGCTCTACCCCGAAATGACAGTCGAAGATTTTCTTCACTTCGTGGCGCGAATTAAAGGCGTGTCGGCAGGCGATCGCCCCCTCCGAGTCACCCTGGCGCTAAAGCGCTGCAACCTGCTAGACAAGCGAAAAGTCTTGATTCGTAAGCTGTCTAAGGGCTTTCGGCAACGGGTTGGCATTGCTCAGGCAATTGTCCACGACCCTCCGGCGATCATTTTGGATGAACCGACGGTGGGGCTAGACCCACGCCAGATTATTGATGTGCGCAACTTAATCAAGAGCTTGGCGGGCGAACACACCATTATTCTCTCGACCCATATTCTGCCGGAGGTCAGCATGACCTGTAGCCGCGTCGCCATCATCAATCGCGGTCAGGTCGTTGCCACCAATACCCCCGATCAGCTGATGGCGCAGCTCAACAGCGGCTTGGGCTACGAGCTAGAGGTAGAAGGCAATGCCGAGGCGCTGGCGCAGCACCTGCGAAACTTAGCGGGCATTCAATCCGTTCAGGTTTCTGGCGCTGACTTGTCTGACGGATTGCCTGAGAATCGGCGGAAGCTATCGATCGCCCTCTCATCTAGCAGTGACGATCTGGGACGACAGATTGCCGCTACGGTAGTCAGGGGCGGTTTGGGTCTGTATGAAATGAAGCGATCGCGAGTCAGCCTGGAAGATGTGTTTCTGGATCTAACAACCGAAGAAAAACCGCTGGAAGTGGAGCCTGAAGCCGAGCCACCGTCATCTGAGCTTTCTGGAGGAGAAGACTAATGGGCATCATTGCCGCCAACATCATCGCCATCTATCGCCGCGAACTGCAAAGCTACTTTTCTTCTCCAGCCTCCTACGTGATTGCCGGGACTTTCTGGCTGCTCAGCGGACTCTGCCTGTTCTTCATCTTGCTGAGTCCTAGTAGCCTCATCTCTCAGGTGGCGGCACGCGATCAGATGGGCATTACCACCCCTCCTGTAGATGTGGCATACGAATTTTTGAACGTGTTCCTGGGAGCCGTGGGCAACATCGCTCTCTTTGTGCTGCCCATGCTGTCGATGGGTCTTTACACCGAGGAGCGCAAGCGCGGCACCCTGGAACTGTTGGCGACTTCGCCGATCACCAATTGGGCGGTGGCAGTAGGCAAACTGCTGGGGGTGCTGACGTTTTTTATCGCCATGATCTTGCCCTTGCTGATCTATGAGGCGATTGTCCTGGGAGCCTCGAATCCGCCAATTCAGCCGACCACGATGCTGTTAGGGCATGGCGGTCTGGTGCTGATGGCGGGCGCAATCCTGTCGCTAGGAATGTTCTTATCCTCCATTACCAGCAGTACAGGGCTAGCGGCAATGCTGACCTATGCTCTCAACTTTTTCCTTTGGGTGGTTGATTATATCGCTCAGGGGGTGGGTGGCTCCATTGGCGCTGCTCTCAGCCATCTGGCGCTGCTCAAGAATTTTACAAACTTCACCCAAGGTATTTTCGACACCAGCAGCATTGTTTTGTTTCTCAGCTACGTGGTTTTGGGGCTGTTTTTGACGGCTCAATCCATCGAAGCCTTTAGATTCCAGCGATCGTAAGCCGTTTAGCGAAAGCGTCTGTCCTTTAACAGCCTCATGAAAAAAGTCCAAACCTTTAACTGGAAATTACTCAAATATCTCTTCTGGTTCGGGCCAGTGCTGATCGTCATGGGGCTAACCTCCGGATCGATCGCAGGCTGGGGAGTCGTGCCCACGGCGCTGATCGTGGCAGGTTTGGCGGTAACGGCGGTCTGGCTGTTTCTCGAAAGCTCAGCACATCCCGGATTTTGGAGAGCGCGATCGACCCAGGTGGGCACCAATGCGCTGTTGGCAACGCTGGCAATGCTGGCGATCGTCGGCATGGTCAACGTGCTGGCAGTCCGCTACCCTGGACGAATTGACCTAACTGAAAACCGGATTTTTACCCTCGCGCCGCAGTCTCAGGAAGTGGTGCAGAGCCTGACGC
The DNA here is from genome assembly GCF_059504425.1 of Drouetiella sp. Lineage (NCBI taxonomy): Bacteria > Bacillati > Cyanobacteriota > Cyanophyceae > Oculatellales > Oculatellaceae > Drouetiella > Drouetiella sp. The sequence goes on from NZ_JCACIN010000025.1 coordinate 158,126, forward strand.
AGCCTGTCAAAGTCTGGGTGTTTTCGCCGAATGCCAATCCGGTCGATCGCGAACTGTTGGAAAACTACCGCCGCCGTAGCTCTCAGTTTAGCTACGAATTTGTTGATCCCCAGGCAAAACCTGGCGTCGCCAAAACTTTTAACGTCCAGTCAATTGGCGAAGTGTATCTGGAGACAGGCGGCAATCGGCGGTTTGTCCAGTCGATCGCCAGCGGAGAAGCCCTGTCTGAGCGCAGGCTAACCAACGGACTGGCGCAGCTCAGCTCTACCCAGCAACAAAAAATCTACTTCCTTCAGGGACATGGCGAACGCATTCCTGAAGCGACGGGTAAGGGCGGCATGTCTGCGGCGACGGGCAAACTTAAGGAAGTCAGCTATGTGCCGCTCTCCCTCAACTTGGTTGAAAATCCTAAAGTCCCTGATGATGCCTCGGTGGTCGTGGTGGCTGGGGCACAGCGTCCACTCTTAGACAAAGAGCTGGAGGCATTGCGCACCTACGCTTCTGGCAAAGGTGGATTGCTGCTGCTGGTCGATCCCCAGACCGATCCTAATCTTGACACGCTTCTAAGCGACTGGGGCATCAGGGTGAGCGATCGCCTCGTGATCGATCCGGCAGGACAGGCTTCAGGTCTAGGCCCCGGCGTAACAATCGTCAATCAATATGGCGATCATCCGATCACGCGCGGCTTCGGCAAAGGTATTTCGTTTTATCCGTTAGCACGTCCGCTGGAAACCTCCAAGATTGCAGGAATAGATGGCGCAACGCTTCTCTATACGAGCGATCGCACCACCGCTCAGCAAATCGACGAAACGGGCGAACTTAAATTTGACTCCGCCACCGATCCCAAAGGTCCTTTCAGTATCGGCATGGCGCTGACGCGATCGACTCAGCCTACCCCCACTCCCTCACCTTCCCCATCCCCCACTCCCTCACCTTCCCCATCCCCCACTCCCTCACCTTCCCCATCCCCCGCTTCCCCTCAATCCCAGTTTCGCCTGGTCGTTATCGGCAACTCCAGTTTCGCCACTGACGGACTGTTCGAGCAGCAGCTCAATGGCGACTTGTTTCTCAATGCCACCACCTGGTTAAGTCAGCGCGACGACGAGGTGCTATCCATTCGTCCCAGAGAAGTGACCAATCGGCGGGTTGTCCTCTCGCCTGAGCAGGTAATTTCAGTGGCGTTGATTTCCATGCTGTTGCTTCCCTTGGTTGGCTTTGGTACCGCGACAGCAGTTTGGTGGAAGCGGAGATAAACTTTATGAAACTCAAACCCTCAACCCTGCTTCTCATCCTGACAGCCCTGCTTTTAGGCGGCGTAGTGCTGCTGGTACAAACTCAGCCACCTCCCTCCCAAACCCAGGCCGACGAACCGCAAAACCTGTTTGCCTTCCAGGAGAGCCAAGTGCAATCCCTAACTTTGAAAACGCTGCTGCGATCGCTCAAATTTGAGCGCGATTCCAGCGGCAAGTGGCAGATGCTAGAACCTGAGAAGGCGATCGCCAGCGATCCCAGCCTTTCTTTTCTGCTCAATCTGGTGGCAACGGGCAAAAGCCAGCGATCGTTTACCGCTCCGGCAGGCGATCGTGAGCAATACAGCTTCCATCAGCCCCTTGCCACGATCGATGTCACCCTTGCCAACAAAGAAACCCATCAGCTGATCCTGGGCGGTTATGACTTCAACCGTACCAACCTCTACGCCCTAGTCGATCCACCGACCGACCCCAAAGCAGACCTAAAGGTGCTGCTGGTTTCCCCCAATTTTGACAATGCTGTCAACCGCTCTGTAGACGACTGGAAGCAGACTGAGTCGAAGCCATCCCCCTCTTCCCCTACCCCCAGCATTTCCCCTAGCTCATCTCCTAGCTCCCCTAGCTCATCTCCTAGCTCCCCTAGCCCATCTCCTAGCTCCCCTAGCCCATCTGGCGAATCGCCTGAACCCGAAGAAATTCCTGAAATTAAACTCAGCCCTTCATCTGCTCCAGAAAGTTCGGTCACGCCCCAAGCCAGTCCCTAACAAATAGCGCTGCGATCGCCCATCCTCCTACTTCTACCCCACTCCCCGTCATGCCGATCGCCAATTCCACCGATTCTACCGATCCCACTGCGACATTATTGATCTCCTGCCCCGATCAGAAAGGATTAGTCGCCAAAATTGCTAGCTTTATCTATTCCAATGGCGGCAACATCATCCATGCCGATCAGCATACCGATCGCCTAGCCAATCTATTTCTCACGCGGATTGAATGGCAGCTAGCAGGATTCAACCTGCCCCGCGAACTAATTGCACCTGCCTTCAGCGCGATCGCCCAGCCTTTAGAAGCCCAGTGGCGGCTGCGATTTTCTGATGACATTCCTCGGATTGCCGTTTGGGTCAGTCGTCAGGATCACTGCTTGTTTGACCTGATCTGGCGGCAGCGTGCCGGAGAATTCGCCGCAGAGATTCCGCTCATCATCAGCAACCATCCTAATTTGGGGGCGATCGCCGATCAGTTTGGCATCGACTATCACCACATTCCCATCACCGCCGATACTAAGCCTGAGCAGGAAGCCAAACAGCTTGAGATCTTGCAGCATTACAGCATCGATCTGGTGGTTTTAGCAAAATACATGCAGGTCTTGAGCAGCAGTTTCGTCGCCCAATTTCCCCAGGTAATCAACATTCATCACTCCTTTCTGCCCGCTTTTGCTGGAGCAAATCCCTATCAGCGGGCATATGAGCGAGGCGTGAAAATCATTGGGGCGACAGCGCACTACGTCACACAAGATCTAGACGAAGGCCCAATCATTGAGCAAGATGTGGTGCAGGTTAGCCATCGCGATCAAGTCGCAGATTTGATCCGCAAAGGCAAAGACCTAGAGCGGGTCGTATTAGCAAGAGCCGTGCGGTTGCATTTGCAAAATCGCGTTTTGGTCTATGGCAATCGCACGGTTGTATTTGCATAATATATGCCCAAAATGTCTCGATAAGGGCTACTGAATGCGGGTAGGATTGACCCTCGTCCCCAGATCCATTTCATAGAGAGAAGGAGCTAGCTCCTCATATTTTCTTTTCCAGGAAGAGGGCTAGGTTGAGGGTGAATTTTACGATTCATGCCTCAATTTAGCAATGCTGCCTCATCCATCAGTCTTGTTATATAGATTAAGCTACACACCAATCTTCCTTTGGGCATTCGGTAACTCAAGCATCCCCTCTCCAGCGCCAGACGAAAGAATGTTCATAGATTTCTATAGTTAATTGTATTGGGATATGTGGTTTTTCTTAAATTTCCTCTGTTGGGTTCAGAGAGTTTAGTCTCATTCACTCTCTGTTGTAAGGGACTTATGAACCAGAAGATGCCGAGAAAAGCTTCGTTGTATTGGCTGGTACAGGAAGGACGGCAATCGCTTTAGATAGTGAGAACTTTGCTAGACCGTCATTACAACAGATATTTCAGCGTTGCTAATTTCATACCTATGGCAGTTAGCCTACCGTTCTACAGCAAAGGATTGAAAAAATTAGGGGTGTAACCAGCTAGAGTTGCACTCCATATATTGGTTAGATCCTGTACTAGACGCGATCGTTTATGTTGCTGGGTATCCCACTTGCGAAATCATTGTGGATGATATAGGTCGTATTCTCGATCTCATGCGAAAACTCTCATCGGTCTCTAGTGGATATTTTGCTTACCCTCATTGGAGTAGATGATCAGTACATGAAAATACCCAAGCTTGAGAGTGATCTTAACAATCTGTACGAACCGATCGAACGTTACGAAAAATCACTAGGTGATTACAGCGATAAAACCACTCCTAGTTTTCTAAATCAACTCGATTCTCATCCAGCGGCAAAGCGAGAGGCGATCGCTGGAGTTAGCGCCCTAGCGCTGCTAGCAATCCAAGCCTCAAACGGTACAAAGTCCTAGTTCAATTCACGTCAGGAGCTAAAAACGGTGGAAATAATTTCTAGCAACAGCGACGAGCAGCAGCCCGCAAGCATTGGCGAGACTGAGCGTTGGGGTTCGCTAATTACAGGCGGCGCAATGGTGTTGATGGGACTGCGAGATCGGTCTTTGCGCGGTGCGTTGGTGGCATTGGCGGGTGGTGGGCTGGCTTATCACGGCGCAAAGGGAGAGAAATGTTTACAGGACAAAGTCGCGGAGGCAGCCAATTTGAGTCAGAGCATTCGCGTGGAAAAGTCGGTGACGATCGCCAACAAATCGCCCGAAGAACTTTATCGCTTCTGGCGTAGTTTCGAGAACTTGCCCACCTTCATGAAGCACCTAAAATCAGTCACGGTGATTGATGAAAAGCGATCGCATTGGGTAGCCACTGCACCTTTGGATGCCAGCATAGAATGGGATGCTGAAATCATCAACGATCAGGAGAATCAGCTCATTTCTTGGGCATCAGTAGCCGGAGCAGATGTCGACAATTCTGGCTTCGTGCGATTCAAGTCTGCACCTCAAGGGAGAGGGACTGAGGTCAAAGTGGTGATTGAATACAATCCGCCCGGTGGTGCAGTCACAGCAGCAGTTGCCAAGCTGTTTGGCGAAGAGCCAGAACAGCAAGTCGGAGATGATTTGCGCTACTTCAAAATGCTGATGGAAACAGGCGAGATTGCGACAACCGAAGGCCAGTCAAGCGGTCGAAAGTAAAAGAGCAAATTGGTTAAATCTCCGCTTCATTAATTTGCCCTCACATCTATCTATTCACATCCTTAGGCTATTCACATCCTCAGGCTATTTACATACTCAGGAAATTTTATCCTATGAAAGCAGTTTGCTGGCAAGGTACTAACAAGGTAACAGTTGAGACTGTCCCCGATCCAAAACTCATCAATCCGCGTGATGCAATCGTCAAAATCACGTCAACCGCAATTTGCGGCTCTGATTTACACCTATACAATGGCTTCAATCCCACCATGAAACAGGGAGATATCCTGGGTCATGAATTTATGGGGGAAATCGTTGAGCTAGGCAGTGCCTTCAAGAATGGTAATATTCATGACAAGGGCAAGGCTCTTGCAGTTGGCGATCGCGTAGTCGTTCCATTCACTATCTCCTGCGGTGGTTGCTTCTTCTGCAACCGCGATCTGTGGTCGCTGTGCGATAACTCTAACCCTAACGCCTGGATGGTGGAAAAGGTCATGGGTCATTCCCCATCGGGTCTTTTTGGCTACTCTCATCTGACGGGAGGCTATGCGGGCGGTCAAGCTGAGTATGCTCGTGTTCCTTTTGCAGATGTGGGTTTATTCAAGATTCCAAGTGACTTGACTGACGAACAGGTTTTGTTTCTAACCGACATATTCCCAACCGGGTATATGGCAGCAGAAAACTGTAACATTCAGCCAGGAGATACGGTGGCAATTTGGGGTTGTGGCCCCGTCGGGCAATTTGCAATCAGAAGTGCTTTTCTGCTCGGTGCGGAGCGCGTGATTGCGATCGATCGCGTTCCTGAACGTCTTCAAATGGCAAAGGAAGGGGGTGCGGAGATCTTGAACTTTGAAGAGATCGAAGTTGGCGAAGCCCTGAAAGAAATGACGGGAGGACGGGGTCCCGATTCTGCGATGGATGCAGTTGGAATGGAAGCCCACGGTATGGGGCTAGAAGGCTTTTATGATAAGGCAATGCAGGCAGTCCGAATGGAAACCGATCGTCCTAATGTTTTGCGTCAGGCGATCGTGGCTTGTCGTAAAGGTGGCACAGTGTCAGTACCCGGTGTTTACACGGGTTTCGTAGACAAGATGCCTATGGGTGCTTTCATGAACAAGGGTCTAACGATGAAAACGGGTCAGACTCACGTTCATCGCTATCTCCAGCCCTTAACTGAACGGATTCAAAAGGGTGAAATTGACCCGTCATTCCTAGTGACTCATACCCTACCGATCGAGCAAGCACCGCACGGCTACGAAATCTTCAAGCACAAGAAAGAAAGCTGTATCAAAATCGTTCTCAAACCTTGAGCAGATGATATCGCTCTACAGCGGTTAGGACAGGAGCATTTTTGTGGGGCGCGTCTCCACAAAAATGCCATAAGCCCTGATCACTGATGCGATCGCCCCTAGATTTGGGAAGTCTAAGGGCTAGTCGCATTTCAATAGAAGCTGTTATGGTCAGAAACCTAGGAAATACCTTTCAGACGGCGAAGCCTTTTCCAGTTAGTGAAACTCGTCGGACTATCAAGGCAGCTTTGACCTCACAAGATCAAATTGATATTTGGAAAATTAGCCCTAAAGTCAGAAGCAGCTTGGATGTAACGCTCAACGGCATTCGTAAAAAAGCCAATGCCGACATTGACCTCATAGATGCAGCAGGGCGGCTAATCAAATTCTCGAACCTGCGCGGTAACAAAACCGACACGTTGAGTAAAATTCCTCTAGAGGCAGGCACTTTTTATTTACGGGTTAAGCTTCAACGGCAGAGTCGCGATACGCGCTATGCGCTTACCGTGTCGGCAACTCCCTCAAATGACTTATTTGGCAACTCTTTCGAGACTGCGACTCAGCTCACCTCCGCAACAGGTGATGGAAAAGATTTTGTCGGCAATAGCGATCCCGACGACTTCCTAAAATTTGGGGCGCTGGTTGCGGGTCGATTTAACTTCAATTTAACGGGTAGTAACGATGCCAGTCTTGAACTTTATGACAACAGCCGCAACTTGATTGCTGTTTCCAACAGCGCGGGCACACTCAACGAAACCCTAAATCAACAGTTGACTGGCATTGCAGGCTCTACCTACTATGTGCGAATCGCTCAAGCGTCCGGAAAAGAGGCTAGCTACAGCTTCAACTATTCTTTTGCATCAGATGCGGTTACCAGAACGGCATCTGGGCTGCAATACATTGATCTGGCAACCGGAACCGGAGCCACGCCCCAAACGGGTCAAACAGTGACGGTAAACTATACCGGGATCTTGCTGAACGGCACCAAGTTTGATAGCTCCCGCGATCGCAATCTCCCCTTTTCATTCCCGATTGGCGAAGGGCGCGTCATTAAAGGCTGGGATGAAGGGCTAAGCACCATGAAAGTGGGCGGTCGTCGTCAGCTTATTGTCCCGGCAAATTTGGCTTACGGCTCCAGCGGCAATAGCGTAATTCCGGCAAATGCAACGCTAATTTTCGATGTTGAGGTCATTGGCATTAGCGGTTAACTGCTGAGTAGAATCATGAGCTGCTAGATCTTTGGATGATCTCTGCGTCTTCGGCAAACACCAAACCAAGACAAGCGCCACAAGGTTTCTGACAATACTGCTCAAACGCATTGCAGACATGACAACCGCCAAGCTGGTTAGAACAGAGACATTAGGGTGGGGCGCGGAGCGCCCCACCCTAATCTCCTAAGCAAACTGGCGACAGCTGTAGTTACGTGAAGAGCGGCAGAAGTGGCTGCATTTCGCCCAAAACTGTGGGAATAAGTTCAGATACCGTTGGATGAATGGGCACAGCCTCTTGCAATGTGCTGTAGGGCTGGTCAGCATTCATCGTATCGAGCAGTCCGTGAATTGCCTCATCGCCACCTATACCCAGGATTGCCGCACCGAGAATACGCTGAGTTTCCGCATCGACCACGATTTTTATAAAGCCCTGAGTCTCCCCCTTCTCGATCGCGCGACCAACTCGCGTCATCGGTCTTGTGCCCATGAGCAGCGGACGACCGGAAGCTCGCGCCTGCGCCTCTGTCATGCCAACGCGTCCCAGTGGCGGATCGATGTAGAGGGCATAGCCAGGGATGCGATCGCTCACCCGTTTTGCAGCACCGTCCAACAGATTAGCAGCGACGATCTCAAAATCGTTGTAAGCCGTATGGGTGAATGCACCCCGACCATTGCAGTCGCCCAATGCCCAAATACCAGGTACATTCGTGCGGAGCTGATCATCGACCGTGATGTAGCCATGTTCATCAGTTGCGACCCCAGCGCGATCGAGACCCAGATCGTCGGTATTAGGCTGTCGCCCGATCGCCAGCAAAACATGGCTACCGATCAGTTCGGGTTCCCCCTCAGCGCAGTTAGCACGCACAGCCACGCCGTCAGGATGGGGCGCAAAGGCAATGCACTCAGACCTTGTGCGAATCTGCACACCTTCGGCTTCAAGAATATCTCGGATGGCGGTAGATACATCCTCGTCTTCGCGGGCAACAAGGCGCGGACCTTTTTCAATTACCGTAACTGCTGCACCAAAGCGACGGTAAATTTGAGCAAACTCCAGCCCGATGTAGCTACCTCCTACCACTACTAAATGGCGTGGGAGACTATCCAGCGCCAGCATAGAAGTATTGGTCAAATAATCAATCTCTTGCAGACCGGGCATCTCAGGCACCCGCGCCCGTCCCCCAACATTGATGAAAATTTGCGGCGCGGTGAGGAGTTCGTCGCCGACCCGCAGCGTGTTCGCGTCCTCGAAGTAAGCCTGCCCTTGGAACACCGTTAACTGTTGCATACTGCGAAGCCAAGCCTCGACACCATTCCGAGAGTTTGCCGCAACAGCGTCAGCCCGCGCCTTCACTCGCTTCATGTCAACAGCGATCTCCCCCGCGATCGTCACGCCATAATCGGCGGCGCGGCGGGCAAGATGAGCGGCATAGGCACTAGCGACCAGCGTTTTGGTGGGTGTGCAGCCCGTATTGACACAGGTGCCGCCAAACAAATGTCTCTCAATCAGCGCTACCCTCATCCCTGCCGCAGTTAGCCGTCCCGCTAGCGGTGGGCCTGCCTGACCGGCACCAATAATCAGAGCATCAAAGGACTGACTCATCGCAACATCCCCACTACTACAACTGCGCTAATGATGGCGATGGCATCTTCGATCAGCGCCGCTGGCAGGTCACGCCCCAAAGCAGTGGCGAGCCGAGAACGTATTGCTGCCCCCCCCAACGTGCCAATCGCTGCACCGACAATGCCTGCCACTAACCCGCCTAAGAGCGCGCCACCATTGACCCCTACCATGGCTCCTGAGAGCGCACCACTGATAAGGCGAGCGCCAAACTGAACAGGTACTTTGCGGCTGGGTGTGGAAGGCAGCTGATCGGTCACAAATTCGCCCAAAGCCAGTACGGAGAGAATCCATGGCGTGAAGCGGTAGCCCATAAAAGCGAGCCAGCTCCCGTCAAGATTGAGGTAACCGAGATAGGCTGCCCAACTCATCGCAGCGGGCGCAGTCATGGTGCGCAGACCCGCAATAATGCCTATAACCAGAGCAAGAAGATAAACCATTGCACCCGTTTAGATTTGTGCTGTACCGCCATCGACAAACAACTCAATGCGTTCAAGCTAAGGAAGACTGCCCGTAACATATAGCGCTTCACTCGTGACTCAGGCTAAATCAGAAAACACGAAGAAAACGATGGCAGGGACGACGTAGCGCTACGCGCTTAGATCCAATGAGTTATTTTTTGAGAGCCGCGCGGAGCGCGGCTCTCAAAAAATAACTCATCCTAACTCAATTACGTAATGTCATATCCTGCGGCTGTCCGATGTGACCCAGTAGGGTTAGCGATCGTAACTCCTGGTACCTCTATGAGAAATCCTGAATTATTCCTTGTGTTCCTAGGCAATTAGGTGCCCCTTAGCCTACTCTCTAAAGTAGAACCCAAAAAATAGCTTCAAGTGGGCTTACTGGGGTTCAGTCTAGCCTTCACGAGAATGTATGCAGGTCATCCCCGACAAAGTTATCACGAATAAAGCTATTGCGAACAGGGGCATTACAAACAGGGCAACTACTGACGCTACAGGCACACCCGCCCTTGAGACTATCACCTTAGATGTGCATGGCATGAAGTGTGCAGGCTGCGTTAGAGCCGTAGAAAATAATCTGATGCAGCAACCGGGCGTAGTTGCCGCCACCGTCAATTTAGTGACTGAAGTGGCGATCGCCGATTGTCAACCCGGCATTGATCCGGCAATCCTGGCGCAGAAGTTGACTGAGGCAGGTTTTTCGAGTCAGCCCCGCCCTCTGTCTGGCGAAGCCCACAACGAGGACAGTGCGTTTAGCGATCGCCAGCAGCAAGAAACTCGGCAGCAGATTCGTAGAACAGCGATCGCCCTCTCCCTACTGGCGCTCTCCGCGATCGGGCATCTGGTGCATTTTGGCTGGCTAAATCTGCCGGGACTCGGCAACATCTGGTTTCATTGGGGGCTTGCCACCTTAGCGCTGCTGTTTCCTGGGCGATCCATCATTACAGATGGCTGGATGGGGCTGAGACGCAATGCCCCTAACATGAATACGCTGGTGGGCATGGGTACGCTTACCGCCTACGTTACTAGCTCCATTGCGCTGGTGTTTCCCAACCTAGGCTGGGAATGCTTCTTCGACGAACCCGTGATGCTAGTAGGATTCATTTTGCTAGGGCGAACCCTGGAGCAGCAGGCGCGTACTAAAGCCGCCCATGCCTTTCAATCTTTGCTGGCTCTGCAACCCACGATCGCACATCTCATTAGAGAAGCTCATCCGCTCGAAGACGGCAAGCCTCAGATTGCCACGATCGCCGATGCGATCGCCATTCCTGCCAGCCAGGTCAAGGTAGGTGAGCTACTGCGGGTGTTGCCTGGAGAAAAGATTCCTGCGGATGGTGAGATCTGGGCAGGGCAGACCATGGTGGATGAGTCCATGCTGACCGGGGAAGCTACGCCTGTCCTTAAGCAGGTAGGGGACGGGGTGAGCGCCGGGAGCCTCAATTTGTCTGGAGCGATCGCCCTCAAAACTACCCGTATCGGGAAAGATACTACGCTAGCGCAAATCATCGCCTTGGTCGAAACCGCCCAAACCCGCAAAGCTCCGATTCAGGGACTTGCCGACAAGGTTGCCGGATACTTTACCTACGGTGTTATGGCGATCGCCGCACTCACCTTTCTCTTCTGGTACTTCATCGGACTGCCGCTGTGGGGTGATCAGATTTGGGGCAAGATCTTGGGTAGTGCGGCAATGGGAATGAGCGAACACATGATGAGTGAGCACATGGCGATGCCCGCGATGCCGCCCTCGCCGCTATTGCTCAGCCTGAAGCTGGCGATCGCTGTCCTGGTAATTGCCTGTCCTTGCGCCTTGGGGCTGGCTACACCCACCGCAATTTTGGTGGGTTCGGGTCTGGGTGCCGAGCGTGGACTGCTGATTCGCGGGGGCGATGTGTTAGAGAACGTGCATCGGCTTCAGACGATCGTCTTCGACAAAACTGGAACGCTGACCATCGGGCATCCAGAAGTTACGGACTGCATCTCCCTACTGAAAAGTATGTCTGAGACAGATCTGCTCCAGATTGCCGCCTCTGTGGAGAGCGGCGCCCAGCATCCGCTGGCTTATGCTATTCAGGACTATGCCAAGCGTCTCAAACTGGAGCTGCGATCGGCAACAAATTTTCACACAGAGCCAGGATTGGGGGTTTCAGCGGAAGTTGAGGGTCAGCCTGTCGTGCTAGGCAATGCAGATTGGCTAATACGGCAGAGCATCCCGATGGAGAGCATGCAGATAAAGAGCATGCGGATAGAGAGCATCCAGATAGAGAACATTCCCAACTTCGAGGCAACGGACAAAACCCTGGTGTATGTGGGCATATCTGGACAGTTAGCCGGACTCATCACCGTACAGGACAAGCTGCGTCCAGAGGCACAACAAACGCTACAAGATTTACGGCAAATGGGGCTGCGGGTCATGCTGCTGACAGGCGATCGTCCTGAAGCAGCGGCAGCAATCGCGCAGTCCCTAGGTTTATCCCCTGAAGATATCCGCGCTAATGTCCGACCGGATGGCAAGAGTCGAGTCATTGCAGAGCTACAGGCGACTGGGCAATCTGTGGCCATGGTGGGCGATGGCATTAACGATGCACCTGCATTAGCTCAAGCAGATGTCGGTATTTCGCTGCATTCGGCAACTGATGTGGCGATCGAAGCGGCTGACATCGTGCTGATGCGCGATCAGTTGAGTGCTGTCGTGGAAGCGATTCGCCTCAGCCAAGCCACTTTTGACAAGATTCAGCAAAATCTGTTTTGGGCATTTGCTTACAATATTCTGGGAATTCCTGCGGCTGCGGGTCTGCTGCTACCCAGTTTGGGAATTGCTCTGAGTCCAGCCACAGCCGGAGCGTTTATGGCGTTTAGTTCCGTCAGCGTTGTCACCAATTCACTGCTGCTGCGCCGAGCGTTTGCTTGCCTTAGCGCTGAATCGATCGCCAAATCGGGAATCCTATAAACTTCATCCCAATTAAACAATGCCCAATTTTTATGAGGCAACTTATCATAAGCAGATTAAATACTGGCTTAAAGGGCGATCGCCAAGGGTAATGTTGTGACCATGGGCGTACTCAGACTGTTAACAAAATCAGATTATTTGCTGCGCGAAACGCTGCTGGGATTGCGACGGGGCGGCTGGATGAACTGGGCAGCCGTTAGCACTGTGACCGTGCTGCTGTTTCTATTTGGCGTGAGTTTGCAAGCTTCCTGGCAAATGGAGGGATTGCTCCATCAGTTCGGCAGTCAGCTCGAAATATCGGTGTATCTAGACACGGGTATTCAGGCAAAAGACTTAGAGCCGATGATGATCGCAATGCCCGATGTCACGGATGTCACAGCCATTTCTAAGGAAGAATCTTGGGCGAAGTTGATACGTGACATGGGCTTATCGGATATCAAGGGCGTGACTGAGCAGCTTGATGGCAATCCGTTGGTAGATGAATTGCGGGTAAAAGCCGCCACTTCCGAGGTTGTGCCCGCTTTAGCTGCAAAAATCAATCAGATGCCGGGAATTGACCATGTGCAGTATGTCGATGAAGCTGTGAAACGCATTGCGCAACTGAGCCAGGGACTTAGCTGGGTGAGTTTAGGCATGACAACACTGCTGAGCCTGACGGCGATCGCCGTTGTCACCACCACCATTCGCCTGATTGTTATGGCGCGGCGGCGCGAGATTGAGGTGATGCAGCTTGTAGGAGCCACGACGACCTGGATCTACCTGCCGTTCATTCTCCAGGGCTTGGTTTTAGGAGTAGTGGGAGCGATCGTTGCTTGGGGATTGATCGTAGCGCTTCAGAGATTTATTCAAGATCTGCTGGCGCAGCAGCCTGAATTTATTCAGTTTCTCACTGACAGCATGCAGCTTTCAGCCAGAGAAACCTTTCTGTTGCCCTCGGCTCTGCTAGGGTTGGGGCTATCGGTAGGGCTAATGGGGAGCTTATTTGCCGTACGCCGATTTACAACACGCTAGGAAATCCAGAATTCTGCTCTCTGCGTTAGACCTCTTGCAGATTAGACCTCTTGCCAGAGGTCTATTTATGAGAAAGCGCAGTTGAGGGAGAGCGCTTGTCTAAGGAGCTTGTCGTAGCTACGTTTACTGACCACATAGGCTCCAAAACGGGCGAGATGCGGGTTCATCATTTGGGCATCAAAGAGATGAAAATGGCGCGATCGCAGGTGTTCGACTAGCTTCACCATGGCGACCTTAGAACCTTCGGGAATGTTGAAAAACATGGATTCGCCGATGAAAGCGCCGCCGATGGCGATCCCCAAGATTCCTCCGGCAAGCTCGTCACCCTGCCAAGTCTCGAAGCTATGGGCATAGCCAGCCTGATGCAGCTCCCAGTACAGCTTTTTCAGCTCCTCAGAGATCCAGGTGACATCGCGATCGGCGCAGCCCTCGACCACGGCTCCAAAATCTCGGTTGATGGCAACTGTAAAGCGATTTTGATTGAGGACGCGCCGCAGAGAAGTGGGATAACGAAAGCGATCGTCTAGGGGAATGAGCGTCCGCTCCTGGCTAGAGTACCAGCCTAGATTTTCGCCATCGTCATCTGCCATCAAGAAGAAGCCCTGAGCGTAGCCATTGAGGATGGTAGGAATATCGTATTGCTGAGTCACGGAGCCGCTACATCCTCACCTAAATACCACGCAGAGGATAGTCAAAGACATCTTTGATTTTGCTCAGGTGAACGGGGTTTTGTCGTTCTTGGCGAGCTTCTAAAAGCTTTTTGGCAACGTCGCGGGCAATTGCTAGGGTTTCTGCGATCGTTCTTCCTTGAGCGACGAGTCCTGGAATATCGTCTGATGTAGCTAGGTAGCAACCTTCAGGGAGCTTTTCGATGTGAAGTGTGGCGATGTGTTCCATGATTGCTCTGGGCTTGCTAATGGATCGTGCTGATTTTATCGTAGCCTTCTGAGAGATTGGAACTGTTGAGCGATCGCAGAGCCACTGAAGCGTCATTACGATCATGGGTTCAATCTTTTCTTTAGCGCATCCCTTGCCGATTTTGCCATCGCATGATCGGGAAAGACCGTGAGGAAATCTTCTAAATCCTCGATCGCTACCTGAATTCGATCGCTAGGCGCACCCCGATCGATCGCATCTCGGTAGAAAAACCGGGCTTGCTCAATGTTGCCGATCGTCAAATAGTAGAGAGCAAGATTGAAAATGACTCTCCAATCTTCAGGTTTTTTGGAATATTCCTGTTGCGCCAGCCGAATTGCTTGCTTCAGATCGTTTTGCGCTTCAGGAATTTGATTGAGAGCCTGGTAGGAGAGCGCTCGTTCGTATAGATACCAGTCGTCTTCAGCATCTAGCTCGATCGCTCGGTTGAAGTCTAAGATTGCTTGTTGATATTGTTGAATCAATCGATAGACTCGCCCTCGGTTTAATATCGCCCAGGCATATTTGGGATTGAGTTCAATTGCTAGGTCAAAGTCTCTGAGCGCTTCTTGATATCGTTGCATTAGATGGTATGTTCGACCCCGATAGGCGAGCGCCCAATCCAGTTTAGGATTAAGTTCAATTGCTAGGTCAAAGTCTTTGAGCGCTTCTTCGTATCGCTTCATCGATCGGTATGTTTGACCTCGACTGGCGATCGACCAAGTGTATTTAGGATCAAGTTCAATTGCCATATCAAAGTCTTTGAGTGCTTCTTCATAGTGCTTCATTCGACGGTATGTTCGACCCCTAAGTGAGAACGCGCGGTTGTCTTTAGGGTTGAGTTCAATTGCCAGGTCAAAGTCTTTGAGCGCCTCCTCATACCGCCCCATTAGATGATACGTTCGCCCCCGATTTGCAATTGCTGAACCATACTTAGGATCAAGTTCAATCGCTAAGTCGAAGTCCTTGAGCGCTTCCTCATAATGCTCCATCAATTGGTAAGTGTTACCACGCCAAGCCAGCGTAATATGCTGCCACTGCGCTTCTATTTCAGGGCTTGCCAACAGTGCCGAAAATAGCTCAAGCGATGCTTTACAAGGCCCCTCATCATAGGCTTGCAAACCTTCAACCAATCGTTTGCCCCACTGCCGGATTTCGGACTTTTCGCTATCTCGCCCTGCCCGAAATATCTGGTTTGCCCACCGCTCAGCAAATTTGCGTTGCTCCTTCAGCGCTACCAAAAACTCATTCAGGGCGATCGACAAATATTTCTGGGGCGCTTGGCAAAGACGATGATACAGCAGGGTCAGCGTGTGCCGCTGCCAGTCTGCATCCTGGTGTAGGCTTGCCTCCGGTAGCTGCAACTGCGTTCGCAATGCCTCCGCCTCATCTGCCAGCCTGCCATGCCGCTCTGCCCATTCCTTCGGCGACTCCTGCCGCTTGTAGCGCAACATCTGCGATCGCACAATCTCGTGATACACCCACCCTTCCGATCGCGCCTCCACAAACGGCATTTGTTTCAGCCAGTCAAAGAGGGCGATCGCCTGCTCCTCTCCCGCCAGCACCGCCACCACATCCCGATTCAGGAGCAGAGGCAAGGCCCCATCCAACGCCAACTGTCGCCGCTGCGGGTCGGTTTCCCACTGCAAAAACCGCTGCACCGCCGAGCCGCTACAGTCGCCCACCTCAGCCGGATCAGTAGGACAATTGCTTGCCAATAGCGCCAGCAGCACGGGCAGGCGATCGGACAGCGAAAAAATCACCTCAATCACCCGCTCATCCGTGATGCCCTTCTGCCCCAAAAACTGCCGCGCCTCTGCCTCCGTAAACTGCCCCAACGGCATCTGTGCCGGATCATAGTCACTCCAATGCTGCGGGTCGAGTGGATTACGTCCGGCGATCGTCACAATCAAATTTTCTGGCGCAGCCCCATAGCGCCCCTCACACAGATCCCGCAGCCAGTCATCCAGCACATCTGCCGTGCGCTCATAGGTATCAAAAAACAGCGCGATTCCCCGTAGCTCGGCAACTTTGGCGATCGCCTCCAAAAACAGCGGCGTCAGCACCTCGACGGGTTCCTGCACCAGCCGCACCTCATCCTTATTGGTCAGCTTCTTCGCCACATAAGCCGACCACTCACTCACCTGCGTCGTCAGCCCATCCTCATCCACAAACGGCATCACCGCCCCGCTGCCCGGAATCTGCTTCGCCAGCCCCAAACCCGCCTTGGTGAGCGATCGCCCCAAAAACGCCGAAAATCCCTGGGGAGCCTCCGGATCGGCCTCTAGCTCCTGCTTTTTCTGGCGGTAGGTTTTGTAGCTTGCGCTAAACGCCAGCTTCACCCCCGGCTGCTCCAACTGCGCCACCAGCCGCCCCATGATTTCTGGCAGGCTGCGATCGTCCTCATTCACATAGGCAGTCACCCAGTTTGCCGCCGCCGCAATCTTGATAAATTCCTTACTCAGCGTCGTTTTACCTACGCCGCCCTGACCCCAAATATTAAAAATAAAGCGGCGGTTCTCCAGCGGCAGCCCCAAATTTTGCTGAAACCAGCTCATCTGAGCCTCGCGCCCTACGAAACTCGATCGCTGACGCTGCTTCAAACGATCCTGAAAACTCGGCTTGGGTGCATTCATCTAAACGCAGCAAAAACAGCTACGTTAAATCTAACGCCATTATGTTGAATTCTAGAATCCAAACGCCCGATCGCTCTACCTATGCAACGCGACCTCTCCCGCCCCTCCACAATCTCGTGCGGAGGGAGTGTGGGAGACGGGCACGTCCCCTGCTAGGGGTTTGGGGGAAACCTCCAAGGCTGTTCTAGGCTAGAAACTGTTCTAGGCTAAGATAGGCAAGACCTTTTATCTCAGATGAGCTATGACCCTAAAGACTGGAGAATCCCTTCAGAACAGCAAATACGTTGTTCAATCCGTCCTAGATCAAAGCGACTTCGGGATCACTTACAGTGCCAAACACACGCTACTCGACCAGCCTGTCCACCTACAAACCCTAAACGAAGTTGTGCAGCAACGCATCGACTTTGCCCAGCTCAAGCAGCAATTCCTCACCGAAGTCCGATCGATCTCCCAGCGATCGGATGCCCTACGAGTCCTAGACTGCTTCGAGGAAAACGCTCTGCCCTACGTTGTTCTACAGGCAACATCCAGGACACCTCACCTCAGCGATTGGCTAACGCTGCCACCAGAACCCCTCACGCCAAGCCCATCTAACTCTGAACTGCCCAAAGCCCTGAAGCCCGAAGCCTCAAAGCCGGAAGTCCCTGAATCCGAAGTCCCTAAGCCAGAAACAGTCACCGTTCCCATCAATACTGTCGTGCCGATCGCACCTGAACTCATGCGAGAGGCTGTGCTGCCACAAATAGATAGCGCTGCAAACAACGGCACCCCAGACAACGGCACCCCAGAGCGATCGCCTCAAAGCATTCAGCCTCGGCGTATTCCCGTACCTTTTCTCATGACTCTGGTTGTGGGTCTGGGTTTGGGTGCAGGCGCAGGATTTGCCCTACGTTTTCAGCCCACGGGAGCAACCGGACTCACCCCCAGCTTATTTGGTCAAGAGCAGACTTTTCCCGCTCAGGGTGACTGGCCTATTACCGAAATGCCTGACTCCCTGAGTGAAGAACCCAAGATAGAGGAACCGCTCTATCGCACAAACGTTCCTGATTACTCCAGCACTACTCCTGAGCCGCTTTACAGCCCCAGAACCGATTTCAATAGCCCACCGTCTGCCTCCTATCCATTGCCTGAGGTAACATCCGATCCCGCCCTCGACAATCTTCCAAGTCCTGAACCATCGGACAACTTTTCTAGCCCCGTACCCCAAGAACAGGCGATCGACTCTATTCCCAGTTCGCCATTGGACGAGTTTAATTCAATTCCCAACATCCAGCCTTCTGCGGCTCCCGCCAATCCAGCCCCCGCAGCTCCTATCGCTCCACGCAGCGCTCCAGAGTTTTTTCCCAGAACTGCTCCAGAGCGATCGCCTAAGGCATTCAAGCCGCCAGTCATAAGCCAGTAAACTTCATCAAAAGTCTACGCCGCGCTTCAAGTCAACTCCCTTCTCGGCATAGTGTTTGTGGCAATAGACCTCTGAATGAGCGCTAGCTAGATCGAAATAGTCTGGCGGATTTTTGCAGCGCCCCGTAATCACGATCTCAGTATCGCGGGGTTTGCGCAAGAGCGCCTGCACAATCGGCTCTTGGGGCAACAGCTCCAGATCGACCGTAGGGTTGAGTTCGTCTAGAATAATGGTCTTGTAGAGTCCCGAAGCGATCGCCGCCTTGGCAATCTCCCAGCCGCGCTCCGCCTCCACATAGTCCAGCTCTTGCTGCTGTCCTCGCCAGACGATCGCATCCCGACCGCAGCGCTGGTGATCCACTAGGTTGGGATAGCTCTGGTTGAGCGCCGCGATCGCCGCATCCTCGGTATAGCCGCCACCGCCCTTGAGCCACTGCAAAATCAGCACCCGGTGAGATTTGTCCTGACTAATCCCCTTGCCGATTGCCTGAAGCGCTTTGCCCAGGGCACTTGTAGATTTACCTTTGCCGTCCCCAGTGTAAATTTCGATACCTTCAATGCCGTGGGCTAAAGCATTGGGATGATCCTGCGGCTTCATTTCTGAGTGCAGATCGGCAATATCTAGCAGCCCATGGGGGGCACCTCGCCCCGTCGCGATAATCTCTAGCTCTTCCGGCTTGTGCGCCAGCGTTTTGACAACCTCCTCCACCGAGAGCAGCCCTAGGTCGAGAACAGGATTCAGTTCATCTAACACCACAACGGAGTACAGCCCAGAGGCGATCGCCCCTTTCGCCACATCCCAACCGCGCTGAGCTTCCAGGCGATCGAATTTGGTGATTTCATCTACGCCAAAATACTCGGCTCGCCCGGTGCGCACTTGGTCGATCAGGTGAGGAAAGCCACGTCGGAGTGCCTCGATCGCCGCATCCTCGTCGTATGTCCGTCCAGGCCCTTTGAGAAATCGTAATAACAAGATGCGAGTCTGGCTTCCGGTGTTGATGCCTAAGCCAATAGACCGCAAAACGACACCCAGAGCCGCTTGAGACTTGCCCTTGCCTACCCCGTCATAGACATGGATTTGCCCAACTAATCGCTCATTCCGGCTCTGAGCCGTGCGAATACCAATGCCAGTCCTTACCATAGGGTTTACGGGGTGGGTTTGAGGAAAGTTTATAGAAACCTAGAGAAGCGCTGAGCCTAGAATGCCCAGGAGTTGATCTTAGCGAAGGAATTCGCGAGGTGCTGACTATTTGACGTTTTTACGCCTTAATTTTTGTATAAAAACGCTATTCGTGGCGCACGGTCTCCAAAGAGCGGCATCTTTTATTCTATCTATAGTGTTATATCCGTCTAGCTTGACTAAAATTAGCGAGAGTCATCCTGACTCAGCCGCTTTTCAGCCATCGCCCCGACCTATTCAGGTTTTCGGTCAGGAGCTACCGTCATGTTTCCCGATTCTTTTCCCAATATTGTGCCGCTACGGGCGATCGTGCTCCAAAGCCTATTTTTGCTGATGGCGATCGCCATTGAGGCAACGGTCATCCACCGACAGCTCAAAATGGCTCCTAAACCCAGCATTTACTACGCTGCTGCCATTAACCTCCTCTGTGTCGTGCTGGGCTGGCTGGCGCTATTCATTTTTTTGGACATAGCCGATATTCTGCCTCCAGGAATTCAGGTGCCGCTGATCAGCTTCATCTTTTTTGATCAATGGTCAAGCGAGACGGCAACATTGCTGATTGTGGCTTGCTTCATTATTTTCTTTGTCAGCATTGGGATCAAGCTTCTAGGTCTGTTGGGGCTAAGGCTCTTATTAGAATTTGATAAGAAGCCGGATGAGAAAAAGCCGGACGAGAAAAAGCTGGATGAACCGCCGCCATTGGCACTAGAAGAAACGGCTCCAGAGGCTAAACCGAGTATCTTCCGAGAGTTGCGACAAGAACCCAATCCCTTCCGGTCTGAAATTGCGACGATCCTATTTGCCAATGCCTGGAGCTATAGCGCTATTCTGCTAACTCTGATGATTCGACAAGCCCTCCTGATAGCCCCCTTATAATCCTCGTTAGATTAAGTAACCGTTGGACTAAGTAACCGTCGTGGTCTTCATCAAAAGAGTCTTAGAACAGATCCAAAAGCAGTTGGAGGGCATCAAGCCTTTCTCATGGCAGGTTGCCCTACTGCTTAGTCTATTTTCCTGGTTTACCTATTTGCTGATTCGAGATCCAGCCGTACGACAGTTTGTGTCGCTGTTTGGCTGGTTTTTTCTCATTATCGGCACCGAATGGGCGCTGATCAAAGCGGAGTTTGTGGTTCCAGGCTTAAAGCTGAAAATTAAGTATGGCCCTTGGATTACGGGAGCGATCGCTAGCTGTGCCCTGTGGAGCAATCGCATCATCATTCAAGATGCTCAGGGTGCATTTGAGTGGTGGCCTTTGCTGTCGGTTGGGTTCGCGGCTTTTCCTAGATTTCTCAAAACGGGGCCATCTTTCAAACGACCCGATGCCGATGCCCGCCGCGATCTGGTGATTCTGACGCTGGTGGGGCTAGTAATGAGCTGCTGGTTCCGGTTTCATTTTCTGCTGCAAGATTTTCTGGTCAATTATCCTAGCCTTGCTGCCGACAATATAGATCGCAGTGCGTTTGTGGTGCGGATTAACCCTAACAGCGTGCCTGTCTCCAGCGGGGTTGCCGTGCTTGATGCTGCCGAAACGATCGTCCGAAGTGAACTCACCCAGCGATCGTGGGCTGATGGTCAGCGTTGGCTGAATAGTATGCCTACACAGGCGACTAATTTGGGCAGTCAGGCATTGATTTCGGCGTACCAGACTGCACCCAACCTCAAAGAAGCAAACCTTTGGCGATTCACGGCGCAGTTTTCCCCCAGCATCCCCACAAATCTGTTGCGAATGCAGACCATCTGGCTAGGCCCCAGTTCGCAGGTCGGCGGCTATAGATTGGAAAAAAATTGTTCCATTAGCGAAGCCCCTGTGCAGCAATTCGTTAACGGGCTGGCGGAAGCGACTGGAGCGACCACACCTCCGACTACACCCCTGACTCCCTATCGCATGGATTGTGGCGCGATCGAGTCCTCTCCGCCCGGTGTAAATGTCATAAGACCCGAACCGCTGATGCAGCAAACGGGTAATTTCTTTGAACGGCTGATGAATGCAGTTCTGACCTTAATAAAGGGATTTGTGGATCTTTTGGGCAGAATTTTGGGTATTGGTAGGCAGTAGTGTTGTAATGCGGAGATCTTGTAGTGAATTTGACTCGCATCCTGGTCGTTGCCTCCAATGTGTTTCGTGAGGTCATCCGCGATCGCGTTCTCTATTTGATTGGTTTTTTTGCGATCGCTTTAATTGGAGCATCGGTGCTGCTGCCGGAGGTGTCGGGCGGCAGTGGCGACAAGATTATTCTGGATTTAGGGCTTGCCGCCATTAGCCTTTTGGGGCTGGCGATCGCCATATTTATTGGTACTGGGCTGATCAGTAAAGAAATTGAGAAGCGCACGGTTTACGTGATGATTGCCAAACCCATCAGCCGTGCTGAGTTTATTATGGGTAAGCATTGGGGCTTGTCTGCGGTGCTGGTAGTGTTGGTGAGCGCCATGATGGTGATTTATCTGGGAGTTTTGACGTTCAGACAGGTGGCATACCCGCTGGATAGCTTGCTGTGGGCGGCGCTGTTTCAAATTTTGGAGCTATCGCTGATTGCTGCCGTGGCTCTGTTGTTTGGGGTGTTTACCAATTCTCTGCTGGCGATGCTGCTCACGGTGGCGGTGTATTTAACGGGGCACTTTAGCCGCGATTTGCTGTCTCTAGGCAAGCTAGCTAAGGATGCTAGTCTGCAAACGATCACGGAAACGCTGTATCTGATTCTGCCTGATTTGGCGCGGCTCGATCTGAAAAATCAGGCAGTCTACGGTATGTCGCTGTTGCCGTCGCCGCTAGAGCTGGTTGAGAATTTTGCCTATGGGGTGATTTATATTGCGCTGCTGCTGGCGATCGCCACCTTCATTTTCTCGCGGCGGCAGTTTTAGAAGATAGTTTTGCATAACAGGTTTGATGGGTTTGCTGCTAAGGGCAGACAGTGGCAAAATGATCCAATTGACTCAACTTGCTGGATCTAGAAATACCCATGATCATGAACTCTTCTCTCCAATCTGCTTTTCAAAAAAAGAATGCTCTGAAGGTAATTAGCGGCTTGATGAACTTTGATGCCGATCGCGTTGCGGCTGTGGTGAAGGCTGCTGATCAGGGTGGGGCAACTTTTGTCGATATTGCCGCACAAGCTGACCTGGTTCGCATGGCAAAGCAGTTGACCCATCTGCCAATTTGCGTGTCTGCGGTAGAGCCTGAGAAGTTTGTGACTGCCGTGGCTGCGGGTGCAGATTTAATTGAAATTGGTAATTTTGATGCGCTCTATGCTCAGGGCATTCGCTTTGAGGCAGCGGAGGTGCTGGAGCTAACGCGCAAAACGCGATCGCTGCTGCCCAATATCACGCTTTCGGTGACGGTGCCCCACACTTTGCCTCTGGATCAGCAGGTGCAGTTGGCGGAGGCTTTGGTGAAGGCTGGAGCCGATATTATTCAAACGGAGGGCGGTATGAGCAGTCAGCCTGTCCATGCCGGGACGCTGGGGCTGCTTGAAAAAGCTGCGCCGACTTTGGCGGCGGCTTATGAGATTTCGCGGGGGGTGAGGGTGCCTGTAATCTGTGCTTCGGGGTTGTCGAGCGTGACGGCTCCTTTGGCGATCGCGTCTGGGGCTTCGGGGATTGGGGTAGGCTCTGCAATTAATCAGCTCAATAGCGAGGTGGCGATGGTTGCAGTTGTACGGAGTTTGGTGGAGGCGATGGCTAGTCGAGTGAATGTGGGGATTTTTTAGGGTATAGCGCTACGCGCTTAGATCCAAATGAGTTATTTTTTGAGAGCCGCGCAGAGCGCGGCTCTCAAAAAATAACTCGTCCTAACTCAATTATGTAGGGCTATATAACGCGTTTGGGGAACTAACAGCCTTGGGGGTTTCCCCCAAACCCCCTGCTGGGGACGGGCACGTCCCCCACACCCCCTCCGCATAAGGTTGGGGATGGGCGGTAGGGATCGCTTCGCATGGGTGGAGCGGATCGTGGGTTTGTGGAGTAGCTTACGGGGCTACGGCGGTTCTGAGGCGGTTGATTAGCTCGTAGAAGGGTTGCCAGTTGTTTTCTATGGCGATCGCTTCCCAAACGGCTTCGATCTCTGGGCGGATCAGGACGGTGGTAGGGTTATGTTGGGCGAGGTGAAGGGCGATCGCTTCTAGGTCTGTTTCAGGTAGGCTGAGCAAGATTTGATGGTAGAACGATCGCCACTGCTCGAAGATGTTAATGGCGGCGTCTGACGGCTCAAGGGTGGGGTCGAGGGCTTCGCTGAGAATGTTTTGGGCAGATTGCCGCCAAGGCGGGGAAAACTGCTGCCGCAGGGTGGCAAAAAAGTCGTGATAGCTGACTTTGCTTTCCCAGAGAAGCTGGAGGGTGAGCCGCAGGAGGCGATCGCTGACTTCATCTGAAAGCTGATCTGGCTCAAATCCTAATCGATAGAGCATCCGCTGACGATAGGCGGCAAGATAGTGGGCTTCAAATTGCGTGAGGGCTGCCTCCATTTCAAAGGGGTCAATTAAGCCTTTGAGGGGAACTTGCAGCATCTGTAGATTCCAGGCGCAGGCGGAGGGCTGGTTTCCGTAACAGTATCGTCCGTAATGGTCAAAATAGGCGGCAGTGAATTTGGGATCGTATTGGGTGATGAAGGCGTAAGGTCCATAGTCGAAACTTTCGCCTGTAATTGCCATGTTGTCGGTGTTCAGCACGGCGTGGCAGAAGCCGACTGACATCCACTGCGCGGTTAGCTCGGCGACGCGCTGGACTAGCTCGGCATAGAATTGGGCGTAGCGATCGTCTCCCTGCAAGTGCGGGTAATAGTACGCAATCACATGATCTAGCAGGGTTTGGGTCAAATCTTTTCTGCCGAGGAAATGCAGCCGCTCGAAGGTGCCAAACCGGATGTGCGATCGTGAGAACCTCACCATGACGGACGATCGGGTAGGAGAGGGTTCGTCACCGCGCCAGAGCGGTTCTCCTGTCTCGATCAGGCTGAGGCAGCGGGAGGTTCTTACGCCTAGGGTATGCAAAGCTTCTGCGGCTAGCACTTCGCGCACGCCGCCTTTTAGGGTCAGCCTTCCGTCGCCACCTCTGGAGTAGGGTGTAGTGCCTGAGCCTTTGGTACCTAGGTCATAAAGTTCGCCATCTCGCCCTCGGAGCTGTCCGTACAAAAAGCCTCTGCCGTCCCCTAACCGGGGGTTGTAGTCGCCGAACTGGTAGCCATGGTAGCGCATAGCTAGCAAGTTCCTTGGCGGCTGGCGATCGCTAAATTTCCCAAAGGCTTCCAGGAAATCCTCGTCGCTGACGGCTACTGGGTCTAGACCCATTTGAGGCAGCAGTTTATCGTTGCGAAAGCGCAGGAGATACTGGGGGAACTCAGCCGCCGCCACGATATCGGCATAATCTTCGCCTAGCTGCTCGAAGGCAGGTTCGTAGGGCAGGGTAAGGAAAGGGTTGGGCGATCGCATGAAATCAGATAGGGGCTTATAGAATTCCAATCCATTTCAAGTCTAGGGGCGATCGGGTCTTCTGGGGACTGTCGCTCTGCGGAAAGCTCGAATCGTATCGAAAATCAACTACGGCTATTGCCAGTTTGCTTAGGACGGGAACATTTAGGATGGGGCGCTTCGCGCCCCATCCTAAATGTTCCCGTCCTAAGCAAACTGGCGGTTGCGATAGAAATAGGACTTACGCAGTTTTGCTGTGTGTGGTAGGCGTAGCCTACCACACACAGCAAAACTGCACTACAGCTAAAGGGCTTGCGTAAGTCCTAAGAAAGTAAAAATGGGAGAGCTGTTGAACAACTCTCCCAACCATCAGGGTGCATCTACATAACACAGTATGACATGGGATAGGTGAGGGGCGTAACCCCCTACGAAAGTTTTTTTGAACATTAGTTGGCAGAATGAGGTCGAAATCCTGTTAGTAGCGCTCTAACAATAGCTTCACTTCTTCCTCTAAAGTCTTTTCCTGCAAGGCTTTCCACTCCATTTTGCGTACCGCTAAAAAGGCTTGCGATAAATCTGCGCCCAAAGCCTCTAGCAAAGTTTTGTTGCACGACAAATGCTCGATCGCCACTCCCAGGTTCTCTGGCAAGCGATCAATGCTCCGTTGTTGCCGCTCTGCCTCGGATAAATGCCCTGGATCGATCGCCATTGGCTCACCGGGATCAAGCCCCTGCCGAATGCCGTCTAGCCCTGCGGCGATCGTTGCCCCTAGCGCCAGATAGGGATTTGCCGAAGCGTCCACGGTTTTCAGCTCAATATGAGTCGGGCTAGGAAGCTCAGGATTGCTGGGCACTCGCACTGCCGCTTCGCGATTATCCAGGCCCCAGCAGCGGTAGGCTCCGCTCCAAAAATGCGGCTGTAGCCGACGGTAGGAATTGACGCTGGGGGTCGTCAGCGCCATGAGGGCAGGCAAGTGGTGCAAAATGCCGCCTACAAAGGCACGGGCGATCGCCGATAGTTCACCTGTCTCGCTTGGCATCAGGTTTTCTCCCTGTCGCCATAGGCTCAGGTGCAGATGACAGCCGCTACCTGCCTGGTCGGCAAAAATCTTGGGCAGAAAAGAGGCGCGTAAACCATGACGCAATGCCACGCCTCGCACAGTCTCTCGAAACACGATCTGCCAGTCGGCAGACTGCAAAGCCTGGGTATAGCGGATGGCAATCTCATGCTGCCCTCCACCCGACTCCGGGTAATAGCGCTCGACCGGAATGCCTTGAGCCAAAAGCGCTTCAGCAATATCATCAATGACGGCAAGGTTCAAATCCATTGCCAATGTCGAGGCAAATACAGTCTCATCCACAGGAACGATCGCCCCCCGATCGCTTGTCTGCTGCAACAGATAGAATTCGTTTTCAAAAGCCGCCAAGACCTGCAATCCTTCACTTTCCGCTTTGGCAATCATCCGCTTGAGGAAACCTCGCGGACAGAGCGCCCAAGACTCGCCGTTTCGCACCATATCGCCCATGACTCTGGCATGACCAAGGGCGTAGGGCAGAGCATTGTAGGTTGTCCAGTCGGGCACGAGCCAAGCTTCGCCCACAGGACTTAAGCCGCTGTCGGGAGCCACTGCATCATACATGACAGGAATTGCCTGTTGCGCGATCGCAATGCTGATGCCCCGATGCTGATGCTCTGCCAAAAAGCCTGTGTGAAAAGCTTTGCCGCGAATCACGTTCGCATTGTCGCACCATAACACCCGTACAAATCGAATATTCTGCTGCTCAAGGGTTTGCCGGAGTTCGCGGTTCATCAAAGTTTTTCTAACCCAACGCTAATAGATCTCTTGCAAATTAGGATTTTGAGATTGGATGGGGTGGGGGCTGTGCCCCCACCCCATCCAATTTGCAAGAGGTTTAATGTTTGTTCCACTTATCTCTCAGCGCGCTGTCTAACTTTTCTCTCAAGGTAGCGTCACCAGACGGTTCAGGGACGGCAGGTAGCTCTGATGCGGCTCCATCGGTCTGGCCATATGAGGCATCAGGGATAGGCTGGGTTTCCACTTGAATGGGGCTACTGTCCGATAGCCCTACCTCAGCCGAGCGATCGGGCTGATTGACCTCTACCTGATCCATCTCTACCTGATTGATCTCTATCTGATCCATCTCTACCTGATTTATCTCTGGCTGATTCGTTTCCAGCAGAGACGCATCTGGAGAAAAGGTATTAGAAACCGAAGGCTCTGTGCTGGGGGTGGGCACAGCAGAATCACTGGCGGGAGTCCAAGGGGCAGGGGTGGCAAAATAGCGCTGCACCATGGTGGAAACCACAGCAGTTGCCGTAATTGAAAGAATTCCCATAAAAGCCCGAACCAGCAAATTTCCCGAACCAGAAGAATTAGAGTGTTGTGCCATAGGAGTTGCGATCGATGAACTAATCGTTAAAAGAGGCTGGCTCCAGATTGCCGAGTCATGGCGCTCTAGATGCATCCAGCCCACTAGACACCTCAGTCGCGCCTGTTGTTGCCTAAACTGAAAAATTGCCTAAATCAAAGAATTGCCTAGTGAAGAATGACTTGAACTAAAGGCTAGCTGATATCTTCCTTTAAGGAGTCTGCCATTGGGACACTTTTCCTAGGACACTTTTCCCAGGACACTTTTCCCAGGACACTTTCCCAGGACAGATTGCCCAGACTATCTCAGATGTTCTGTGAACAAATTGTTACAACCTGCTTGTTACAATAGGAATCAACTAGGGAAACCTATAGCTGGCGATAAGGAACGTAAGCAATGTATCTCACCTGGCTAGACAATAATTCTTGGCTAATTGAGATAGGAGAACAGCGCATTCTTCTAGATCCTTGGCTAGTTGGCTCCCTCGTTTTCGGCAATATGCCCTGGCTATTCAAAAGCACTCATACTCAGCCGTCCCCCATTCCTGAAAACATTGACCTGATTCTCCTATCCCAGGGGCTAGAAGATCATGCTCACACGCCAACGCTGCAACAGCTCGATCGCTCCATTCCAGTTGTGGCTTCTCCTAATGCTGCTAAAGTGGCTCAAAAATTAGGGTACAGCCAGATCACAGCCTTGGCGCATGGTGAGAGTTACGCTTCAAACAACCGGATGGGCGATCGCCTCACTATTCAGGCAGTGCCAGGTGCACCCATTGGACCGCTTTTGGTGGAGAATGGCTACCTGCTCACATTGGCTAGCGGCACCAGTCTTTACTACGAGCCTCATGGGTTTCATTCAGCCACCCTGCAAGCTGTAGGTTCTGTGGATGTGATCATTACGCCACTGATTAGTCTAGAAATTCCTCTCTTAGGTTCTGTGATTCAGGGCAGCAAGACGGCGCTTCAGGTAATTGAGTGGCTGAAGCCTCAGGTTGTTGTGCCAACCGCAGCTGGAGGCAACGTGCAGTCTGAAGGATTGCTAACCTCGGTATTACAGGAAAAGGGAAGCATTGAAGCGCTGCGAGCAACCCTAGCGGATCGCCAGATCGCAACCCAAATCATGACTCCAAAACCGGGCGATCGCTTTCAGCCGATCGCAGTTCCTAGAAAAGTCGCTTTTTCCTGACCTTGCAGCCTTAGTAAATTCGTCAAGGTGAAGCTCGTTAAAATTTTGTTAGAAAAATTAGTTAGCCTGGAAGACCTGATAGTTTTTAAAGCCTAAGCAATTCAGCATCTGCCCTACCCTGCTTTTTTACAGTAACTTTGCTCTTTCGTAGCGTGTTTCTAGCTTACTCTTCTAAAAATCCTCCTGATTATAGAGAGATTGCCTTTTGTACCCCATCACCCAGGTTTATCAGGATTTATTGATTTATTTCTGCCTCACTGATAGCTCAGCGAGGTTGTTAGCATGTTATTTCAAGTTGCTGCCAAAGGTTGGGCACACTGAGAACATGACTCGCCCATTGCCTTACCAACCGTGGCACGCTGGCTACGCTGCATAACTTGCTCATTTCATCATCGGACAGACCCTGCATGCTTTCTTCTTTTCAAGATGAATCGCCTAATCTTGAGGAAACCCCCAGAGTGAAGGGTCTTGAGACCTGCGAATCCAATGTGGCGGCGATGACTACCAGCGCCCAGCATCTGATCCTAGATTCCTTCTTTGCGGCTGCTTCAGCGGTTTCCGCTGGGCTGTGCATTTACGACGCTCAGCTGCGGTTTGTTCGCATCAATAAAGCTCTGGCAGAAATCTATGGTTTGCCTGTGGAGGCGTACCCTGGTAAAACCATGCAGGAGGTGATCCCTGAATTTTCTACGGCTTTGGAGCCGATCTGTCGGCGGGTGCTAGACAGGGGCGAACCCATTGCCAATGTGGAAGTTCATGGAGAAAGTAAGTCTCAGCCCGGTATCGCTCGCTACTGGATGACCTCTTGCTTTCCGGTGCCGCTACCCCAAGGACAGGGTGTGGGCGTAATTGCCTTAGACAATACTGCCCGAAAACAGGTTGAAGAAGCCCTGCGCATGCAGCAATCAAGGCTCTATCAAGAAATTCAGCGCCTAAATGATGACTTGGAAAGCGAGGTGGAGGCGCGCACCGCTCAGCTTCAGCTTGCCTTTGAATTTGAGGCAACCCTGAAGCGAATTACCGATCGCGTTCGAGATAGTCTAGACGAAGATCTGATCCTGCAAGCCGCCGTGCGTGAACTTGCTACCGTCATTGGCGTGAGCGGCTGCAATGCCTCGCTTTACGATATTGAGCAGGGCACCTCGACGATCTGCTATGAGTACACCCACTCCATGTCGCCCTATCAGGGACGGGTGTCCAAGTTCTCCACGGTTCCAGAGCTTTACGACCAGATTCTCAAAGGGCAGTATTTTCAATTCTGTACCCTGGTGCCCAACCCAGAGCGGGGATTGGTAGCAACGCTGACCTGTCCTATGCGAGACGATCAAGGTGTAATTGGCGATTTGTGGCTGATTAATCACAAAGACTATTGCTTTAGCGATCAGGACATTCGTTTGGTAGAGCAGGTTGCAAACCAATGCGCGATCGCTATTCGCCAAGCCCGTCTCTACGAAGCTTCTCAGTCGCAGGTTAAGGAGCTGGAGTATCTCAACCAGCTCAAAGACGACTTTCTCAGCACGGTTTCTCACGAGCTTCGCACGCCGCTTTCCAACATGAAAATGGCGATTCATATGTTGCGCAACGCGCCTCCTTCCGCCCGCCGCGATCGCTACATGGAAATCTTGGAGGCAGAATGCACCCGCGAAACTGAGCTGATTAACGATTTGCTTGATCTTCAGCGGCTTGAGAATGACTGCTACACGATCGCCTTCGAAACTATTGATCTACCGACTTGGCTGCCCAATATGGTTGCCCCATTTCGGTCGCGGGCGCAAAATCGCCAGCAAACCCTTGAACTTAATCTGCCTGAGCATATTGCAACTGTGGTGAGCGATCGCAAGAGCTTAGAGCGGATTTTGGCAGAGCTGCTCAATAACGCCTGCAAATACACGGCTCCTGGGGGTGCGATCGCGCTCAGGGTGGAGTCCAATTTGGACAACAGAGGCGGATTAGTCATTTCTCAGCCGACGATTACCTTCAAAGTCAGCAATCAGGCGCAGGTTCCGGACACAGAACTGTTGCGTATGTTTGAAAAGTTTTATCGCATTCCCAAGAGCGACCCCTGGCAGCAGGGCGGCACCGGGTTGGGGCTAGCCTTGATCAAAAAGCTGGTGGAGACTCTGCGAGGAGACATAGAGGCTTCCAGCGGCAAAGGCTGGACAACCCTAACGGTAGAGTTGCCGACTTTAGCGAAAGTTGATTAGTGGTTAGTCAAGTAATTAGTTGGCGGGTGGATGGGTAGATGGGTAGATGACGGCTTCCATCTACTCATCCACTCGTCTACATCAACACTTCAACTAATAATTGACATCATACCCACGATCGCCAATCTGCCTCAGGGCCGCCTCTAAATCTTCCGTCAGGCGTTGGGCGTTTTGCTTAACCGATCCCTGCCTGTAGGCGCTGACCTCCAGCGGTTCCCCGATCGTGATATTCACCTTACAGCCCAACCGGGGAAAAGGTTGATCGTACTCTAGATGGATGGGCACCACCTTAATACCTAGACCGGGCTTACTGGACTCAGCTTGTAGCGCAAGGCGCGCCAAACCGGGCTTGAGAGAACGTAACTGCTGATCCCGAAAGATATTGCCCTCTGGATAGATCACCAGCATCTCTTGATTTTGCAGCACCTCTACGCCGTAGCGGAGACTCGCGATCGCCGGATGGCAGGGATTGACCGGAAAGCCGCCCAAACGCCGAATCAGCCAGCCCTGCAACCCCGTCATTTCGTTTGCCGACACCATGAATCGTAGATCGCGCCCAGTGACAAACCGCCCCACGGCATAGGGAACCAGCAGAGAATCCCAGCGGGCGCGATGTGTTGGCGCCAGAATTACAGCGCCCTCTCGCGGCAAATTTTCTTGACCCATTAATCGCATCCGAAAATAAGTGGGTAGCAGCAGCGCACCCAAAACATAGGCAATTGGCGTCAGCCAGGATGAAATTCGGGAGTTAATGGTAATAATTGGCTCGGTAGCTGGAGAGTGATTTGTAGATTGAAGCTGAGCTGCCGCAGTCACCCGATCCGGCTCAATCAGCGACTCGGTCAGCAACTTGGACTGAGCACTGGACTGAGAACTCGACTGAGCAAGAAACTTAGTCAATGGAACGAATGGGCGCGATCGCACTAGGGCAGACAGTGGGTGACTCTTCCAGGGACTCAGCGAAACCATAAAATACTTACTAGGAATCAATTAACTACAGCATTAGATGAGGGTGGCTAGGCTTACACTCTGCCCGTCTAGCGTTTCACCCTCGACATCTACTCATACAACATAGGAGATTTGGGAGCGCTGTTGCTTAGAAAAAGGACAGTTCTAGTGCTGTCTATAGCAACCGCCAAGGCGATTAGGACGGGGACATTTTGGGTGGGGCGCGCAGCGCCCCACCCAAAATGTCTTAAGCAAACTGGCGACAGCTCTGTTCAGCAGCCTACCGCCGTTGGGCAAACCAGGTCTGCAACTGCTGACGACAGGTAGATTCCAAAATCCCTCCTAGCACCCCAAGGCGGTGATTCGAGACAGGACTATCCGGCAGATTAATTACGGTGCGAATGGCTCCAGTTTTGGGATCATCTGCACCATAAACCAGCAAGCCTATCCGCCCATGAACGATCGCCCCGCTACACATCGGGCAAGGCTCTAGCGTCACATAGAGCGTACATCGCTCTAGATGCCAGGTCGCTAACGCCTGTCCGGCTCGTCGCAGAGCAATGATCTCGGCATGAGCCGTGGGATCGTGATCTCGCTCCCGACGATTTTCTCCCTCAGCGATCTTTTCGCCTTGACTGTCCACCACCACGGCTCCGACTGGCACTTCACCCGCTTGACCTGCCGACTCCGCTAGGGCGATCGCTCGACTCATCCAGTGGTAGTGCCGCAAATACTCTGGGTCATCAATCCAAGGGGGCGGGATATTGAAACTCATACGGCTAGATTAGCTTTCCGTCAGCCTTGGCTTTCCATTAGCCTTGCGTCTAGCTGTCCAGCGCGATCGAGCGCATACAGATCGTCGCAGCCGCCAATGTACTGATGGTTGATAAAGATTTGGGGAACCGATCGCTTTCCGTTGGCGCGTTCTGCCATCTGGGTACGGGCGGCATCGTCGCCGTCAATCTTATATTCTGTGAACTGAACTCCTTTCCAACGCAGCAAAATTTTTGCCCGAATGCAGTAGGGACAAGTTTGCCAGGTATAAATTTCGACGATCGCCTTAATAGCTTCAGGATGGCGATTAAACCAGGCGTTAAAAGTGTTTAACATAGCTTCTCAAAAAGTGGGTCAGAATAGGGTTTCAAAGCTCTTGAGCTACTGGCTGGCTTCTGGATTGGGTAGACTTGCCGCACTCTGACCTGGAGAAAAAGTCTTTTCCTCTACTGCGCCTGCTGCACCCATGGGCTGCGGCTGTCCGCCATTGTAAGCCACCATAACGCCCCCGGCATTGCCTGCTCGAATCCGCACCTGATTGTTGGCAGCCCAAGTACGCTCTGTGCCTTCAGGTAAAACCTCAGCTAGTTTGACTTCACCATCCACCTCAACTTCAATCCAGGATTGAGCCGTCAGTTTCATGTCAATCTGGACAGGTTTATCGGGCTGGGCAGGTTTATCGGGTTGAGATCCGGTGAGGGGCTGAGCCAAACTGCTAGATAGCCCGATCGCCGCTTTGTTTGGACTGCCAATCGAAGGCTGCTGCGCCGTCTGAACTTGTCCACCCATGCGCGAATTGGGTGAAGAGGTAGTGCCCGGAGCCGATCGCCCCACAATAAAAGACAGCAGACTCACCGATGCCATAATCAGCGCCACATAGGCAACATAGAGATGAAGTGGTCGCAATTGAGCCGCAGGGCTATCTTTCCACGAGTCTTGTTGGGGAAGACGCAATATCCTTTCAGTTGGGAAAGCATCTGCACAATCTGTGCCATCTAGCCCCAAACTGTCGGCATATCGCTTAATAAAGCCTTGAACATAGACGGGTTCAGGTAGCTGATGAATCTCGCCCGATTCGATCGCCCGCAGCAGCCGAGGTTGGATCAAAGTTTTGGCAGAGACTTCATCAAGAGACAAAGCCTGATCTTCTCGCACTTGACGCAGATAGGCTCCAATTTGCATCAAGCGATGCACTTGCTCCTGTTGGGTGAGGATTGTTTCTCTAGTCATGATGAGTCGCCTTTACTTTCTCGCGCTTGCCAGTCTCTGGAGCCTGCTTCTCTAGAGCCTGCTTCTCTGGAACTTGAAGACCCGGAGCTTGAAGACCTGGAGCCTGAAGACCAGAGGAAACTTGCTGACGCAGATACTCTACTTCTGCCGCCATCAAGGAACGATATTGACCGCTCGGCAATTGTCCCAGATTTATTGCCCCGATCGCCACTCGATGTAGCCGAACAACAGGATGACCTAGCTGCTCAGCCACCCGACGAATCTGGCGATTTCGCCCTTCCCGCAGCACTACCTCTAAGTTAGTGTGTTTTGAGGCGATTCGTAAGTCTGGATAACCACCCTGCCTAGAATCCAAAACCTTCACCTCAGCCGGGAGCGTCAGCCGCCCCTCTAGCCAAATTCCCTGCCGCCATTGTTGCAACACCTCTGGCGAAGGTGAACCTTCTACCTGCACTTGGTAGACCTTATGAATCTGATGGCGGGGATGGGTAAAGCCCGCAGTTACCTCACCATCGTTGGTCAACAGCAACGCCCCTGTGGACATGACATCTAGCCGTCCTACGGGATGAATGCCTGTGTCCTGCCGCAGCGAGTTAGGCAGCAGGTCGAGCACGGTCGATCGCCCCTCCGGATCATCACAGGTCGAAACGACTCCAATGGGCTTGTTCACCAATAGGTAGAGGCGTTGCGGACGATCGCTCATCTGCACCCGCTGACCATCTACCTCAATCTGGTCAATGGCTGGATCGGCTTTTTCACCCAACTGCGCGATCGCCCCATTCAGCCGCACTCGCCCCGCCAAAATCATCTGCTCAGCCTGACGGCGCGAGGCAATCCCCCACTGAGATAGGATTTTTTGCAGTCGTTCAGCCATAGGATTAGCCACTCGTGTTAGCCACTCGTTCATCAGCTACGGTTCGTCGGATGTTCAACAGATGAGGCAGACATTTGTTGCGGCAGACGCACCTGTAGCCATGCGCCTCCTGTCTCCGGATGATTGCTGGCTCGAATCGAGCCTTGATGGACTTCCACAATCTGTTGAGCGATCGCTAGCCCTAGCCCATTGCCTCCCTGAATCTGCGCGTCAAGCCCGTTGGGCGAATTCACCCATGCGCTCTTTGAGGAGGGAACGGTGAAGCCAACCCCAGAAGGCTGGCTTACAGAAGGCTGGGTAGCAGAAGATGAGACAGCAAGCCTTGCCCTAGAAGGATCTGCCCGATAGAATCGCTCAAACACATGGGGTAAATCTTTCTCTGGAAAACCTGACCCGTAGTCGATCACATCTAAGTGAACTGAGGCGTAGGACTCAGGAATCTTTGAATGACTGGCGTTCTGATGACTGGCGTTCAGAGAATTTTGAGGAGGCTGCAAGCTAACCGTGATCCGAATCGGGTGGTGAAAAGGACTGTACTTAATACTGTTGTCCAGGAGATTGACCAAAAGACGGTGAAATCGAGACTGATCGATCAGAATGATCAGGCGATCGGGACCTGAATACTCTAAAGTCAGATCCCTCTTGCGAGCCAGAGGTTCCAGACTATTCCAGACAGAGTGGATCAATTCTACCAAATCGGTGGGCTTCAGCTTCAGAGGAGAGGATGATCCACGCTCAATGCGGCTCAGATCTAGCAGATCTTCCACTAGGTTGCTTAGACGTACAGTTTCGTTGATGAGGCGATCGACCCAACCTTTGAGCGGTGGCTCCAAGCGCGATTGCAGCGTTTCAGCCACCAGCCGAATTGAAGTGAGCGGAGTCTTTAGCTCATGCGCCAGATCAGAAGCCCAGCGATCGTGCTGCTGCATGATGCTCATTGCTTCCTGGCGATTTTCCAGAAAAATGCCAGTCTGGTTTTCTCGGAGCGGTATTCCATAGCCGCGCAGGGCATAAGTTCTCTGAGTGGCAATGTTGAGCGGATCGGCGCTCACCGGATAAAAGATCCACTCACTTTGGCAGGGTTTACCCGTATTGCGGGTCTGCTCGATGAGGTCGTCTAGCTCATAAGAACGCACCAGCTCCAGGAGAAGCCTAGGCTGAGTTGGGTAGGTTTCTGGCTTGATGCCCAACAGGATTTGAGCCTGCTGATTGCACCAAATAAACCGATTTTCATCATCCACCTGCAAATAGCCTACGGGCGCAACCTGGACGATTTGCCGATAGGTTTCAAGCTGTTGCTCAAGCTGCTGCTGCACCTTCTGCTGATGACCGATCGCCAACGCCAGCTGAGCGGTAGAAGAGAATGGCAAGTCACTGACATTTGGCTTGAACTTACGAGCCAGATTATCCAATCGGGCATGGAAACGCGATCGCTGCCACCAGAGCAACGATAATCCAATGCCTAATCCTGAGAAAAATTCAAGGACTGCCACGAGCGGAAACCTTCGAGGGACTAGCGCTGCGCCATGCAACCAGCACTCCCCCTTACTCTACAGCAACTCAATCTGAACGGTCAGTATTGCCTAACGCAATCCGTTAGCCCCTATTAGCCCTTGCTAGCCCCTATTAGCCCTGATTAACCAAAGCGGTATCCAAACCCCCTGACAGTCAGCAGATACTCCGGACGGCTAGGATCGCTTTCCAATTTTTCGCGTAGCCAGCGGATATGGACATCCACTGTCTTGCTGTCGCCCATAAAATCAGGTCCCCAAATTCGCTCAATCAGCTGCTCTCTCGACCAAACTCGTCGAGGATGAGACATGAAAAGCTCCAAGATCCGGAACTCTTTGGGCGAAAGGTTAATCTCCTCATTGCGCACCGTTACCCGACATTCCTGCGGATACAGCATGATGTCCTGGAAACGCAAGGTCGATTCTTGGGTCTGAAGCTGCGTATGGCGATGGCGGCGCATCAAAGCGCGGCACCGGGCAACCAGTTCTCGCATCCCAAAGGGCTTGGTTAGGTAGTCATCTGCTCCCACCTCCAGACCTACCACGCGATCGGTTTCACTACCTTTAGCGCTCAGCATCAAAATGGGAACGCTATTGCCTTCATGCCGCACTAAACGGCACAGATCTAACCCGTTGACGTAGGGCAGCATTAAATCAAGAATGATCAGATCGAAAGGGATAACGTCTAAAGGATATCCAGATTCAGCAGACTTGCAGACCAAGTTCAGCCCTTTACGTCCATCTTCAGCCGTCACCACTTCGTAGCCTTCTTCGGCCAGCGCCAGAGCGATCGTCTCTCGAATCAGTTCTTCATCCTCAACCACTAGAACGCGTCCTAGCTTCACGTCTCTCTGAAGTTTTATCGCGTCTGGTGTGAGTGTTAGTGCCATAGGAATTGACCGTGTCTCAGCGCTTCACGGATATCTTATCAGAAGGGAATTGGCTAACTTCGTGAAAAAAATAAGAAATTCTAATTATTTATGTTCGCGCTGATACGGAATCAGAGATTTATGTAGGTAGCGATACAGAATAATGGATCTATGTGAGCTTCATCTGTTCAAGAATTATTCTTCTGGCTCCGGTCAACGCTGTTTAATGCCCACAGCAGCGATCGATCCCCAAGCTGTCTAGCAACAGATCGCTAACGGCATTGGCAACAGCAAACTCGCTATAGAAGCTTTTTGAAAAGTCGAAGCCTTGCATCTCAACGATCAGCGCCAGTACCAGGGAAGATAAGTCGTTTTCGCCTTCCATCCGCTGCCGGACAAACACCTGAGCGGCGCGCTCGGCGATCGTCTGGTTAATAGATTCTGGAGGAAATTCTTCGTCGAGCCAGCGCTGTAGAGCAGTCCTCAGCCACTTGCCCTCTTGTTGAGGATCACGGACAGGAGGCAAGGTAATTGCCTGGATGGGTTCAGCCATGAAACCTATCTCCATCAGAGGTTTTTGGATCGATCGCCTGTAGGCTTATCCGCCAATCTGTATCTGCCCACATTGCTTCTTTTAGAATATCGTTAGACTGCTCAATGTTGCCTCTCTCAATCATTGCCTTTCCTGAGGTTTCCTCTTGTAACAAGCCACAAAAATTCATCTCTAGAATCATCAACGCTGAAATGATTAACAGGTCATGAAATTAAGCTTGGGTTTTAAGCTTAGGGGTAGTCCTTACCTGAATACCACTATCAAATCCTTACTCTTCAAGGACTACCCTAGTCTGCTCTCTCTTTACTCACCGAGTGACCGATGCTTTGCCCAAAATTTCTTCTAGCGCTTGTTTGAGGGTTGGATATTGATACTGGAACCCAGAGGCTTGAGCGCGTTTGGGCACAACTTCCTGCCCTTCCAAAACCACTTTGGCGGCTTCTCCCAGCAGAGCTTCTAGCGCAAAGTCGGGTACGGGTAGCCACGAAGGACGATTCAATAGTTGCCCCATGGTCTGACATAGCTCACCCATCCGTACCGGGTTGGGAGCCGTGGCATTGTAGACTCCTGCCATTTCTGGCTGACTAGGAGCTGGCTGAGTCAGAGCAGCCACGATCAGGTTCACCAGATCTTCACGGTGAATCCAAGAAAACCACTGGCGACCTTTGCCCAAAGGCCCTCCGGCAAACAGACGAAAGGGGATGAGCATCTTGGCGATCGCCCCCCCCATGCCCAAGACAATTCCGGTTCGCAAAATCACTAATCGGGTGTCAGAGTCTTTCACCTTTTCAGCTTCGGTTTCCCAGTCTACGCAGACCTGTGCCAAGAAATCCTCACCGGGAGGGCTAGTCTCATCGAAGGTAGCGGTTTCGCTGGTGCCGTAGTAGCCGATTGCCGAAGAGTTGACGAGCACTGAGGGTTTGGGGTTAGCTTGAGCGATCGCTTCCACAATGCGTTGGGTGCCCAAGGTGCGGCTTTCCAGAATTTCTCGCTTACGTTCGGGTGTCCAGCGGCTCTCGGCGATCGGCGCTCCTGCCAGATTCACCACGCCATCGCAGCCAGAAATTTGCTGCTGCCAGTCGCCTGATTGCAGCGGCGAGTAGGCAATCACTTCCACCTTGGGAAATGCGGCAGTGGGGAAAGCCCGTCTAGCGCGATCGGCATCTCGGCTCAGTACCAGAACCTCGTGCCCTGCTTGCTGGAGGCGATCGACCAGACGACTGCCCACAAATCCTGTTGCCCCTGTGACTGCTACTTTCATACTTGCTCGATGCGAGAGATTCAACGTACTAGGTATCAGTATAGAGTTCTCTACGATTCATCCGGTGCCAGCTCATCCGGTGCCAGCTCTTTGAACAACTGACTGAGAACCACATTAGAGAACAGAAAGCCCTCTGGATCAGTTAGCTTCAGGGCTTGGTCGGAAACCTCAACCCAGCCTCGCAGTTGAAAAGGCTGCAAACAGGTCAGAACTTGCTGGAGCGATCGCTCCCCAAATGCCGCTAATTTCTCTAACCTCAGCCCCTCAGATAATCTCAAGCCCAGCATCAGCGTATCTAGAAGTCTTTCGGTAGGCTCTGTGATCGGACAATCGATCGCGCCGTTGTCCACATAATCCTGCACCCACTCAGCATAAGCCTGACGAGTGCGCGGTCGGGTAAAGCGCTGGTGCCCCACATAGCTAGCCGCCGCCATGCCAAAGCCATAGTACGATCGGTTCTGCCAATAAACCCGGTTGTGGCGGCATTCGTAGCCCGGTTTGGCGTAGTTAGAAATTTCGTAATGTCCGTAACCTGCGCCTGCAAGCTTCTGTCGTGCCACGCGATACATTTGGGCGGTCATTTCGTCGCTGGGCAAAGGCTGAACTCCCGGCTGGTAGCGGCGATCGAAGGTGGTACCTGGCTCGATCGTCAGATCGTAGATGGAGAGGTGCGTCGGAGAAAGGGCGATCGCTTGTTCCAAAGAGTCTTGCCAGGAGTCTAGAGTGAGATGGGGCAGTCCTGAGATCAAGTCCAGGCTGAAGTTGGTTAGATTCACCTGATGGATCATCTCAACGGCTGCATAGATATCTGCTGCCGTGTGGGTGCGTCCACAGCTTTGCAGCAGCTCCGTCTGAAAGGACTGTACCCCCAAGCTGACGCGATTGATCCCGGCACGACGGTACCCTTTCAGCCGATCGAGATCGAAAGTATTGGGATCAATTTCCATCGAAATCTCGGCATCGGCAGCAATACCAAACTGGCGATCGAGCGTTTGCAGAATCTGCTCAAGCTGCTCTGCCGTCAACAACGAGGGAGTGCCGCCGCCCAAAAAGACGGTTTGCAGAGGTTCTGAATGGCTGCGGGTTGCTCGGATTTCCTGGCAGAGGATTGCAACGTAATGGGCGATCGTCCCAAATTCGACTTGTCCCTGCTGCCATTGAGGAGGGCGATCGCCTACCACGGCAATAGGAAAGTCGCAGTAGTAGCACCTTCGCCGACAAAAAGGGATGTGCACATATGCCGCCGTTGGACTCTCTGTTAGAGCAGCATTAGAAGCTGCATTCAGCGCTGTAGCGAGGGTATTCATCTAAGCACTCATCTAAAAACTGAGTCAACATATAGAAATGCTGCCAGATAACGGATATCAAGGCAGAACGATATAATGAACCTGTATAAATCTAGGAACTGAGCCTACCTTCAGGCATTGCTTGGTCTGGCGACCCGCCTGTCTAGCCAATAGTCTGATAACAGTCAAAAGTGAATTCTTTGAAAAGGTCTTGCCCCATCAAAGATTAATCCGCTCCCAGATCTGAAGTACACCCAGACCCAGAGGGATTGGAACCATGATCGACGCAATTATAATTCTTTCATTCATCATAGCAGGGGCAGGAATCGGCTTTTACGGCGTTGACTTGCTGCCACCCGACACGCTGAAGCAGGTCAATAGCTTGGAAGGCTTGAGCTTTGCAACAGGCGGCTTTGGGGCGCTGTTTGGTTTGCTTCTAGGGCTGGTGGCTCAAACAACCTATCGGCGGGTTGAGCGGCAGGTTCGGGATATGCCTGTAGATATGCTTCTGAGTCGATCGGTGGGTCTGGTTTTGGGTCTACTGGTGGCAAATTTGATGCTGGCTCCCATTTTTCTGCTGCCAATTCCGAGCGAGTTTGCCTTCATCAAGCCGCTGACTGCCGTTTTGGGAAGTCTCATGTTCGCTATCTCTGGGGTCAACCTTGCCGATGTTCACGGGCGGACGCTGCTGCGGATGCTGAATCCCAACAGCGTCGAAACCATGCTGGTGGCTGAAGGCACTCTAAAATCTGCTACGGCAAAGATCTTAGACACGAGCTGTATTATCGACGGGCGAATTGAAGACCTGCTCAGCACCGGGTTTTTGGAGGGTCAAATCCTAGTGCCCCAGTTTGTTTTGCAGGAGTTACAGCGGATTGCTGACTCCTCAAATGACCAAAAGCGTGTGCGCGGACGGCGTGGGCTAGATATTCTCAATCGAGTTCAGGAAACGTTTCCCGATCGCATTATGATTCATCCGGCAGACTACGAAGACGTGCCGACAGTCGATGCCAAGCTGGTTCGCCTAGCGCAAGACATTAACGGTTCGCTGCTAACGAATGACTATAACCTCAACAAAGTTGCCAGTTTCCAAAAGGTGTTTGTGCTGAACATCAATGACCTAGCCCAAGCGATGCGACCTGCCTATCTGCCGGGAGACACCATTGATCTGAAGATCGTTAAGCAAGGGAAGGAGCCGGAGCAGGGCGTAGGGTACTTAAATGACGGCACAATGGTAGTCGTGGAGGAAGGCGGTAGCTACATGGGTGATGAGGTTTGCGTGATTGTGACTGGTGCGTTGCAGACCTCAGCAGGACGCATGATCTTTGCCCGTCCAGAAGCTTCGGTCATGGCGTAGCGCAACAGCCTAGGGAGATACCTATGGTACGTACCCCTCGATCGAAGCTTTGTTCGCAATGCAGTCAAGAAGCTGCGGTGCTGTATCGATCGCAAATTGATACCTCTTGGCAATGGCGCTTCATCTGTGTCGCCTGTTTCCCTCAAGTCAGTCAGAACAATCCCTGCTATCGCTACGGCGGCACC
Source organism: Drouetiella sp. (assembly GCF_059504425.1). Classification (NCBI taxonomy): domain Bacteria; kingdom Bacillati; phylum Cyanobacteriota; class Cyanophyceae; order Oculatellales; family Oculatellaceae; genus Drouetiella; species Drouetiella sp. The sequence goes on from NZ_JCACIN010000025.1 coordinate 199,455, forward strand.
TGGAAAGCTGAGAAAAAGCGATAGGCACGTTGATTTCGTCGTCCCCCAACTGTGTTAAAATCCGTATCAATTATGAACTCGTGTTGGAGAGGTTACCCCATTCATGGAAGCGGCGCTGTTAGCAAAACTACCCGAAGCTTACGCCATTTTTAATCCCCTGGTGGATGTTCTGCCTGTGATTCCTGTCTTTTTTCTTCTGCTTGCTTTTGTTTGGCAGGCTTCTGTCGGTTTTAGATAAGAAAGTTTTTAGCTTATATCTGTTTTAGTGAAAGGGGCGATCGCCCCTTTTTTTTGTCTAGCTATCTTATGTGGCGATCGCTAAAGCGGTTGGGATGGGGACATTTTGGGTGGGATGCGAAGCGCTCCACCCAAAATGTTCTGGGCAAACTGGCGACAGCTGTACCAACTTAAACGGGTCATGAGGCAGATATCTTTTGAGAGCTTTAAAGCGCTATCGGCAGCTAGGCAGCTTGCAGCTCATCCAGTCGGGCAAGCACTTCAGCGCTGTGAATTGCAGGACGAACTCCTAGAAAGCGCTCTCGCATCATCCCGTCTGGATCAATGAGATAGGTGTGCCGCAGGGCAGAATAGCCTAGCCAAGAGCCATAGGCTTTGCTGACTTTGCCATCCACATCCGCAAGTAGGGGAAACTTCAACCCTTCTGAATCACAGAATTCGGCATGAGAATCAATATCGTCAACGCTAATGCCTAAAATCTGAGCATTCTTCGCCAGGTATTGGGGTAAATCCCGCTGAAATCGCTGGGCTTCCAGCGTGCATCCCGGCGTAAAGTCTTTGGGATAGAAATAGACCACAACCCACTGCCCTCGATAGTCTGCCAGAGAAATTTCGCCATCTCCAGAATTAGTGGGTAGCGTGAACTCAGGTGCGGGTTGGTTCAGTGGCGGCTGTTCGCCTCCCATAGCGATCGCCTCTGCTCCGCTACCGAAGGCGGTGAGCAAGATTAGGCAAAGTATCCAGAAGAAGCTGAGAGTGCGACGCAAAATAATCATGGGGGAAGATGTTGAAGGAGTAACCATTAGTTTTAATATAAGTTTACAAAGGTTTAGTGACTTGTTCTAGGTCAAAAACTAAGCCGGAACTATTTTGATTTTTGGGCTACGTCCAAAATCTAAACTTTCACCTACGAGCGCTGACGGTTGAACCACTCACTCAGGAGACGACAATGTTAGAGCTTCATCAATTTGAACTATCTCATTACTGCGAGAAGATTCGCCTGATTTTGGACTACAAGGGATTGCCTTACCGCAAAATAGAAGTGACTCCCGGCATTGGGCAAATTGATTTGTTTCGTCTCTCAGGACAGCGTCAGGTGCCCGTTCTTAAAGATGGTGCTGAAGTGATTGCTGACTCCACCGCGATCGCCCTCTATCTCGATCGCAAATACCCTGAGCGCCCCATTATTCCCACAGAACCCAAGCAACGTGCCCTCTGCCTGTTGATGGAAGAGTGGGCAGATGAGTCGATCGGGCTAAACGGTCGTAAGGCAATGCTAGGCGCATTTAGTCAAGATCCAGCTTTCCGTTCGGCGCTGCTGCCCTCCTCGGCTCCTAGCTTTTTGAAAACGATCGTTGAATCAGTTCCAGGCGAGGCTCTGAGCATTTTGGGTGCAGGGGCAGGATTGGGCGCTGATGCGGTGAAGGCGGCACGCAAAGCAATGCAGCAAAATTTGGAGTCGCTCAACACGCTGCTGACAGACAGCCCTTACCTGATCACTGACCATCCGACTCTGGCGGATTTTGCGGTCGCAGGGCTAACAATGTACGTTAAGTTTCCGGCAGGGCTATATCTAGACATCCCGGTAGCGCTGAAGGGCAAGGGCGTACCGGGGCTAGCAGACAATCCGCTCTACGGCAACTTCTGGGGCTGGCGCGATCGCCTTTACAGCGACTACCGCAAGCTGTCTCCTTCGACGAGTGCCCCTTCTAGTAGCCCAACCTCTATCAACATTGATTGAAGTATCAATGCCTTAAATACAACTCGACGGCAAAGGCTGAAGCTTTCCTCATAAGAGAACTTCAGCCTTTGCTGCATTTGAGAACCACCTTTAAAAGCCGATGGGGAGATTTGAACTCCCGACCGCTCGATTACGAATCGAGTGCTCTACCACTGAGCCACATCGGCAAGCGTTACTAAACTGCGTAACCAGCCACCCATTATAGCAGTCGCGATCGCTAGTCGAGTAGTTGAAATGCGTAAAAATTGCGCTGCTCATTTAGAAGTTGCCAAGGGATTAACTTAATGGCTTACCCAAGATCATCAGAGCTTTGTCAATCTTCCGAATAAATCGACTAAACGGATTAGCCGAGCGAATCTCAATCAGCAACGCCTTCAGGTAAATCACTTCATCAGGGGATAGCATCATTGTTGGATAACTCCAGAATAGTTTTTTGCAGCTATACGGAGTTTTCCGTCAATAGGCAAGATCCGATTGGCATCTTTTCTCATGGGATGATGAAGACGGAAATGTCCAAAATGTTCTGAGATGACTGCTAAGCCGCGTAAGGACGAAATTAGAGTAAACGTCCAGCCCGAAATAACCAGGCTACTCAAGACAATTGCAGGCATTAAAGATACTTCTCTCAACGCCTTGGTCAATCTGGCGATCGAGAGGTTTATTGAAGACGAGGATACACAAGAACTTATCAAGCGATTTAATCTCGATCGCCTTGAAGATCTGGATGAATGACCAGCTCTACCAAATTTAGTTTAGAAGTCTAGTTTGACTTATCCCGATCAATCTTCTCATTGACTATCTCCAGAACCTTTTGGGCAATCCTCTGGTCAACGGCTTCAGTAAAGTGCCCATCGCCTACGAAGTTGCTTCCATCGGTTGCAGGGGCAATCTCGTGGGTGCTGACGAAGGGAATCTGATTTTGCTCTAGCGTGGGCTGCAATAGCCGATAGAGGTGGTCATCATAGCCACGATCGTTGAACAACAAAACGATCGGCAACTTGCCATCTTGCTTAGCCGTAGTCGCAAACTCCTGAACCATCTTCTCCAAAACAGGCACCTGCTCCCACTCAGGGTTAAATCCAGATGGCGTATGAATTTGGCTGGTGATATTGTCTTGATGAGACTTTGCCAAAGCCCGTCGCAGCATCCGAACGATCGCCGAAGCATCCAGCCAGCTTTTTTCAAATGTGAAGGAACTAAAAAATTGGTCATGTTCTTGGAGCTGCGCTACAAATGCATCCCGTTTAGGACGATCGCCCATCGCAACCCGTAGATCAGCCAGAGATTTAATTTGGGGCTGCACTGTCTCTAAGCGTTCCTGTTCAATTTTGTACTTCGGGAACGTATAGGGTGCAGGCACCTCGGCTCCCCAAGTCATCCCGGTCATGGCTCCCATGCCTTTGACGCTAGAGGCAAGGATGCCTAACATTACGACATTTGCTTGATGATTTCTGCGATCGGTTTCGTAGGCAGCAAATGAGAAGCTAGGAGGTGCAGAAGGTCCAGCAATAATACGCAGCGTCAATTTAGAATCTAGCTTCTCCATTGCCTCTCCTGTCCGAGCAGCAAACGACATGCCGTAGATGGCGACCAGCAAATCTTCTCCTGGAGCGGGCTTCACGGCTTGTCCTTCTCCCAGACGAGAATCGAGCCATCCGGGTCTAGCAATCGGAGCACTTGTTTCGTCTGTAGCTCCAAGCTGGCGAGTGACTTTGCCCTCAATCGATCGCCCATAGTCAAAATACAGATTCATGGCTCCAGGTGACGTGTTGAGCGGATCGGTAGGATAGGGAAACAGCAAATTGATTGCCACATCCAAAGCGGCTAGCGTTAAAACAAATCCCAATCCTGCTGTAGCAACCCCTCGGACTCTCTTGCTGTACAGAGCTTTAGTGAAAACATTGGGCATAGAAGCTTCAGAATTGGAAGTAGATAAATTGGGCTGGCGCATTGCTTGTCCCCATCAAGATCAGCAGAGTTAAAATTGCGTAGAAAGCGCCGCGTAGCAGGGCAGGGTACTGGCGGTAAAAATGCACCCTATTGACGCTGTATTCAGCAAATTCGTAAATAATCAGAACTGCCAATCCCAGTAGCCCCGAAAGGTTAGGTTTCGGCATCGTTAGCGAAAAGTTACCAAAATCTGTAAACAGAATTTGAGTGAATGACACAATCTGCTCTAGAGAATTGGCGCGAAACAGCAGCCACCCATAACAGGTCAGCCCAAAGAAGATCAAGGTAGCTGCCGTCGAACTCAAGAATTTTTTGAGATTAAATGCAGGCTTTTCAGACTGAGAAGATTTTCTGGGATCGCGAATGCCTAAGACTCGATAAATACAGAGTAATGCGCCCTGATAGAACCCCCACAGAACATAGTTCCAAGCCGCTCCATGCCAGAGACCGCCTAGCACCATGGTGGTCATGAGGTTGCGATAGGTATTTAAGTTGCCTTTACGATTTCCCCCCAAGGAAATATACAAATAATCTCTTAACCAAGTGGATAAACTAATGTGCCAGCGCTGCCAGAACTCACTCGGCGTTCTTGAGAAATAGGGCAGATTGAAGTTAACAACTAGCTCGACTCCAAACAGCTTAGAAACGCCCCTGGCAATATCCGTATATCCTGAAAAGTCGCAGTAGATTTGAAAGGTAAACAGCAGCGTTGCCGCCACTACATCGATCCAGGAAACTGTGCCCGTCGAGTTATAGACCGCGTTTACCGAACCCGCCAGACCATCCGCGATCGCCACCTTCTTAAACAGTCCGAACAGAATTAGATACAGTCCCCGCAGGGTCTGATCAAAGGTAATTGTCCGCGGCAGAATAAATTGCGGCATGAGGTCTGTCGCCCTAACAATCGGACCTGCAACCAGATGCGGGAAAAAGCAGACCGAGAGAGCAAAATCAGAGAATTTCTGGGCAGGCTCTAGCTCTCTGCGATACACATCGAGCGTGTAGCTCATAGTCTGAAACGTGTAGAACGAGATGCCTACTGGAAGCAGAATATTCAGCGTCGTGAAATCTGCTGGCAAACCAACAGATTGCAGCAAATCCACCGCGCTTCCTACAAAGAAATTGAAGTATTTGAAGAAGGCAAGAATCAGCAGGTCGATCGTGATACTTAGCCCTAGGCAAACATTCTTGCGCCGTCGTTCGGGCAAAGCGATGAGCTTAGGGTAGAAAAAATTGGCGATCGCCACAGCCCCGATCGATCCCCAAAATACCAACCATCCTGTCCCAACCGGAGGCAGCAAGCGGCTCCAGTCCACTATCATTACCCAGGGATTGAGGGAGAAACGAATGGCTTCCCATTGAACCGTGACACAGAAAAATGCAGATAGGATGACTACCCAAGAGGGCAGCCGTCTTTGGGTAGCCGTTAATTCACCTTGTCCGATGATCAGAGCCGAACAAAAATCCAGGGAGGTAATTAAAAGAATTAAAAATAGGAACTGCTTGTCCCACCAACCATAAAAAATATAGCTGGACACCAACAGCATCAGGTTTTGCCCCCGAAAAGGTAAAACCCGATATAAGGTATAGACGGTAACCAGAAACACTAGAAATTCTATGGAATTAAATAGCATCTATGATTCCTATGATCTTCAAAGCGGTAAGTTTCACACAATATATAGCAGGTTTCTTGTGAAAGTCTTGATTAGATTCAAACAAGACTTTGAGATCTTCACACAAACTACACAAGCCTAGTAAAGACATTGCCATAGCTCTACTTAAGCCATAGCTGTCGCCAGTCTGTTTTTAGTGGGGCGCGAAGCGCTCCACTAAAATGTCCCCGTCCTAACCGCCTTGGCGGTTACTGTAGATATCACAAGGCCGATTTCACAGACCGCCTAACAGCAAAGCAATAGGTTGAAATCAGAACCTAGCTGCTTTAATTTTTGGCGGTGGTATTTAGGTAAGGATTTTTGTTGCGTAGGCGTTGCTCACGCGACGAAAATCCTTGCTCATTAAAGTTGCTGGATTAAAAGAGCGAACAGCAAGGTGCTCATCTTTCAATTGAATTAATTGTCTGCATGGACTCTATATTTTCTTTAACAGCCGGATTGACAAGCCCAACTCGGCTCAGTGCGCTAGCAACCTTGCGTGAGAAGACGTTGAGATTCATCTCTTGTTCTGCAAGCTGCCGTGCTTTAGCGCCCATTTGATGAGCCGCTTCAGGATGATTGATAAGATACCCCAAGGCTTCTTGCCAGCCGTTTACATCACCTGTGTCAACCCATAAGCCGATACCTTCAGCTTCAATATCTACGACATAGCGGCTCAGATTGTTGCGGGTCATAACGACAGGTTTTCCCATCGCCATTGCCTCAAGCAAGTTAGTTAATCCAACAGCATTCTTGGGCTTATTGCGCTTATCTGCAAGTGGAATAGCTACGGCATATGCCTTGCGATACCTCTCCAATACTGCTCTCCAAGGCAGAACTTCGTTGTAAAACACTGCGTTGGCTGGAAGCGTTAAATCCCTTCTGACTTCTTGATAGGCATGGCCACAGATCTGCAATTCACAGTTCAAAGTCTCGATCGCAGCCAGCAACGTTGGGTAGTCTCTGTAGGTCTTCCCCGCCGATAAGATAATAGGCTTGCTGTGAGATTCATTCGCTGCTTCTCCAATTGGATAGAACGGCAAATCTCCACCCCATTCAGCAACAGAAATTTTGGCTGGATTAATATTAAAGTCTTGAATTAAGTCATCTTTCAGCTTTTGGCTCAAGCAAATGATTTGATCATTACCATCTACACACAACTGCGTAAATATATTGCCCCAAAAGCTAGGATTCATTGACTGATAGGCAATAGCAACCACAGGCGTTCTGAGAATTCTAAGCTTTCTCAAAGCTGCTAACAGGGGTGTAGTAAGATGATGCGCCGAATAGATAGCATCAATCTGTGATGTAGAGCAAGTCAAAATGGTTCTTAGCTGCTGATCAAGATCACCCAAAATCTTGATCCCTTTGCTGAGATTTTTCAGGGGCTTGTACTTTTCAAAGGGGAGTATTTCTACGTCAATTCCATGTTTACTTAGAGTTGTTGCCCCCCACAAATGTTCTGCTCGCGCCTGTTCTCCCTCTTTTTTCCAGCTAGCGTGAATTCCTGAAATGTCTTGGTTGCTCAGTATCAATACTTTCATTTTCTGTAATCCTAAATATTGTGTTCAAGCTCTCTAAGTTCGCTAAGATTATTAAATCTTGATTGAATCTTATTCACAGGGTTATAACCCGTCAGCAAAAAATGAGATTCTGAAGTAGAAAGTATTTCAACCTGGCACTGTCAATAAAACTGTTACGAATAAACGTCTACTTCAGAAAAAAAGTTAAGAACGCCTCGCTAAAGAGTTTTTGCTCATTTCGCAGATACTCAAGCTGACATGCGGGGAAACAGTCCAGCTCTTTACTGATAGAAAATGTTTTCAATGCTCAACTACAGTGGTTCACTCTTGATTCCATATGATTAATTTTGTGAAGGCTATGTCTTCACAAAACACCTATGTCTTCAACCATCAAACCCGTTTAAATCTCGGCAACCCTGAAGTGAAAAGTGTATTCTAACCCTGGGGGTGTTAGAAACCTTAGTCCCAATCTTATACGGTGCTTCAAATTGAATTGTATAAATTATGTAAATATTGTATGTAGATATTGTTTTTTTACTATTCTGAAAAGAAACACATGAGAGCTACTTTTTTATGGCGATGCTATTAAGAGATTCCCGTCTTGAAGTTTAAAAACTTATATCTTAAGGAGTTTTTACATTCGTAAATCTATCTACCTCGCATCTATTTCCCATCATCTAATCAGTAATTTATAGCTGTCGCCAGTTTGCTTGGGACATTTTTAGTGGGGCGCTTCGTGCCCCACTAAAAATGTCTCCGTCCCAGCCGCCTTGGCAGTTGCTATACTATTCACAGACTTTTCCCGCCTGCGTTGCTTTTCCTGCACACGCCATTAGGGGTTAAAAGAGTTGAGTCAGAGAATCGCCTGAAGTAACACAAAATTTCAGCCTCAATTCATAGGCAAATCAACCAACATGATCTGAATTGTTTCACCTGTAGCTTTAAAGGTTTCACCCACAGGTAAGACTGCCAGACTATTAGTTTGTGCCAGGTTAATTAGATTTCCAGAGCTGGAAGATCCACCTGCCAAGTGAAACTCGTATGATCCATCCACGAGATAGGTTTGTCCCCATAGATAACTTTCTCGCTTGCCATCCGATAGCAAATCTTGCTGCGATCGTCCCTTCACAAATAGGGGTCGCCAGGAGCTTGATAGACCAGAGAGCTTGCGCAAAGCAGGCAGGACAAACCGCCAAAAGGTCACTAAAGCCGAAACCGGATTGCCAGGAAGCCCAAAGTAGAGTGCTGAAGGTAATTCTGCCGTTGCCAATTCCGTCCTTGCAAATGTGGCGACTGTCAGCGGTTTTCCCGGTTTCACGGCAACAGCTCGAATATGAATTTCTGCGCCCAGCTCTGCCAGAATGCGATCGACATAATCATAGTCTCCGACCGAAACGCCTCCTGACGAGATCACCAGATCTGCTAGAGCGATGGCTTGGGCGATCGCTTCCTTTAATTCCTCTGGTCGATCGGGCACAATGCCTAAACAAATTGGCTCTGCCCCAGCATTGGCAACCAGAGCCGCTAGAGCATATTGATTGGAGTCAACAATTTGTCCAGGCTGGAGCGATTGATCGGGCGATACTAACTCGTTACCCGTCGATAAAATTGCCACACGAGGACGGCGAAAGACGGGAACCTGCATACATTGTGCTGTTGCCAAAACCGCCATTTCAGGAGCTGACAGACGAATGCCCAGCGGCAGCAGCGGGTTTCCAGCCTGATAGAATTCGCCCTGATGACGGACAAAAGCATTGGGTTTGGGCGCAGTCGTGAGCGTGACGCGATCGCCCTCTCGCCGCGTATCCTCCTGAATGACGATCGTGTCAGCTCCCGCAGGCATCATGGAGCCTGTGAGAATCCGAGCTGCTTGACCGGACTGGACTATTTTCTGCGGCTGATATCCAGCAGGAATTTCCTCAATGATTTCCAGCGTCACGGGCTGTTGAGGGTCACAATCTTTTACGTCAGCATAGCGAACGGCATAGCCATCCATCGCCGAATTGTCCCAATGCGGCACATCTGAAGCGCCGCTGACCGCCGCTGCCAAAATCCGCCCGTTAGCGAACTCTAGAGCGATCGTTTCACTATCTCGCTGTGGGTCAAGAGGTTGAACTAGGTCTAAGATTAAGGCTTCTGCTTGTTGGGCGGGCAGCATCGCGGCTTTACCAGAGAAGAGAACTTTACAGGAAAAAGGAATAATGAGAGAGGCTCCTTTCATCCTATGATGACTTCGCTAAACACCAGCGCCTAATATGATCCGACCGCCCGACTCCCTGCAAACTCCCCACAGCGGCTATCACTGGGAAGGCTCAGACCGCCGCTTCTTTGAAGGCTGGTACTGTCGTGTGACTTTGCCCGATTGCGGAGAGACTTTTGCTTTCATGTATTCCATTGAAGATCCGATTGGTGGCGCAGCCCACAGCGGCGGCGCAGCGCAGATTTTAGGCATTAACGATGAATATTTCTGCCGCACCTTTCCCGATGTGCAGCATTTTTGGGCATGGCATAACGCCTTGGGACTGGGACACTGGCGGAAAAGCGCCAAATTGCAGACTAAGCTACCGCCCAGATATTTAGAGCCTGAAGAATTCGATCGCCTGGTGTTAGAAGACCAAATCTCAGACGGCTACCAGGCAACTGCCACTTGGCATCAAGGCAAGCTAACCGATCCAGGGTCGGGGCAGACGGTTCGCTGGCAATATCAAATTCAGCCTAGGTATGGCTGGGGCAATCGGACAGGTGTGCAGCAATCTACAGCAGGCGTTCTGTCACAGCTCCAGATTTTTGAACCAGGCTGGCAGATTTTGATGGCGCATGGTCTAGCCACAGGCTGGATTGAGTGGCAGGGTCAGCGTTATAGCTTTTGCAATGCCCCTGCCTATGGCGAGAAAAACTGGGGAGGAGCCTTTCCACAAAAATGGTTCTGGCTAAACTGCAACGTGTTTGAGGGTCAGTCTGATCTAGCCCTGACAGCGGGTGGCGGTAAAAGAAGCGTATTGGGTTGGATGGAGTCAGTAGCGATGATTGGCATTCACTATGGCGGCAAATTTTATGAATTTGTACCGTGGAATGCCCAAGTGAGCTGGGAGATCCATCCTTGGGGATACTGGCGGATGCATGCCAGAAATGCCCAGTATGAAATTGAGCTAATCGGCACGACTCATCATCCCGGAACGCCCCTACGAGCGCCCACTGCGGCAGGTTTAACATTTTGCTGCCGAGATACGATGAAAGGAAATTTAACGATGACGTTACGAGAGAGGCAGGGGCAGTCTGTGGTTGTACAAGCTGAGAGCCATCTTTGCGGGCTAGAGGTAGGAGGATCACCTTGGAAAGAGCCTTGGCGATCGCAGTCCTAAAGCTTGCCCTGAGCTAGCGACGCGCCATAGCACTAACTCTTATGAGGGGCTGAGTTAGAGTATAGTCAAAGAATTAAACAGGCTTAGAGGCTGTTGGCTGATCGGGGGCTGGGCAACGGAGCGATCGCTTCAACAAAGTTGGTCAGATAGCGCTGGGTTAATAATGCTAAGAATATGGCACTGGCTCGGTACTTTAGACAAGGTCTCTGGAATTGCGTAGGCGAATTAACTGCCGCCGCATCTGTGGAGAAGCTTCCATGTCGGATAATTCCTGCGTTTTCACGTCAGCGTCCATGGGTTCCATGTACTCGTCCGCACCGTAGGAAAAAGCGTCCAGCAGTAGCTCTAGAAGCTGTTCGCGGGTGCGAATCACCTGCTTCTCTTCAATGAGCCTGAACTTAAGATGGATCTCACAATCGTAAACAGCGAACTCAGGATTAACGGCTTGGCGATCGAGGTTGGAATTCATATCAGGATGTAGCAGGAGAAGGTGGATACCAGGAGATCTATGCTCAATGACTTCGGGTAAGGTTATTTTGCCTTGCCGGAGTTTATTGAATGTAGCCATCAATTTCTGAAGGATCGTTCGCGCTTTTAAAAGATCTATCGCTAAAACTATCATTCCCCGAAAACTAACCAAATCCGCTAGTTAGCTGAATTAAGAAATAGATAGTTAAATCCTTCAGTTATCTATAGATAGCACTACTGAAGAAGCCTCAATAGTGTTTTGTTTAAAGTCTCTGTAAGGAGTTGAAGATACCTTTACAGAGGCTTCAAACCATCTACCTGCTTGATTTGTTGTTCATTATTGAACCGCAGTTCTACTGAATCTTCTATTTCTTCAAGTCGTTATCAGTAGTTAATCTAGCTTCAAGCTGGGTTGGTTTCTTAGGTCTAAACTACGCAATTTCACATCTTATTTGTACATGAGAAACTCAGAGGATACAGGGCTGATTTCAACGAATAGAAATATAGAAAGCCTCTGATCCTTACGGCAAGCGAGTATCAAGTTTTATGAGAAAATGATTCAAGCTTAGTGCATTACAACCCTGTGATATTTGTTATACCGGGGTAGAAGCTGAAAAGAAACCGATCGCCTACGTTTGAATGTAATGAATGTAACGGTGTGTCTCTGTATAAACTCGTCTTTAACGAGCATCTTAAATGCTTGATGAAATCCAGTTAAAATACTGAGATGGAGTGCTGTTTTTTTACGTTCAAATAATGTGTTAAGCGATGTATTCAGTGAAAAAGGAAGTCAACAGACTTGGGGAGCAAAGAAAAAAATTCTTTCTGTGTTGCCTCTAAAAGTAAGCTTCATTTCTTAGGAGGCTGAAGCACCTAATTTTCCATAGTTGTACTGAGTCAGGATCAATTTATTAATACCAACTCTGTCAAATTGAGCATTATTTTGAAAGTCTAGTGAGTAGTGAATACCTGATAGCTTGTGAAGTCAGAGATTTATAGAAGCGATCGCTCCTCTCAGTAGAATCCGCCTACTCCAGTAGTTTTTCGCAGACTTTGTGTAAATCTAAATCCAGGCGGTAAAGTCTCGCACAAAGGTTTCGAGGGATAACAGGTGAATTCGGTCACTCTGACGCGCCACTTCGCGATCGGCTTCGGTGTTGTAGCCCCAATCTGCTAGATAGAGTTTGACGGCAGCTAAGTCTGGCTGAGGTGCTATATTGTGTAAGGTTTTCAGCCGATCTTCTACAAACCAAACCGTGACGGATTCATCTAATTCTTGGGTAAATTTTTGAATCAGGGCACGTAGGGTATCTGCCTTCGGCTGCTTTGCCTCTTTACCAAAAATTCGTGATTCTGGAATCTCGATTTGCTGCTGCTGGAGCAACTGCCGTACAAAGCGCTGTTCCTTGGTAGTGATAATAAACAGCTGTGTTTCACTCTGTATGACCTGCCGCAGACGATCGACAACACCAGGATAAAAGCGTTGCTGCGCCAGCCAATCCTCGGCATCGGCATTAATCCAGGCATCTCGCACTCCATCAAGCTGTGCGGCAATCTCGCCAGGAGTCAGGGCTAGCTTCTGCAACTGCTGTTGGGCAATAGTTGCCCAGTGGGCGAATAGCTCAGCTTCTGGGATGTCTTCGAGCAGCGATCGTACTAAGAGCGGCATTTCCCAGCCTGTCTCAATCACAGGGCGCAGATGATAAAATCGCTCAGCCAATCCTGGAGGCGGAACGTCATCTACAGGTTTCCAGATCTGGCAATAGGTCAGCCATGAGGTTTGAAAATATTCAATCAAGCCGTCGCATACAACTCCATCAAAATCTAATGCCAGAAGGGTGGGCAGGTTCGGCATGGCAGGTTTCCTCAACGGCTAATTTTTTGGCTAGTTCTCTTGGCTAATTCTCTTGGCTAATGCGGGGGCAGAATCAGGTAGCAGTCCTACTCAAAGCTGCACATTCTTAACCGTGCCATAAATGTGGGCAAAGTCTGGTTATCCACACTACAGCCCCCCCGACCAGAGCCAAACCCGCCATTTTGCAGTGCTTTCCACCAGGGCACCGTCCAGAACCAGAGCGCTGGTAAATGTCCTTGGGGTGCCTCTAGGCTAAAGTTGAGCTGATTGTAATATTTAAGAAACTCTAGGTGATCGGTCCACCACTCCATTTTTCTAGCAAAATCTAGCACCTGATCTTGGACAACGCGGGAAGGCAGGTTATTGGTAAAGCTCGTCCGAGATCGCTTGGGAATGGGATAGGCTTGCCACTGTGCTGTAAAGCCAAACTTGCCGCCGCTATAGTAGCTCCAGAGGCGATCGATCGTATGTAAATCAAGGCAAGGAAGCTGGGTAAGAGCATCGGCATTGAGCCAGCCAGCCGCAGCGCGATCGGCTGCTTTGAGCATGACGACAAGGGTTTCTCGATCGGCATCTAGCCATTTTTGCTGCTTCAACAAATCCCGCAGAGTCGTGTAATCTATGCCTTTTTCAGAGCGGAGGTTTATGGGTTCAGCATCGACGGATTTTGCTAGAGCTGCGATCGGTGGCGCGGTCGGCGGTAGCTCAGGCGGAATCTCTTGCCTAGAGATGAAAGAGGCTGATTCCGTAGGAGTTGCCGTAGGAGCCATCTGAGCATAGGCAATGCCACCGGGCACGATCAGAGTGGGGGGAGAATCTATGGGTTCAGGCTGATCTAGACCCTGTGCTAAATTTAGCGAGCTTGAAGGCGTTGGAAGCTGAGTCAAATGTCGGGAGAGCACCTGATCTTCAATGACCGCAATATCGCTGCCTTGAAGTTTCAAGGAATGCTGGAGCCTGACCAGGCGATCTTGAACAGATTGACTAAACGGTAGTCCGAGAGCGATCGCTTGAGTAAATTCTTGCTCGTATCGCTTGAGCTGCGCCTGATAGTCTTGCGCCTCAGGCTCTAAATTCGGTTGAGGTTCAACAGGGCGAGCTTCGCGGGGCGGTTGAGTGGGATTGGCGACTATATCATGAGTCAGTGCGGCACTGGAAGCGCTATTTGCCTGGAGTGAAGAGACACGCTCACCCGATCGATCCGCAGAACCCGCTTGCGCCAGAAGTTCCAGTACGCGCCGTTCGATCGCTTCAGCTTCAGCAGAGGTCAGCTTGAGCTGAGTCTGCTGTCGTTGCAAGATAGAGCGATTGACCGCAGCAATCTCGCCATTGCGAGCATATTGCTTGACAAAAATCGCGTAGGATCGAGCGGTTTCAGGCGTGATCATAACTAACAGACCGATCGCGGAGGTAACTTCTCGCATCCTACGCTAGATCCAAGCTTCCGTAAACTGTTCCGATCGCGTTTTGCTCTGTCTTGCATCGGTCTGGTAGTGACAAATCTGGGCATAATTTTTTGGAAATCCGCGCTCTCTTCAAAAAAATCACACACATAGCGCTACGCGCTTAGATCCAATGAGTTATTTTTTGAGAGCCGCACGGAGCGCGGCTCTCAAAAAATAACTCGTCCTAACTCAATCATGTAATGCTATACCACTAGCAAGGTTCATCTATTCCCAATCTTCAATATCTTGGGTTTCAGCCTCGATCAAGCCCTGCCTCAGATCTGCCCAGACCATCTGTTCGGCAGATAAATCTTGAACCAATTTGCCTTGGCGCAAATGCAGAACATGGGTACAAAACTGCTGCGCTAGCTCAAGCTGATGGTTCACCATGAAAATTGTCATCTGCTGAGTTTGCGCCGTCTGAATCAGAGTTTCAATTAGATGATGACTGCGTCCGGCATCCAGAGCTGAGGTTGGTTCATCCAGTAAAAGCACCTTGGGCTGAATTACCAGGGCACGAGCGATCGCCACTAATTGCCGTTGCCCTACAGAAAGCTGTACTTCGGTGCGATCGAGCCACTCGTGAGGAATATGAAGCTGCTCAGTCCAGGTGCTGATCCGCTGCTGAGCCTCTGATTTCGGCATTCCCCGTAGCGATAGAGGATATGCCAACGCCTGCCGTACCGTCATGCCCAACAGCTTCGATTCCTGGGAGACTAACGTGATTTGCTGGCGCAGTGGAATCACCGGAATTTGACGAATGTCCTGCCCTTCAAAAAAAATCTGTCCCTGACTGGCTTCACTGAGACGATTGAGCAGCCGCAGCAAAGAGGTCTTTCCGGCTCCAGATGCGCCTACAACGGCAACGCGATCGCCCTGAAATACCTTACAGGAGATATCTTGCAGTAGCCGCTGGGCACCTGCGTTGAGGCTGACGCGATCGAGCAGGAGTTGGGGAGAGGGCATTGAGTGAACAGTGAGGGAGCGGAGATTCTAGAGGGCGACAAGTCCTAGCGAAAGGGCTGTCCAGATTGTCCAAGTGTCGATCGCTAATAAAAATAGCGTCAAGACCAGCAGAATTAGATACATCCAGGGTTGAGACAGCGGCTTGACATCGGTAGTATCGATGCCCGTTTTGGCTTCAACCTGTTGCACGAGCCTAGCAAATCCGGCTACCCGCATCGGCAAGAGATAACCCTGTCCCGACTGGCTGAGGAAATAATAGACAATGCCGCCCTGCCCTGTAGAACGAGGCTTGAGAGCCGTGATTTCAGCCCAAGGTAGCGACCAGCCTTTGCGCCAGAATTGCGGTACCCAGTTGGGATAAGTGACTCGAATTTCCTCATCGTCCAGAATTACCCGCTCGCAAAGAACGGCATAAAGGGCGATCGCTCCTAGCGCCAAACCCACTGACAGCCAGAGAGGAGGCACCGGAGCCTGAGTGACCTTTGCCAAAAAGGGTAAGGGCAGCGTTAGAGCCACATACAGCAGCAGCAGCGTCAGCCGAATCAGTGGAGAGAGCCGGAAGATCTGGGGTGAGATAGGAGCAGACACGGAAAGATTGGCAGGTTGGAAAGACACAGAGGGCGCTTGATTAAATTGATTAAGGGGCTTCTACTAGGGTAAATGCTTTCCAGCAAATGCTCTGACCAGCAAATGCTCTGACCAGCAAATGTTCTGACCAGCAAATGCTCTGACCAGCAAATGTTCTAAGGCAGGTACTTTTGCACCACCAGCCAACCTGTAAACGTCACGAATGAAAAGCCTAGAAAAAGCGCGACATTCAGTCCCACATGCAGCGGTCTTGCCCAAGGGCGTTTGGGGCTAATTTGGCTGGCGCTCCAGGCGGAGGCGATTGTCAAACTCACTACCGCCAGACCTGCGGGTAAATGCGCCGAATGTCCTAGGTTGCCATAGTAGCCGATCGTGCCCATCAGACCTACTGCCAGCAGTAGCAG
Source organism: Drouetiella sp. (assembly GCF_059504425.1). NCBI lineage: Bacteria > Bacillati > Cyanobacteriota > Cyanophyceae > Oculatellales > Oculatellaceae > Drouetiella > Drouetiella sp. The sequence continues at coordinate 215,646 of NZ_JCACIN010000025.1, forward strand.
CACTAGACCTACCATTGTGCCGCCAATGCCGTAGTGTAAAGGTCGCAGCCATCGAGGACGAGGCTGCCCCTGCACCCGTGTCAAAGACATCCATCCGCCCGTCGCTATCAGCAAAACATAGGCAGTCAAGGATAGACCCATTGACCAGGCTGCAATCCGCCAGAGCCAAAGAAAGGAAGGAAGATTCACAGGAGAATGAAGTAAGTTATGCCTTTATTCTCCCTCTTCTTCCGGCAAAATTCGTAGCCGAATGGTACGTGAAAAACTGCCATCTGGATCGCCAAGGCTAATCTCTACCGTTTCGTTGGTGAGCGGAGTGAGGTGAGAGAGGAGCGATCGCAAATTTGGCGTACTCACACCACTATCTAGATAAACTCGCTCAGATAGAGTATTCATACGCTTCCAGGTCGTGTAGAGCTTGGCGATCATCTGCTCTAGCTGGGCGGCTTGGCTCACGAGTTCGGCAGTGCTGTTGAGACAGCCGATGCGTAAAGCCTCCTCTAGGGCAGACTCCAGATCGAGCGATTCATGGGCAAGAGACTGTACCTGACCCGCAGCGTTGAGGTATTTCGCCAGATAGCGTGCCTCAGCCGTCACCTGCTTAACGGTATCTACATCAGGATTTTCTGCTACCTCTGCCCGCAGAAAAGTCTGATGCGATTCGGGAAGCTTCTCCATTTCACGGACAAGCGGGGTCAGGTATCGAGCTGGAATGGTGCTGTTGGCTGCCTTCTCTTTGATTTCGATCGGCAATAAATCTGACGTAACCGCCGTCCATTCATCCACCAACTGCCGCACTTCGCGTTGAGTGACTCGCGGACTAGCGTTGTTTTCCCTCAGGCGATCGCTCACCATTTGCTGCACTTCTGGAGCCGCCTGAGCCGTGGCAATGAAGGCGCGCTTGCTAAAGTGGCTAACTTCTTCGGAGTCTAAGATGCCGTCCTCTAGTAATTGATCGGCGCTGGTTGCCAGCTCAATTAGTGAATATGCCTGAGTTTTGCTGATTTCTCGGTCTTTTAGCCAATTGAGAAAGCCAATGCCGTGATCGCTGCCGCGCTTCTCACGATCGCGTACTGCCCGCAAAATCCGTCCGCGCCAGATATCTGTCTGTAGGTCAAAGCGATCGCACACCTGCCATGCGGTTTCTACCTGCTGCTGAAACTCATGCTCCGAAATCTGGTCATCTTCAGGATCAGGCACCTGGAAATCTAGCACGGCATTTGTGCCTAAGTCTTTAGAAAAATTGGGCAGAAGCACATCGGAACGGGTGTTAAAACTGCCATCTGAAAACTGGACTGCGTGAACCATTCAATGCTTTGGAGTAACAGCCGACATATTATGCCATGCTCTCTGGCGATCGAGTTGGCAAAGTTTGTAGCTTAAAGTTCGTGGCTCACGGCAAGACGATCGCGTTACTTAGCAGCGTTTCGTTAAACATCCTACAGACTGGAGATTTTGGGATTAGGTTTGGTGGGGGCGCAGCCCCCACCAAACCTAATTTGCAGGAGGTCTATTAGCTAGCTAAATAGGCTCGGACATTTGCTTTGCGACGACGAAGATGATCTAACGCCTGACGCTCTAGCTGACGAACCCGCTCACGGCTGATGTTCATCCGCTGACCCACCTTGGCAAGAGATAGCTCATTACCATCTGCTAAGCCAAACCTTAAGACCAGAACCTCTCGTTGTTGAGGCGTTAGCTCAGCCAACATACTCTCTAGATCTTGACGGAGAGACTCTTGAGTTGCATAGGTTTCTGGAGAAGCATTTTCGTCTTCCAACAGATCCTGTAGCTCAGTGTCCTGATTATCCCCAATTCGCAGCTCCAAAGAGACGGGCTGCCGTGCCATCATGAGATACTCACGAATTTGGCTTGGCTCTAACTCAAGCGCCTCTCCAATCTCTGCTGGATTAGGACTTCGTCCAAGCTGTTGGGTTAGCTCTCGCTGAACTCTCTTAATTTTGTTAAGCTTTTCAGTGATGTGAATGGGTAAACGAATCGTGCGAGCTTGCTGAGCGATCGCTCTCGTAATTGCCTGCCGAATCCACCAGTAGGCATAGGTCGAGAATTTGTAGCCCCGCACCGGATCAAACTTCTCAACACCGCGTTCCAGACCTAGAGTACCTTCCTGAATCAGATCTAGAAACTCTAGATTTCGCTTCTGGTACTTTTTGGCGATCGCAACCACTAGCCGCAGGTTTGCAGAGATCATCTTTTGCTTGGCTCGCTGCCCCAAACGCAACGCTTGAGTCAAATCAGCTTCGCTCATTTGCACTTCAGATGCCCACTCTGCATGAGCTGGTTCACGGTCTAGCTTTTCAGCAAGCTTATCCTTAGCTTCTAAAAGCGCCATCAACTGCTGAACCTGCTTACCAAAAACAATTTCTTGCTCATGGGTCAACAAAGGTACACGACCGATTTCATGAAGATAGGTGCGCACCATATCTGCGGTAAATGCTGGCTTGCTGGCTTTGCCCTTGGTGGTTTGAATATCGATGTTTACAGTTGGCATAGAGCGACAGAGAACTCCTTATAATCAGGACTAATGGGAATACGGTGCCCCGGAAACCTTAGTTTCCTAGAAACAAAAATAGTTAGGCGGTTAACGGTTTAAGGTTTACAAAACTAGATCAGCGCCATGGCTGTGAAGCGAGAAGATTGTGGGAGAGCAGTAGGGTGAAATCTGAGGCGATAAATGCTTGCGCAGGTTAATGTTTGCTAAGTGCGTCTTGAAATTTTTTAGCTGCTTGAGGCTCTCTAGCTGCAACCTCGGAAGCAATTTCTAGTAGGAACAATCCTTTGTGGCAAATGTTCACTAGGCTGAGTCTGCTGAACCGTGGAATACGTCCATCAAGTACGTTTACCAAAGCGGTGAGCTAGGAGATCCTGGAGTGATGACGATCGTTCCTGAAACTGGCAAACCAAAAGATGTACTAGCAATATCGTAGATGAGGTGTATGAAAGCCGGAATCGTTACCAGTTTGAATTGCTTACAATTGTATTACAATTTTAAGGTTCCGTAAAGAGGTCAGCTCTCATCCGATCGGCTGAACTTGTGTAAGATTTTCTTTGCTGCTTCATAGAGTGCTTCATTAAACCAGTCGCAAATTTAGAAACGAATTTAGGAGAAAGAGGCGCATCCTTTCCCCGTTCTAATATGATGCAAGATTATCTTGAGGCAGAAGTACGGGAAACCTAGAGGGATAACCGAACTGTAATATTTCTACTAAAACCCTAAATCCGCTTTGGCGGCTTCAGCGGCTCGAAATAGCGGCTCGTTGGGCATTTCCTCCCAAGCGCGATCGCCAATTTCGGCATAGAAAGTCTCGTCGTAGGGGCGGGTGCGAACCACGACAGGCATCGGCACCGCGTGACCCAGAATGAGAGCCTGCTGCTTAGAATCGAGCTTTGCTAGAACCGATCGCAATGCCTGACCGCCTGAAACGCCTGTGAAAATAGCGTCGATGTCTTTTTCGTCGTTTAGCAGCGCCGTAATCCGCGTACCGACCTGAGACATTACCTCGTTATCAATGCCAGATGGACGTTGATCAACGACGAGGAGTGTAACGAAGTATTTGCGCATTTCACGGGCGATCGTGCCAAAAATAGTTTGACGGACGGTGCTGGGATCAAGGAAGCGGTGAGCTTCTTCGATGGTGATGACGAGCTGATGGGGGCGATCGCTGGGGTTTTTCGTCTGTAAAAACTTCTCAGCTTTGTGGACATAGCTGGCGTGAATCCGACGGGCAATGACGTTGGTTGCCAACATATAGGACAGCATATTGGACTGAGAGCCAAACTCGATCACCACATGCTTTCCGGCTTCTAAAGACTCCAGAATCTGTCCGACGTAGTTTTTGGGGCAAGTGTTCCGCAGATACTTCAAGTCGTCTAAGCGAGTCAGCTTGCGCTGGAGCGCCATGATGGAAGACTTGCTCCCCATCTTCACCTCACAGAATTCCTGAATCTCCTCATTGCTCATGGACATCAGGCGGGTAATCCAGGTTTTGCCAAACTCGTTCCGGAGGATGATCGCATTTTCTAGACTAGCTTCCGAGAGGTTGAGTTCGCCTCGCACCAGCGCCAGATCCTCTACGTCAATTTGGTCATAGCTGATGTAAAGCTCCTGGGCATCCCGCACGCCGCGCCGCTTGGTGGATTCGGGATCGAGGGTGTAGACCTGGACGCGATCGGGAAATAACTGCCGCAAGCCTTTGACGGTGCTAAATTGCTTGCCTTCTCGCGCTGCCTCCCAGCCGTATTCTGAGTGCATATCAAAGATCAGGTTGACGGCAGCACGCTTGCGAATAATGCCGGAGAGCAGCAGTCGAGTTAAGAATGATTTGCCCGTACCCGACTTGCCAAATATGCCGTTGCTGCGCTCGACGAAGCGATCGAGATCAATGCAAATGGGGACATCCATGTCGATCGGCTGACCGATGGCAAAGTTGCGGCGATTGGGGTCATCCTCCCAGCCAAAGACGGCACGAAAGTCTCGATGGGCAGCGTCATACACCTGGCTAAAGTGGCTAGGAATGGTTTTGACGGGCTGCAATTCTACGTCGTTGGTCTGCGCTTCGTAAGAGCCAAGCTTTCCAGCAGCTTTCTTGGTTTTATTTTTATCTGAGGTTTTCCCCGAATCTGGGCGATCGCGATTAGCAGGCGTAAACATCAGCATTGGGGTCAGGTTGATGGTGCCATAGGTTCCCGTTCCGGCAAGCACCTCCTGCAAAAATAGGTTGCTGGGATCAGGCGGATTGGAAAGGATACGCGGACTAGAAGTGCCCAATGCCACATCCGTTAACATGCAGAAGAAGCGCGATCGCACCCCTTGCACCACCAAAAATTTGCCAACCCGCATGTCTTCTACCAGAACATCCGCATGAAGTCGCACCTCTAATCCCTGGCTGAGGGAACCTTGAATGACGGAACCTAGCGGCTGCTCTGGATTCATGCCTGAATGTATATGCCTAGATAAAAATTAGTGAATCTGCGAGTTAATACGCCTGTCCTATTATGAGTTAATACGTTCGTTCTATCAATTGATACAGACGTTCTATTCACAAACTTATGCCATCTGAGCTAGCTGCTATTCTCTGTAGCGTTGCTTGGCAAAGATTTGAGCTATGGCTCCAATAGCGGCAGTACGGAGTTGGCGAAAATGGCAGCTTGGGTGCGATCGCGCAACTCCAGCCGTCCCAAGAGATTTGTAACGTGATTTTTGACGGTGCCCTCAGAAATGTAGAGCGCTTTGGCAATTTCTCGATTGCTTGCGCCTTGGGCAATCAGCTTCAAGACTTCACGTTCGCGAGGGGTGAGTTCGGCAAATCCGGGTGGCAGGTCGGGCGGCAGGCTAGGCGGCAGGTTGGGCGGCAGATCGGCAGCAGCAGCCTCCGGGGGTTTAGCAATCAGCCGCTGCAAGATGCCCGGTGCAAACTGAGTGTAGCCTTTGTGAACCGTGCGAATTGCGTTCGCCAGCTCTTCGGTAGGCGTGTCTTTGAGCAAATATCCCACTGCTCCCTGCTGGAGGGCTGCGGCAACATATTCGTCTTCATCAAATGTGGTGAGCATTAGAATTTTTACGGCGGGGAACTGCTGGGCGATCGCCGTTGTCGCTGCAACGCCATCCATCACAGGCATTCGCACATCCATCAGCACCACATCCGGCTGCAACGCCTCAACCTGCTGAACGGCAACCTGTCCATTTTCGGCATCGCCGACGATCTGCAAGTCCGGCTCTAGTTGCAGCAATGCCTTTAGCCCCTGCCGGATAATGCTTTGATCATCAACCAGTAAGACTCGAATCATAGGGGTTTTCAGCCAGAAAATTGAAGGAGGGGAATCTGAACTGTGATGCAACAGCCTTGACCCAGCTGACTATCAATTTGCATTTGTCCGCCTAGAGCGATCGTCCGTTCTCGCATTCCTTGCAGTCCAAATCCGGTTTGGTTTTCAGCAATTTGGAAGCCGTCGCCATTGTCTTGAATCGTGAGATGCAGATGAGGCGCGATCGCCTCTAGGCTGATATTCACCTCAGAGGCATTAGCATACTTGCGGATATTGGTAAGCGCCTCCTGAACGATGCGACATATGGCGCTACTGACTTCATAGGGCAGCGACAGAGCTTGAATCTGGCAATGGGGCTGAATGCCCGTGGTGCGATAAAAGTCCTCGGCTAGGGTGGCGATCGCCTCCAGTAGAGGCATCCCCTGAAGGGGATCAGAGCGCATGGCAGACACCGATCGCCGCACTTCTTGCAGAGCCGTTGAGCCAAGTTGCTTGGCATCGCGCAAAAAGCTATGCGCCTGATCTGGATTGGAGTCCCAGAGCTTCAAAGCGCCCTCCATTTGCAGATTGAGTCCGGTCAGTGCGTGACCCAGAGAGTCGTGAATCTCACGGGCGATCCGGGCGCGCTCTTGTGCCATTGCCAGATTTTCGACCCGCAGGGCATATTGGCGGAGCTGGTCATTGGCGATCGTCAGCTTTTCCCGACTTTGACGCTCGTTGATCAAGGCATTTACTAGCAGCAAGATTAATACCAGAACTAGACCTAGCAGCAAGACAAAATTGAACAGCAGGGGACGACTGGGAACTTGCCAGCGCAGAGGGGCTTGAATTTCGACACGCCGCATAAACCGAGTCACCATCAGCAGAAACAGACTGAAGGCAATGCCCATGACCACCAGCCGCCCCGGCATTCTAAAAATTAGGCAACTCCGAATCATTAGCACCACATAGAGAAACGGAAATATGCGTGGATTTTTGCCCGCCGCGGCTGCCAGCACGATTAACCCAATCTCTAGAGCGGTGTAGGCAATTTTGTAAGCTGTTTGTGGGCTAGCTTTCTGAGAGGACGAGTAGCTAGGCAACTGTAGCCCCATCAGCCCAAATCCCAGCAAGCTCAGAAAATTAAGCAACGGAAATCGCTCGCCTAAGCGAGGTACTGAACCCGGCAGAAATTCCCCCAGCAGAGCGATCGCTAGCAGCCCCCACTCTAAATACAGCAGAAACGGAAACGGATGCTTCTGGATGAACCGGGGGCGATGCATAGATTAGCTAGAGAAGTCCCGGAACTTTCTGATAGAGATGGGCGATCGGGCAATGGAAATCAAGGCTAGAAAAACTTATCTCCTCACCTGCAAGATAGGTTTGCCCTATCCAGTCCCCTACAGAACTGAGTCGATAGCACTCCACCTGCATTTGAATCTGGTCTACCAGAACATACTCCTTCAAAGTTGGGCAAGTTTGGTAGTCGGCAAATTTTTCACCGCGATCGAATGCTGCCGTAGAGCTTGACAGGATTTCAATCACGAATGAGGGGTAAAGAATAAAGTCTTCATTGCCGTTGAGTTCTCGCTCGTCACAAGTCACTGCAACATCTGGATAGTAGTAACAATCTGTCGCCTCTAGTCTCACCTTGATGTCGGAAGTGAAGACTAAGCAAGGAGTCGCTGAAAGATGATTTCCTAAAAGCATGACAAGGTTACTCGCTAGAACCAGGTGAGGTTTCTTGGCTCCCATCATGGCATAAACATGACCCTGCCGATACTCATGCTTAATCGGGCTGACCCGCTCTCCTACTAGATACTCTTCTGCGGAAATATGGAATTTTTTCTGACCCGCAACCATAGATACCTCAGTAAATGGAGAAGGAGCTGAGAAGGAGCTTAAAACCTTTACGTCGATTATAGTCGGCTGTCTCAAAGCGGCGAACATGACCAAAGTCATGGGTAAGGTCATGACGATTTGTTCAGGTAGTTCAGGCGCGAAATTTCTACGATCGGACTATCGAAAGCTAAACGCTAAAGCGGTTTTCAAGTTCACATCATTCTAGGAAACTACCCGACATGAAATTTAGTCTCAAAAAAGTTCTGGTGGGTGGCGCTCTTGTAGGGGCGATCGCGCTTCTTCCCCTCATCGCTAATGCCCAAAACCAGCCCCAAAGTGGAGAAGGCAAAATGCCCAGACTCCATCAGGCAATGCGCCAGCTTAACCTCAGTGACGATCAACAAGCGCAAATCCAACAGATTCGTGAAGCTGCCCGGACTCAGATGCAGGGTATCCTCACGGCTGAGCAAAAGCAGCAGTTGCAGGGGGCGATCGCTCAGGGCACTCCTCTACCTAAAGCCCTAGATGCCCTCAATCTAACCGAAGCTCAGCGCACTCAGGGACGGGAGATTATGCAGACTTCCCGTGAGCAAATGCAGGGTATCCTCACGGCTGAGCAGCAGCAGCAAGTTCAGGAATTTCGCCAGTCTCGTCAGGGAAGGCGGGGGGCAATGGGTCGCATTCCTCGCGAGATTGCCCAACGGCTGAACCTGACCGAAGATCAGCAGGCAAAGCTCAAGCAAATTCGCGAAAGCACTCGCACTCAGATGGAGAATGTGCTGACGGCGGAACAAAAGCAGCAGTTGCAGACGGCGATCGCCCAAGGTGAAGATAAATCTGCCGCCCTCAGGGCGCTCAACTTGACGGAGGCTCAGCGCACTCAAAAACGCGAGATCTTCGAGTCTGCCTACGAGCAAGCCAAGGCTGTTTTGACGGCGGAGCAACAGCAGCAAGTCCAGGAATTTATGAGTTCTCGTCGATCGGCAATGTTCCAGTAGCGGGTTTCAGTGGGGAGTTCCCGATCGGCACCTCAAGACAGGGGAACATTAGCGAGTCATCCGAAATCGTTCACCCATCTAACTATAGAACAAGTGTTAGGACGGGGAAGTTTTTGTGGGTGCGCGGAGCGCACCCACAAAAACTTCCTAAGAGGATCTTTGAAAAGTCCAATTATTTAGTAGCGAAACGTTTTAAATCCCCCTCAATCCCCGCGCTATAGCGCCGCTGCGCTAGAAAAAAGGGGGACTTTGAGTTCGTTTCCCCCTTTTTTAAGGGGGCAAGGGGGGATCAAGAGGTGCCTAAAATCACAGCCGACCACTCTTTAAACATCTTCTAAGAGTAATGGCTATAGAACAAACTGCAAGGAAATCAAAATCATGGCGAAGGCAAAATCCATTGTTTCCCAAGAACAAAGACAGAACATCAAAACGTTGCTGACCGATGTCAAAAATAGTGTTGAGAACGCACCCTCAGACACAACAGTCACGCAGCTCAAGGCTGACGTAAAAGCGGCACTGAGCGATCGCAAGCTCACCCAGTCTGAATTTAAGACGATCGCCAATGACGTGCTGAATGTGGTCAGCAGTGCTGGAGTCACTGCCGAGGAAGCCCGCACAATCTTCTACGATCTACAAGACATTGCAGAAGCCTCGCGCTTTCCTAAAACCAATGACGACTTGACCGGGACGACCGGAAATGACGTTCTTTGGGGCGGGCTGGGACGCGATCGCCTCAAGGCAGCAGGCTCAGATGATGCAGGGAAAGGTGAAATTGATGTCCTTTGTGGCGGCGGCGGTAAAGACACCTTTGTGCTGGGAGATGCGGCTACAGGCTTCTATAATGACGGCACATCAGGCACTCTGGGACTTCAGGACTACGCCACGATTCTGGATTTCAACAAAAAGCAGGACACCATTCAGCTTCATGGCAGTGCTGCTGGCTACACCATGGGCGCTTTGCCCTCAGAGCTTTCGGTGAAAGGTACAGGCATTTACCAAACAACCGGAAGCTCCCGTGAGCTAGTGGGTGTAGTCGTGGGAGTTAGCCTCACCGACCTTAGCACGGGTTTTACGTTCGTTTAATCAACCTTTTGCACAGGCTGTGGCAATGAAAACAACCTGTGCAAAGCTCCATAACACTGAATTCCGAAAAGGTGACCATGCAATCTTCTTACCCAGCTACCCAGCCCAATCCTAAAATTGCCCGATTTCTCAACGCGATCGATCGCCTTTCTGATGCGCTAGGAGTTAGCGTACCGCCCATTGTAGATATTCAGGTGCTGCGATCGCTTCCCCTCGGCACTTTCGGTCGAGCCTGGGGAGATTCCCTCGATCGCCACAATCTGCAACCTTTCACGACAGGGCCTCGCCGCAAACAGCTTCATGATGGCGTGCATGTCTTGACGGGTTACGGCACAGATGCGATCGGTGAAGCCGAAGTTCAGGCTTTTCTTTTGGGAGCCAAGTTTCGTTTGGCTCACGTTATTTTGGGATTAGGGCTTTTGCGCCAGGTAAAACAGCAATCAGGTCTTTCTAATGGGATGAAGCTAAGGCTACGAGCAGCCTATCGGCGGGGTCGGCGTTCTCAATTCGATGCAGACAGGTGGCAACCTGAGCTGATGTGGAGCTTGCCGTTGGGTGAAGTGCGATCGCGGTTAGGCATTGATTGAAAACCTAACGCTAATCGTGATCTTGATCGGGACTAAAGTCCTGTTTTCATGGAACTAAAGTCCCGTTCTCATGGGACTAAAGCCCTATTTGAGATCAGGACGATCGCCTCATGTGCTTTCAGAGCAGAATTTTTAGGATTGAACCGTTGGAGCTAAATCGAGCTTCTAGCGAGTCTACCTAAGGAGATTTCCTCAAATGAAACTCAAGTTCAATGCCATTCTGCTTTGTGTCACTGGCGTGGTTATTTGCCTGTCTTTCCCAGCTCAAGCACAGTTCCAAGGGCCTCCAGAAAGAATGCCTTCAATGCCACAGGGCATGCCTCAAGAGCAGATGCCGCGGCGCTCTATAGATCAGAGCAATCTCAGCGAGGAGCAGCAAGAAAAACTGCGTGAGATTCAAGAAAGCGTCCAAGAGGAGATATCAGACCTGCTGACAGATGACCAGAATGAGCAGCTAGAGAGGGCGATCGCATCCGGCAAAAATCCGCAAGAGGCGCTGCGATCGCTCGATCTGGACGAAGATCAGCAAACTGAAGTCAGAGAGCTTTTACAAAATGCTCAGGAGGAGATGCACGCTGTTTTGACGGAACAGTAGCCCTTTTCCTCCTACCGTATCAGGAGTCATTCATGCAGCTTGAAGGAGACTCACCATGTCAAAAAAATCGCAGAACGGTAAAAACAGCAAAAAGACCCAGAGCAGCTCCATCACAGATGAGCAAAAGCAAATCTTTGAGACATTAGTGAGCGATGTCAGCAGTAGTTTTGAGGATTCCGCCTCAGACACGAGTGTAGGCCAGCTTAAAACAGATGTTGAATCTGCCTTGAGCGATCAAACCGTGACCCGCTCTGAGCTTAAGACGATTGTCAAAGATATCTTCACGGTTCTAGACAGCGATGAAATTAACGATGAGGAAGCCCGTACCATCTTTGATGACTTACAAGAAGTTATCGCAGTTTCTACTAGCTCCCAATCAAATGATGAGCTGACTGGGACTGATGGAGATGACATTTTGTCAGGAGGAACCGGAAACGATCGCCTCACCGGGACAAGCTCTACCCAGGCAGGAAAGGATGAGATCGACCTGCTAATCGGCGGTAGTGGCAAAGATACATTCGTTTTGGGCAACGCCTCTAAAACTTTCTATGACGATGGCAAGAGCGACACCCAAGGCTCAGCGGACTATGCCGCAATTTTGGATTTCAACCCAAAAAAAGACACGATTCAACTCAAGGGTAGTTCAAGCAGCTACTCGGTGGGTGCTTTACCAGACAACCTCAACATTACGGGAACCGGAATCTACTATCAGAGCAGCGGCTCTGAATCTGAGCTGATTGGGGTGGTGGTTGACGTCACCCTTAGTGACTTAAGTAAAGGTTTCACCTTTGCCTAAAAATCTTTAATCCGGCGTTGCTGATTTTATGGGCAAGTTTTTTTGAAGGAGGGCGCAGAGCGCCCTCCTTCAAAAAAACTTGCCCAGATTATCCAGATTGCGTCCATTTACAGTAGCTTATAGAACAGTGCAATGATTCTGCTGCTGTTATGTCTGCGATCACCCCTAAGCCTCCACTGTTCAATGCTTCCAGTCGTTCCCCTTGGTTCTGGATAGGCATGGCTGGGATTTTTCTATTCTCCCTTGCCCTACGATTTTGGGGGCTGAGCCGCTTCAATACCCTGGTGTTTGATGAAATTTACTACGCCAGATTTGCCAGCCACTTTCTCAAGGGCGAAATTATTTTCACCGGGCATCCCCCCCTTAGCACTTACATCATTGAGTTTGGCATTTGGCTAGGCGAAAAAATGCCCTGGGGCGATCGCACCCTCAAGAATGGATTGGCGGGTTTGCTGATTTCTCCCTTCAGCTACCGCTGGCTGAATGCTCTGACCGGATCGGTTTTGCCGCTGGTGATGGCGGCGATCGCCTATCAGCTCAGCTATCGTCGCAGCTACGCTTTGATTGCCGGACTACTGCTCTCCATGGATGGGCTGTTTTTGGTGGAATCGCGCTATGCTCTCAACAACGTCTACCTGCTGCTGTTTGGACTATTGGGGCAGCTCTTTTTTCTGATCGCACTCCGTGCCCAGGGCTGGCAAAGATGGCTCTGGCTTGGCTTAGCCGGAATTGGCTTTGGGGCTTCTGCGGCGATCAAGTGGAACGGACTCGGATTTTTGTTGGGAGCCATTTTGATTTGGTCAGCGGGCTGGATTTTGCAGTGGGTGAGGCTGAAATCCGCTAAAGGTGAAGAGGGCGATCGTCTCCCCACAAATTTCTTTAGTAGTCAAACCCCCTTTCAAAACCTGACTCAGCTTCATCTAGGACATGCCTTTGTCTGTTTTGCCGCAATTCCGCTGCTGGTTTACTACCTGTGCTGGCTGCCCTACATGCAGATCGATCCTTCAGGAGACAGCTTTTGGACGTTGCAGGTCAAAACCTACGACTACCACAAGCGAGTTGGAGGCGTGAGTGCTCATCCTTACTGCTCTCTATGGTTTACCTGGCCGCTGATGCTGCGTCCGATCGCCTATTTTTACAGAACATCCAACAGCGTCAACGAGCTGCCATCTGTTGTGGGGCCACCCTTGCCGCAAGCTGCGGGGAGCGTCATCTATGACGTTCATGCCATGGGTAATCCTTTTCTGTGGTGGTTTTCCACAGCAGCGATCGTTCTCTTGTTTGGGCTGTTCGCGCATCAAACTTGGCAATGGCTGGCACGTTGGGTTAGTGAAACATCTCTGACCGCTAAATCTGGGGCTGAGTCCAGTCCCGGATTCAGTACATCTGCAGCTGGAAATCCTTCGGGTCTGAATACCCAGAGCTGGCTCGTCCTTTACCTGGCGCTCAACTGGTCAGCCAATTTGCTGCCTTGGCTAGAAGTGACGCGCTGCGCCTTCTTGTATCACTACATGGAATCGTTAGTGTTTGCGTTGCTAGGCTTAGCGCTGGTGGTCGATCGCTGGCTGCATAGTCCACTTCGTGCCCGCAGAAGGCTAGGCTTTGGTATTCTTGCCCTGATTTTTATCGCCTTCATTTTCTGGATGCCTATTTATCTGGGGTTGCCGCTTTCCCCGATCGAAATTCAGATGCGCCGCTGGCTGCCGTCCTGGATTTAAGGCGGCATTCTCGTCTTTCTGTGTTTTCATTTTCTTATAAAGACCGCCCGGTATACAGGCTCTCCGCGCAATAGCGTCGATTGCTCCCGCTCTGTAGGCACGGCTAGGGGATTGATCTCTAGCCACTCAGAGTCTTTGCGCACAGAGTCTTGGCGAGCGAAGGCAGGATGCTCCTGAAAGCGATCGCACATTTCTATCTCTACGTCCTTCACGTCAGACTGTAGAAAAACCATTCCACCGGGCGCTAGATGGAGTGATAGCTCTTCGACTAGCTCAGGCTGTACTACCCGCCGCTTTTGGTGACGCTTCTTAAACCAGGGATCGGGAAACTGGATGCTGATTCTATGCAGAGATCTTTCAGGGAGAGCGGAGAGAAGCGATCGCAGTGAATTATTGACGTTGCAAAAGATGTAGTAAAGATTCGTGAATCCCGCCTCTTGCGACCGGAGATTGGCTTCCAAAACGAGCGGCTCTCGAATCTCTAGCCCCAAATAGTTCCAGTCAGGCTGCTCTTGAGCCATCTTGAGCAGAAAAACTCCCTTGCCGCAGCCAATATCTAAATGCAGTGGCAGCGATAAATCTGCATAAACTTTTGTCCAATCTGGCGGAGCTGCCGACTGTTTGTACTTCTGACTGAGTGGGTTAACATGCTGCCGCACACGAACGATCGCCAATTGGGACTCCTCTCTGCTAGAACCTACCAGAGTAAACACACTTTACTGCTTATTACAAATCAAGTTGCAAATCAAGGTGTAGCGTAGGAGATATGGGCATTCTTACCCCAGATATTCTTACTTTGCTTTTACCTTTTCCCCATGACACTCAATTTTCGGTTCGCTATCCTCAGCGATCCCCATATTGCTCTTCCCCATACCATCTGGGATCATCCTAGCCGCTTCCACTTGGTTGAGTTTAGTATGCAGGCGCTAGAAGTTGTTCTGCGAGAGCTGGAAACACTCCATCTCGATTTCTTGCTAATCCCTGGCGATCTGACTCAGCATGGAGAGCCAGAGAATCATGCTTGGCTAGCGGATCGCCTGACTCAGCTTCCCTATCCAGTCTGTGTCATTCCTGGAAATCATGATGTCGTAGAACAGTTTCCTACCGATCGATCGATCGGGTTGGCAGACTTCCCGCTTTACTATAAAAAGTTTGGCTATGGGGAAGGCGATCGTCCTTACTACAGCCGAGAAGTTTTGCCGGGGGTACATATCATTGGTCTTAACTCCAACGGCTTCGATAGTTGGGGCAAGCAGATGCCTACAGGATATCTAGATCCAGAGCAGCTTTCCTGGCTCAGGCATACGCTCTCTCGGCTGCAAGGGATTGTGTTTGTTATGGTGCATCATAACGTCATCGAGCATCTGCCCGACCAGTCTCATAGTCCGCTAGGTCAGCGATACATGCTTGAAAATGCGGCTCCCCTATTGCAGATGATGCAAGAATTTGAGGCTAACGTCGTATTTACAGGGCATTTGCATATTCAGGACGTTGCACAGCATGAAGCGTTGGGGCATCAGACTATTTTTGAGGTTACAACTGGCTCTCTCGTCACCTATCCTCACCCTTATCGGATTCTCCACTTCGAGCAGACCTGTCAGGGAAATCGGTTGCAAATAGAGTCTCGGCGAGTTCTGGCGGTACCAGAGCAATCAGACTTGCAGCATTTCTCACGAGAGTGGATGGGCGATCGCTCTACTCCCTTCGTGACTAAGTTACTCACCCAGCCACCCCTTAGCTTGTCTCTACCCCAGATCGAGGCGCTGGTTCCGGCACTCCGCTACTTTTGGGCAGACATTGCCAGTGGAGATAGCAAATTCAACTTTCCGAGCTTTCCTGAAACAGTCAATCAGTATTTCGCCAGATTTGGCGCGATCGATGCTCAGGGCAGGTATAGCCCGATCGATAATACGGTCAGTCTTGAGCTGGAGAATAGGCGCGATCGCACTCGTTCTCTAAGTTTTTGACATAACTCTCTTTACATAACAAACACAAATTGACAGAAACCCAATAAAATCGATATAGTTGAAGACTGTGAAAAGTTAAAATTAACTAATCCATACCACCCGTCAAGACCAGAGGCGAAATTTGCTCTAAGTCATGCCAACGATTCAGCAACTCATCCACAACGAACGTAACAAAGCCAAGAAGAAGACCAAATCTCCTGCTTTGAAGAGCTGTCCGCAGCGTCGCGGTGTCTGCACCCGCGTCTACACAACCACACCTAAGAAACCAAACTCTGCTCTCCGTAAGGTGGCGCGGGTTCGCCTCACCTCAGGATTTGAGGTGACGGCCTATATCCCTGGCATTGGACATAACCTACAAGAGCATTCCGTCGTCATGATTCGTGGGGGTCGGGTTAAAGACTTGCCAGGTGTCAGATACCACATTATTCGCGGAACGCTAGATACAGCCGGAGTTAAGGATCGTAAGCAAGGTCGTTCCAAATATGGTGCGAAGCGCCCCAAAGCTGCAAAGTAATGGACAAACTCTAGAGCAGCTAGGCAGGTGATTGAAACCCGCTAGCTGCTCTAAAAATGCCTTCATCGACTTAGCTAAGGCTTGGGCGCAAGAGCTTCAAGATTCAGATTCTCTGAAATCGAAAGTTCATGGGTTTAAGCCGAGCAGGCAAGATTTAGGTTTGACCATCTAAGAACGCTGGCACAAGAATTTCCGGCATACTTTTGACACACTGTATCCTGCCCACTCATTAGACATTCCTGTAAAGATTTATTTCTCAAGAGCTAGCCTATGTCTCGCCGTACTGTTGTCCAAAAGCGCCCAATTCAACCCGATCCAGTTCATAACAGCCGGGTCGTCACCATGATGGTGTCTCGGCTTATGAAGAGTGGAAAGAAGTCTATTGCCTATGGCATTATCTATGATGCTTTCAAGATGATAGAAGAGCGAACAGGTACAGATCCTCTGGAACTGTTTGAAAGAGCCGTCAAGAATGCGACTCCGCTAGTTGAGGTCAAAGCCAGACGAGTAGGTGGTGCAACTTACCAGGTTCCTATGGAAGTCCGTTCTGAGCGGGGCACAGCTCTGGCTCTCCGTTGGCTTTCTCAGTTTGCCCGTCAGCGTTCTGGCAGAACTATGGCAGGGAAGCTAGCAAATGAGCTGATGGATGCAGCTAATGAAACTGGCAGCGCCATTCGCAAGCGCGAAGAAACTCACCGTATGGCTGAAGCAAATAAAGCATTTGCTCACTACCGTTACTAAGACGCTGTTACCACACTGTGCGAAGTTTTTGGGTTGAGTCGCTCTGCCGTGCCGTTGGTAGGCGACTGCCGATAAGTTTGTGAAAACCACACGTTAG
Organism: Drouetiella sp.; assembly: GCF_059504425.1. Lineage (NCBI taxonomy): Bacteria > Bacillati > Cyanobacteriota > Cyanophyceae > Oculatellales > Oculatellaceae > Drouetiella > Drouetiella sp. The sequence continues at coordinate 232,350 of NZ_JCACIN010000025.1, forward strand.
CCATAAATAAAGTATAAAATCTTAACAGACGCAGCCTTTGTCAGGGAGGCGCTGCGGCATAAATCAAGGAGGTAGCTGTGGTACGTACTATTCCCCTCGAACGGGTACGTAATATTGGGATCGCCGCTCACATTGATGCGGGCAAGACAACAACGACTGAGAGAATTCTGTTCTACTCTGGCGTTGTGCATAAAATTGGCGAAGTCCATGAAGGAACAGCAGTTACTGACTGGATGGAGCAGGAGCGAGAGCGAGGAATTACCATCACGGCGGCTGCGATCAGTACCAGCTGGAACGACCATCGCATCAACATTATTGATACCCCTGGTCATGTAGATTTCACCATTGAAGTAGAGCGCTCCATGCGCGTCTTGGATGGCGTAATTGCAGTCTTTTGCTCTGTGGGTGGAGTGCAGCCTCAGTCTGAGACGGTGTGGCGGCAAGCCGATCGCTACAATGTTCCTCGCATTGTTTTCATCAATAAGATGGATCGGACAGGTGCGAACTTCTACAGAGTCTATGAGCAGATTCGCGATCGCCTACGTGCCAACGCAGTCCCTATCCAACTGCCTATTGGCAGCGAGGATGTTTTCAAGGGCATTGTCGATCTGGTCAAGATGAAGGCGTACATCTACGTTGATGAGCTAGGCTCTAAGCCCGAAGAAATCGACATCCCTGAGGACATGAGGGAGCTGGCAAATGAGTATCACGGCAAGCTGGTAGAGTCGGTTGCTGAAACGGATGACGTTCTGATTGAGAAATACTTGGGCGGTGAAGAACTCACAGAAGCTGAGATTCGTAGGGGTCTTCGTATTGGCACCGTTTCAGGAAAGATTGTGCCTTTGATCTGTGGCTCTGCCTTCAAAAACAAAGGCGTTCAGCTCCTGCTAGATGCAGTGGTGGATTACTTGCCTTCTCCGCTAGAAGTGAAGCCTGTTCAAGGAGTTCTTCCTGATGGCAGCACTGCCACCCGACCTGCCAGTGACACTGAGCCAACGGCTGCCTTAGCGTTTAAGATTATGGCTGATCCCTATGGTCGCCTAACTTTTGTTAGGGTTTACTCCGGTGTGCTCGTCAAGGGCAGCTATGTCTACAATGCCTCTAAGGACAAGAAAGAGAGAATCTCCCGCTTAATTATCCTGAAGGCAGACGATCGCCAAGAGGTCGATGAGTTGCGGGCAGGGGATCTAGGCGCTGCCCTAGGCTTGAAAGATACCTTTACAGGTGACACGCTCTGTGACGAGGCTTCTCCCATCATCCTGGAATCCCTATTTGTTCCGGAACCTGTGATCTCGGTTGCAGTTGAGCCGAAAACAAAGCAGGATATGGAAAAGCTCTCTAAGGCATTGCAAGCCCTATCTGAGGAAGACCCAACCTTTCGGGTTAGCGTTGACTCGGAAACTAACCAGACAGTAATTGCCGGGATGGGTGAGCTGCACTTGGATATCTTGGTCGATCGCATGAAGCGAGAATACAAGGTGGAGGCCAATGTAGGTGCGCCTCAGGTCGCCTATCGGGAAACCATTCGTAAACCCGTTCGCGCTGAGGGTAAATTTATCCGGCAGAGTGGCGGCAAAGGTCAGTATGGTCACGTTGTGATTCAGATTGAACCCGGTGAACCGGGCACTGGGTTTGAATTTGTTTCCAAGATTGTCGGCGGTACTGTGCCTAAAGAGTACATTGGTCCTGCCGAACAGGGAATGAAGGAAGCTTGTGAGTCTGGCATCCTGGCAGGTTATCCTGTCATTGATCTGAAGATCACAATGGTGGATGGTTCTTATCATGATGTAGACTCTTCGGAAATGGCGTTCAAAATTGCTGGTTCAATGGCAATTAAGGAAGCCGTGATGAAGGCTTCTCCAGTCTTGTTAGAGCCGACCATGAAAGTTGAAGTTGAAGTTCCTGAGGACTTCATCGGCAACGTTATTGGCGATTTGAACTCTCGTCGAGGGCAAATTGAAGGACAGGACACTGAGCAAGGCACTGCCAAGGTTATTGCTAAAGTACCCTTGGCGGAAATGTTTGGGTATGCTACCGACATTCGGTCAAAAACTCAAGGTCGTGGCATATTCTCAATGGAGTTCAGCGCTTATGACGAGGTACCTCGCAACGTCGCTGAAACCATCATTGCGAAGAGTAAAGGGAACGCATAGTCAGTAAAGAGGAACAAATAGATAAATGGCACGCGCAAAGTTTGAACGGACTAAACCCCACGTTAATATCGGCACCATTGGTCACGTTGACCATGGTAAAACGACCCTAACTGCTGCGATCACAATGACGCTGGCAGCATTGGGACAAGCCCAGGCGAGAAACTATGATCAGATCGATGCTGCGCCTGAAGAAAAAGCGCGGGGTATTACGATCAACACTGCTCACGTGGAATATGAAACCACTGAGCGCCACTACGCCCATGTGGATTGCCCAGGTCACGCTGACTATGTGAAGAACATGATCACGGGTGCAGCTCAGATGGATGGCGCAATCTTAGTGGTTGCGGCAACCGACGGTGCGATGCCTCAGACGAAAGAGCATATTCTGCTGGCGAAGCAGGTGGGTGTACCTAGCGTTGTGGTCTTCCTGAACAAAATTGACCAGGTGGACGACGAAGAACTGCTTGAGCTTGTGGAATTGGAGCTGCGGGAACTTCTGACTGATTACGACTTCCCCGGTGACGATGTGCCGATCGTTCGTGGTTCAGGTCTGATGGCTCTGGAGCAGATGCAAAAGAACCCCAAAACCATCAAGGGCGAGAATGAGTGGACTGATAAAATCTACGAATTGATGGAAGCTGTGGACTCTTTCATCCCGACTCCTGAGCGGGATATCGACAAGCCTTTCTTGATGGCGGTAGAAGATGTCTTCACCATTACAGGTCGGGGAACCGTTGCTACAGGTCGGATTGAGCGCGGCAAGGTCAAAGTGGGTGAAACGGTGGAAATTATCGGCATCCGCGACAGCCGGAGCACAACCGTGACCGGAATCGAGATGTTTAAGAAGAGTCTTGATGAAGGGATGGCGGGTGATAATGCAGGTCTCCTGCTGCGGGGTATTCAGAAGACTGATATTGAACGGGGCATGGTAATTGCTAAGCCGGGTTCAATTAAACCTCATACCCAGTTTGAGGGTGAGGTATATGTGCTTCAGGAAAAAGAAGGCGGACGCAAAACCCCCTTCTTCCCTGGCTACAAGCCTCAGTTTTATGTCCGAACCACCGACGTGACGGGCACGATCGCTTCTTTTACCGCGGATGATGGTAGCGAAGCGGAAATGGTGATGCCGGGTGACCGCATCAAAATGACGGTCGAACTGATCAACCCGATCGCAATTGAGCAAGGGATGCGTTTCGCCATCCGTGAAGGCGGTCGTACCATTGGAGCGGGCGTGGTTTCCAAGATCCTGAAATAGCGGGATTTCAGCTTGCAGTCAGCAGCTAGCATTAGACACTAGCTGCTGATTATTTTGTCTCAGTCGTCTTACTCTGAACCTAGAAAACTTAACCTTGGCACTTAAATGGCAACTATTCAACAGCAGAAAATTCGGATTCGCCTCAAGGCTTTCGATCGCCGCCTCCTAGACACTTCCTGCGAAAAGATTGTAGATACCGCTAACCGCACCAATGCCACAGCTGTAGGACCGATTCCGCTCCCCACAAAGCGTCGGATTTATTGTGTCCTGCGATCGCCTCACGTAGACAAAGACTCACGGGAGCATTTTGAGACTCGTACCCATCGCCGCATCATTGATATCTACCAGCCTTCCTCAAAAACCATTGATGCGCTGATGAAGCTTGACCTACCCGCAGGCGTAGATATTGAAGTAAAGCTGTAGTGAATTTCGGACGTCTTGCCTCGGCTAGACTATGGCAATACGATAGACTATTAAGAGTAGCTTAACCCTTTAGGTCAAGCTACTCTGATGTTTTAAAGACCTGCTGTTTTTAGGCTGGTGTTAATAAGATAATTCTCAGATTAGTCCTTAAGTTCAGCTTCTTCCCACGGAAATTAGAGTTGTAATGACATTTTCTTCATCCGTCGCTGTCCGCGAACTTCCCCTTTTTCCTCTATCTGAAGTTGTTTTGTTTCCAGGTAGCCAATTGCCATTGCAAATTTTTGAGCCTCGCTATCGCATCATGATGAATACCATTCTGCAAAGCGATGGACGCTTTGGAGTGCTAATGGTTGATCCGACACAGGGACGAATTGCTAACGTGGGTTGCTGTGCCGAAGTTGTGCAGCATCAGCGCTTGCCTGACGATCGCTTCAAGGTTTTGACGTTAGGGCAGCAGCGCTTCCGAGTTTTAGAGTACGTGCGTGAAAAGCCTTACTATGTAGGTCTAGTCGAGTGGATTGAAGACCAGCCCACCGACAAAAATCTGAGTGAACTTGCTGATGAGGTTGATCAGCTCCTTCGAGACGTAGTGCACCTCTCGACCAAGCTGACTGGACAGGAGATTGTTTTGCCGGATGACGTGCCTGAGCTACCTGTCGAGCTTTCCTATTGGGTTGCTGGAAATTTGCATGGCGTTGCTCAAGAGCAGCAGCTCTTGCTAGAAATGCAAGACACTGCGGCTCGCCTAGAGCGTGAATCGGAGATCCTCACCTCAACGCGCAACCATCTAGCAGCGCGTACCGCTCTTAAGGGTGTATTCGAGTAGTCTGTTCTACAAACGCTCATTCGATAGATAAGATGTCGTAGCTGCCCAGAATCTTGATAGTTTCTGTGCAGCCTTGGAGTTCCGCTAGAGCTGATTGCACCATAACAGACTCTAGGTTAGCTTCTAAATCGATAAAAAATAGATAGTCTCCAAGCGATCGCTTGGTTGGTCGGGATTCAATTCGACTCATGTTAATTTGGCGCTGAGCGAAGATTTGCAGAGGTTTGAGCAGGGCGCCGGGCGTGTTCGCCGGAAGGCTAAACGCTAGAGAAGTCTGGCTACCGCTCTGGGGCGGTTCTAAGCTCAACACCCAGAAGCGAGTACAGTTGTCAGGGTGATCGTTGATCGGATAAGCGAGGATGGGTAGTTCATAGAGCTGTGCTGCTCTTTGAGAAGAGATCGCCCCGGCCTGAGGATTAGTTTTGAGATACTGTAGGGCTTCTGTGGTCGAATTGGTAGGAACTAGCGGCACGGCTGGGAGATACTGCTCAAGCCATGCTTGACATTGCGCTAGCGCCTGGGGATGAGAGTAAACTACTTCGATCGCGCCAAGGTCTGGAGCGGTAGACAGCAAGGCGTGGGCGATCGGCAAGATTAATGCCTGCTGGATGTGAAGTTTATCTAATTGCCATAGTGTGTCAAGGGTAACTGTGACGCTGCCCTCGATAGAGTTCTCAACGGGAACGACCGCCATCTGAGTTTCACCCTGAGCGGCGGCTCGAATAGCCTGGGCAATGCTGGCGTAGGAATGAAGAATTGAAGAGTTGCCTGTGGTCTTCTCAAGCCATGTACTGTAGGCTAGCGCCGCGCTCTCGGCATAAGTTCCGGCGGGTCCCAAATGAGCGATCGATATGTCCATAGGGCAGGGCTTTGATAAAGCTTTGATAACGAAAAGACTGTATGGCAAGAAAGCTGCTGCAAATCAGTGGATCAAGCCATATGGCATTACTTAATTGAGTTAGGACGAGTTATTTTTGAGAGCCGCGCGGAGCGCAGCTCTCAAAAATAACTCATTGGATCTAAGCGCGTAGCGCCATATATCAAATTACAACATTTCATTACGTAGATTCAGATGTATTGATGCAGGCAAGTATAAATACTGAAAGAATGCCTTGAAAGCTGAATTTTGTATTGTCAAGGTAGATTCCTTGGAAAAAATGTAAAATTTACTTAATCGCTTCTTATTTAATTTCTTCTTAGCTAACTTTTTCAGCTAATTGTTTCAGTTAATTGTTTCAGCTAGCTATTTCAGCACGATCGCTTCAACCTTCAGATCGACGATGGTAAGCCCCGTATGCCCACCTGCTTTTCTGCTTCTCAAGCTGTCGAATTAGCCATTCCAGAACAGCCTATCCCTATTCAACACTACTTGCGACAGCCCCAGCGCTTAATTGCGGCATTGGTCGATCCGAGTCGCATAGAGCCATTGGGAGCTGACGTATTTCGGCTGAAAATGCGCCCCCTCAGCTTCCTGACGCTGAGTATTCAGCCGACCGTAGATGTGAGAGTCACAGAAACAGAGGGGTCGATTTGCATGGAGTCGATTGCCTGTGAAATTCGCGGCATAGAATACATCAATCAACGCTTTGGACTGAAGCTAGTGGGACGACTTACCCCTTCAGTAATAGATGACATTACCTATCTCAAAGGCAAAGCCGATTTGCGGGTTGAGGTTGAGATGCCGCCTCCACTATGGCTCACACCCCGCCCCATTTTAGAAGCAGCCGGAAATGGACTGCTCCACAGCGTGCTGCTTACTATCAAGCAACGGCTGATGCATCAGCTTTTGTCAGACTATCGTCAATGGGCTGCCTCTCAGACACAGGCTAGTGGTGATCCGTCCATGGTTGAACCCACACTCCTCTCGTCCAATAGCCCGATCGCCTAATGAGCGCTGAGCCAGTCAATGGATTGGGCATTGTTTCCTGAATCACCCCCCGAATTATTTCCTGAGAGCCTACAGGGACTAAAGGAGCAGCGGTGCTGGGGAGAAATACCCTGCTGCTGCAATGCCAATCGGTGCTTGGCAGTCCCGTAGCCCTTATTAGCGCTGAGATCATAGCCGGGGTAGCGAGCCGCAAGCCGCATGATCAGGTCATCTCGCCAAACTTTTGCCACGATGCTGGCTGCCGCGATCGCCACAGACTTTTGGTCGCCTTTGACGACGGTCTTTTGAGGAACCAGCAGGCCCGGAATCCGCTGGTTGCCATCCACTAGACATAGCGCTGGCTGCGGCTGCAATTGCCTGATGGCGCGCTTCATGGCTAGAAATGTCGCTTGCAAGATATTAAGGCGATCGATCTCTCGCACAGAAGCCATACCGATATGACAGGCGATCGCCACTGCTCTAATTTCTTCAGCCAACTGCCTGCGCCGCGCCGCCGACAGCAGTTTGCTATCAGTTACTCCAGCACTGATCAAGGGGGCATGAGCCGCGATCGGCAAGACCACAGCAGCGGCAATCACGGGGCCGAATAACGCTCCTCGCCCTACTTCATCGACTCCTGCAATGGGAACCGCCTCATCTGCTTCACTGCCAAGCAGTTCTGATAGGCTCAGAAAATCAGGCGGTTTCATCGCAGCACTTTTTCTTTCCAACATTTACCTGCTGTAGCCTAACCTGCATCCGTATTAGTGTCTGCATCCGATAGGTTAACGGATGAACGACGGCGACGGCGACGGCGAGGAGCATCGGTATCAGAGAGGGTATCCTCAGCCTCAGCCCCTTGATTGCTCACCTCAGGAGCGTTTTTCAGGACAACAGGCTCAGAAATTTGAATCTCTGCAAAGGATTCGGTAAGTGGCTCTCTATCCTCAAATTCTTCTTCTGCGAGTTCTTCAGCATCTAGCTCTAACGCTGGAGTAGAGTCTGAGAAAGATACGTCGGCAGAGCGAATACTTTGCCCCGGTAAAGTCACAGAAATAATGGCAGACTTTGGATCTTTAATAGGCTCTGTCGCCAATACCATTGGAGAGATACCCATCAGAGCATAAATTTCCTGCTCTTCGGGGGTCATTTCCACAGAAATGACTTGAGGCGGTTCAGCTACAGGCTTTTCTCGGCGTGCAGCGGTGCGTCCCCGCTCAGGCTTCTCAGGTCGAGGTTCCCTCACATTGCGAGGGACAGGAGCAGGCTCCTCAATCACAGGCAGCGGCAGCGGCTCATCTTCGGTCTCTATTTCTGACCTCAGCGTAGGTGCAACGCTTCCACGAATTACAGGTTCACCCACCTTGAGGCGAGTCCGACGACGACGACGGCTATCCTTACTACGCTCTTGGTAATTGGGGTGGTTGGTTAAATCTAGCTCCTGCAAGTCGGCAGAGGCGTCTAAATCGAGATTCTCTTGCTCAAATCCCGCTCTTTCGTGGGTTCTTTCGTTAGATCTTTCAGTGACTCTCTCACCCGATCGCTCCCAATTGTCCCGCAGGGCAGGGATGCGAGATTCTGCGGCGGTAGCTGTCCGTGAAGCTTCTATTGGCTCTGCGATCTCATGATCCATCTCGCCAGGGAGATGAATAATCAGACCCGTACTGCTGCAAGTTTGGCAAGGGCGACCAAACAGCTCGTAGATATTTTGTCCTTGGCGCTTGCGGGTCAATTCGACCAGACCTAGCTCAGTCAATTGGGCAATTTGAGGACGGGCTTTATCTGACCTCAATGCCTTATTAAACTGCTCCAAAACCTGAAGCTGATCGCGGCGGGCATCCATGTCGATGAAATCGACGATGATGATGCCTGCAATATTGCGAAGCCGCAACTGTCGAGCAATTTCGGTGGCCGCCTCAGAGTTTGTCCACAGGACGGTTTCACGTGCCGTTGCGGAACGGGTGAATGAGCCTGAGTTGACATCAATTACAGTCAGAGCCTCAGTCCGCTCAATAATGATGTATCCCCCAGAAGCCAGATCAACACGGGGCTTGAGGGCTTCTCGAATGGCGGCGTTGACTCGGAAATACTCCAGGATGGGCTGGCGATCGCGGTGGTGGTCAATCAGCACGCCCTGGGGCGCTTTGCCACCACTCCAGTTGACTAGGTGCTGCTTAACGCGCTTCAGCCCGGTATGGGAATCTACGACAATGCGGTTGACATCGGTGCTGTAGACATCCCGCAAAACCCGCTGAATGAAATCATCATCTCGGTTAAGCAAGCTAGGCGGACGGGTTGTCAGCGCCTCTTGCTGAATGTTTTCCCACTGCTTTTGCAGGGTTTCCAGGTCTTCAATAATCGCTTCTTCAGGCATTCCCTCTGCTTCGGTTCGCACCAGCAGCCCCATGCCAGGAGGCTTAACTAAGATAGCAAGTGCTCGCAGACGGTTGCGCTCGGCTTCGCTGCGGATGCGTCGAGAGAGATTGACGCCGCGACCAAACGGCATCAGCACTAGATAGCGACCGGGCAGACTAATGTTTCCGGTCAGTCGGGGCCCTTTGTTCCCCGTTGGCTCCTTCATAATTTGCACCAGAACCTTCTGCTGAGGAGCCAGCAACTCGGTAATGGAGGCGGCTGACTTTCTCAGCCGCACAGGTCCTAAATCGGTAACGTGAATAAATCCGTTGCGCTCGCTGTCTCCAATGTTGACGAAAGCAGCATCAATTCCAGGGAGAACGTTCTCAACAATTCCGAGGTAAATGTCGCTAACCTGATGGTTTCCCTTTGCAACAATAAGTTCTTGAATCTGATCTTCGGAAAAGACAGCCGCGATCCGGTGCTGTTCGGCGATAATAATTTGCTTTGACATTCAATTTCCTCAAAAACGGTCAGCCCCAGAGGCAATGGCTTCGTCCGTGCCGTCTGTGCTGGGCTTAAGCTTGGGTAGGTGAAAAAACATGATGCGTGGAAGCCACAGATCCGATCTACCTGAAGTGGATGCTTAGATAGATCTAACTCTGGATAAAAACGGTTTCATCGCCACTGCTTTCTGAATATTTCAGTTAGTCTGAACGCCTCAGTTAGCAGGATGCGAGAATGAGCAGTTGAGTGAACGATCATCACTAGCTTTTCGACAGGCCCCTTCCACAAAGACAGGAACCTAACGATCGAAAGTAAGTTAAAAGCTTTGCTGAAGCAGACCCGGATCAGCACATAGTGCCGATTTAACCACTGGCAACCTGAGAGACACCAGTCTGCTACGGCTTCTCTTGATGAGAATTATAGCGTGGACAACTGACTCTGCTCTGTTTATTGGTAAATATTTTGTAAAAATTAGGAAATTTGCAGAATATTTCTTTCCCAGAAAAAAGCGATCGCGCTCAATCCATTCGCTGAAGTAGCGTAATTTTGGGATCGAGGATTTTTTGCCCAATGCCGGGAAACCTGACGGCTAGACAGATTTTGTTGCCTGCCCCGAAAATATGGGTGACTTTGCCCTCGCCAAAGCCCTTGTGGAGAATGCGATCGCCCACGTTCCAATCATCCTCATGCATTCCGGGGGCATCGGCGACCTGCTGCTTGATTTCTCGAATAGGGGTGGTCATGCGCTTGGGGATGGCTCCGCTAGCGCTACCCAGCAACAGCTCTTTCGGCAGTTCTCCCAAAAACAGCGACGGGCTTGCCGACTCGCGAGAGCCATACAGCCGTCGCTCACGGGCATAGGAGAGAAAAAGCTGCTCTCTGGCGCGGGTAATGCCAACATAGCAAAGACGGCGCTCTTCCTCCAGCGATTTGGGGTCTTCCATGGCTCGATGGTTGGGAAACAATCCCTGCTCCATGCCCACCAGAAAGACGACCGGGAACTCTAGCCCCTTGGACGAGTGCAGCGTCATCAGCGACACTTTGGACTGCTGCTCTTCATCGAGGTTGTCCAGATCGGAGGCGAGAGAGGCATTTGCCAAAAATAGCAGCAGGTTTGCCGCCTCGTTTTGCTCCTCAAATTGCAGGACGGCATTGTATAGCTCCTGAACGTTTTGCAGGCGATCGAGGGCTTCATCCGTGCCTTGGGTTTTCAAGTCATCCACATAGCCTGACTCGTCCAGAATGCCCTGGACAATCTGAGAGGCAGGTGCTTCTTCAACTTGAGCTTGCCAGGATTGTATCATCCGCACAAAGCCAAGGACGGGCTTGGACGATCGCCCTGCGAGAGTCTGCACTGAAGTATCGTCGGTCAAGATTTGCCAGAGCGAGACATTTAGCTCACGGGCAGCGGTTTCCAGGCGATCGATTGTGGCTTTGCCGATGCCGCGCCGGGGGGTGTTGAGGATGCGCTTAAGGCTGATGGAGTCTTCTGGGTTGGCGACCAGCCGCAGGTAGCATAGAACATCCTTGATTTCTTTGCGATCGTAGAACCGCAGTCCACCCACTACCGTGTAGGGAATTGCCTGCTGCACCAGCACTTCCTCAAACGATCGCGATTGAGCATTCGTCCGGTAAAGAATGGCAAAGCTGCCCCAATTTAGCTCTGGGTTAGTCAGCTCCATCTGACGCAGCTGATTGATGACAAAATTTGCCTCGGCGGTTTCATCTTCGGCACGATAGCAAAAGACCGTCTCTCCAGAACCGCGCGTCGGGCGCAAAACCTTGTCGATGCGCTCAGTGTTGTTCTCAATCAGCGCATTGGCAATTTGCAGAATGTTCTCGGTAGAGCGATAGTTTTCCTCCAGCTTCACCATGGTACGGGTGTCGTCGTCGGGCAAGCCGTCCCCAAAGTCGTTCTGGAAATCCATGAGGATGGTGAAATCTGCCGCCCGGAAGGAATAAATCGACTGATCGGCATCGCCTACGACGAGAATCGATCGATGCTCCCAGTCAGCAAATTTGCGCGAGTCGGCTCCGTTAGTGACAAGCAAGCGAATCAGGTTGTACTGCGTCCGGTTAGTGTCTTGATATTCATCCACCAAAATATGGCGAAAACGGCGATGCCAGTAGTCTAAGACCTGTTGATTTTGCTGGAAAAGCTGCACAGGAATTAGGATTAGATCATCAAAATCCAGGGCATTGTTGGCAGCTAGCGCCTTCTGATACTCGGAATAGACATTGGCAATCACCCGTCCTTTAAAGGTCGGCTGATCCTTCTCAACATCTGCCGGGGTAAAGCCCTGATTCTTGGCGTTGCTGATGGCGTAGCGCATCGATCGCGGGTCAAACTTTTTGTCATCCAGATTGAGCTGCTGGGTGACGATGTTTTTTACCAAGCTTTGCACATCCGACTCGTCAAAGATCGAGAAGCTCTTTGTCCAACCGCCGTTTGCCCCTTCGTATTTCTCAATGTCGTAGCGCAAAATCCGGGCACAAAGGGCATGGAAGGTGCCGATCCACAGCTCTTTGGTGATGGTTTTGTAGACCTGCGATCGCAGCCGGGTTTGCTCGATCGGCGAGAGGGTTTCCAGCCGCTTGCCGTATTTTGCCTCAGCTTCCTGCTCAGCAAACAGCTTTTCAATCCGCTCTTTCATTTCTCTGGCGGCTTTGTTGGTAAACGTCACCGCTAGAATGTTTCCGGGATCAACGCGATGGGTCAACACCAGATTGGCAATCCGGTAAGTGAGGGCACGAGTCTTGCCAGAGCCAGCCCCTGCTACGACCAGCAAAGGACCGCAGTAATGTTCGACGGCGCTGCGCTGAGAGGGGTTGAGGTGGCTGAGGAAGTCGGCAGGCATGGCGGGGAGTAGGGGAATGAAGGGATGGGGTGAGGGGGCGATCGTAACACCTTCACGCTGCATCTTTATGGTAAAGCGTATCGTATCTGCCGTCTTCCTGGGTTAGATCGCATTACTTTCAAGAGATCTGTCGAAATTCGATAGAATGTTCAAGGCTAACGTTTTTGCTCAACACTACATACCGCCATGGCGATCGCCCCGTTAGCTCTGTCGCCGCCAGCCCAAACCCACTATGCCTAAGACTTCTGACCTGCACGTTGTTGAAACTCGCCCACTCATCACGCCTGCGACGATTCACAACGAGCTTCCCATTACCGACACAGCCGCTTCACTGGTGGCTCAAACTCGCGATCGCATCCGCAACATCATGCAAAACGAAGATCGGCGCTTGCTGGTCATCGTTGGTCCTTGCTCGATCCACGACATCAATGCGGCGCTGGAGTATGGCGAGAAACTGGCGGCGCTGCGAGCTGAGCTAGCGGACGATCTGGAAATCGTTATGCGGGTCTATTTCGAGAAGCCTAGGACGACGATCGGCTGGAAAGGGCTAATTAACGATCCGCATCTAGACGGCAGCTATGACATCAATACCGGGCTGCGTCTAGCTCGTAAGCTGCTGGTGAGCCTATCTGAAATGGGACTCCCAGCGGCTACCGAGCTGCTCGACCCGATTATTCCTCAATATATTGCGGATGTGATTGCCTGGACGGCGATCGGTGCCCGCACGACCGAGAGCCAAACCCACCGCGAAATGGCATCGGGTCTTTCCATGCCCATCGGCTTCAAGAACAATACGGATGGTAGCCTTCATGCTGCTGCTAACGCCATGCTGGCTGCCAGTCAGCCCCACCGTTTCCTGGGCATCAACACGCAGGGTTTGGCAAGTATTGTGACGACAACGGGCAACCCGGATGGGCATCTGGTGCTGCGGGGCGGCAAGCAGGGTATCAACTACGATACCGATAATGTTCAGAAGGCAGCTGGTACCCTAGCGAGTTTGGGCATTAACCCCCGTGTGATGGTGGATTGCAGCCACGATAACTCTAGTAAAGATTACAGTCGTCAGACGATCGTGATTGAGGATGTCGCCGCGCAGTTGGCAGCAGGTTCTAGACACATCATGGGCGTGATGGTGGAAAGCCATCTGGTGGCAGGCAAACAGGCGATTTCTAAAGATCTCTCCCAGCTCACTTACGGTCAGAGCATCACCGACGGTTGTGTAGATTTCGCAACAACGGCAACCATGCTGCGATCGCTTGCCAAAACGGTCACGCAGAGCTGCATTTCCCTCAGCTAGCTAGGGGCTGAAGCTGTTTCTCAATTTCATCACAGGCGACCTGCGCCCCTGCTTCTGTCTGCATAATCTGAGCTACGGCAACTGCTTGAGCAGCGTAGCCCGGATTCTCCAGCAGGGCATGCAGTTCTCTGACGGCTCTTGTCGCCTGGTATTGCTGGCGAGCGATCGTGCGGGACGTGCCCAAACGCTCTAGGCGAGCGGCATTATCGGGTTGGTCATGGCTGTAGGGCATCACCAGCGTCGGGCGACCCGATCGCAGTGCCTGTGCGGTTGTGCCAATGCCGCCCTGATGAACGATCGCGCTGGCATGGGGAAAGATCTTTGAATAGGGAGCATAGTCCCAGGCTATGATGCTCTCTGGCAAATTGTCTGGGGGCAAATTCTGCCCCATGAGCAAGACAGCTCGTCGGTTGAGCTGCTGTGCAGCCTGGATGCTGTAGCGATAAAAATCACCCGGATCAAATACGGCGGCTGAACCTAGCGTAAACACAATGGGCGGTTCACCTGCCGCTAAAAAATCTTGCAGCTTTGGGGCAAGACCCATCCCTTCAAGGGTGCCGTCATAGAAGGTGAATCCTGTCACCACGGTATTGGGCGGCCAGTCAATCTGAGGGGCAGCCAGCACCGATGAAAAAAGCGCAAGCACCAGATGGGGCGAAAACTTATCATCTATGAGGGGGTTGCCAATGGGCGGTAATCCAACTTCTCGCCGCAATTGATGCAGTGGATCAGCCCAAGAGCGCGTTGCCAATCGGGCGAGATTCTTGACCCCACGATTTACAAAGGGGAGCGATCGAAATTTCGTCATTCCCTCCAGCGTTGGCAGCACAGGGGGATCGTAGATAGAGAACATAGAGGAGGGAGAAAGCGCACAAAAAGCCCAAGGCATTCCCAGCTTTTCGGCTACGAGCCTTGTAGCATAGACTACCTCGCCCGTCAGGATAAAATCTGCTCCTTGGGCGATCGCCATGAGGTCAGCATAGGTCTGCCGCAGATTAGCAAAAATGTAGTCCCGCAGCAGTCGCTCCGTCCCTTTTTTCAGATCCATCATCCGTGCGATCGTTTCGGGGTCATCGGGTGAAACTTGGTCGGGACGAATAGGCTGCACCTCAAACCCTAGCGCCTGGATTCTGTCGCTGAACTGCTTGACAACGGCAAACACAACATCATGACCGCGCTCTCGCAAAGCTAGACCGATCGCCAGCATCGGATGCAGATCGCCCAACGACCCGATCGTGGTTATAACAATTCGGCTCACGCTGCCCCCTGTAGTGTTTTATGGCAACCGCCAAGGCGGGTTAGGACGGGGACATTTAGGGTGGGGGCGCTAAGCGCCCCCACCCTAAATGTCCTCAGAAAACTGGCGATATTCATAGATTTTAGATTAGGCAAAATTTTAGGCGATGCTTCCCCGTTTCCGAGCCTCTTTGTAGGAGGTACCTACGTTTCTCAACCCGGCTCGAATCATCTGCTGCTCCAGGAGGGCAAAGAATCGAGCGCGATCGCCTCCCCTTACCACCGCCTGGTTGTGAGCTTCTGCCAGAGCTACCGGGTAGCCGTAGCCCTTTTGTACCTGGGTCATGGTCAGGCTCAGTGCCGTCTCCAAGAGATCTCGATCTTCTGCTACCCATGCTGGAAACTCGACACGGGCAATCTCTGAACCCATGTGAACATAGCAAAAATGAATCGCATGGTCGCCGTAAGATTCCAGAATCTTTGCCGAACTGCGCCAGATTGCTCCGCGCTGTCCGGGTTCTAGAACTAGCCCCCAGAGCGCAGTATCCCGTAGCGGAGCAAATACTTGGCAGGGAGCTTGCTCCGTTTGTCCCTGGCAATGGGTCATGCAGTCTGGAGCCAAAAAAGGGCAGGTGTGCAGCCGCAAAAAGTTCAGCGATTCGCCACTCCTGGCTGCGCTGATGTAGCCCACAAGGGGAATTCGTGCGGCCCGAAGCTGATCCCAAGCCTCTAGGATGGGTGGCAGAATACAGTTGCGGGCATCTGCGGGTAGCGGCTCTAGGAACCAGTGAATGAGTGACCCATCTACCATGGCAAGAGTGTTGGCAGCAGATGAATTTAAGCTGCCCGTCACGGAATCTGTGACGGAATCTGTGACGGAATTTGCTAGAGAATCTGCTACGAAATCTGTCGCCAGTTCTGAAAGGACGATCGCCTCAGATACGGTGCGACGATAGCCCATCCATTCTTCTGTTCGAATGCCCCACTGCCGAGAGACGTAGAGATCTTCAGGACGATAAAAAACTTCGGGCAGGTTGTCCAAGAGCGGATGGCGATTTTGTCCGTAGTGCAACGCAATTCGCCCGACGTTGATCAAATAACAGTAGGCAATTTCGTGATGGCTAGGAGCAATCTGGGAACCGTCTGTAGCGAGGACGGTATGAATCGGCGGAGCAGGCGTAAGATCAATTTTTGTATCTAGCGGTTCTAGAGGTGCGGCGGCGGCAAAGCCTAAGCGATCGCGCCAAATTTGCTGCTGGGTCACGAGGTCATCTTGATGCTGACGAGCTTGCGCCAATAGCTGCTGAGCCAAGCCTAGGCGCTGACGGGTGGCGGCGGCTTCGTGAGTCAGATGTTGACCGATGCCCTGCATCTGACGGGCAAGTTTAATCAGATCAAGCATAGGATAATGACAGACAAATGTACTGGCTGTCATTATCCTATGCGATTTTTACAGACGTCTAGCGATCGCGCTTCAAAGTTGTTTATTTTTTGAAAGGAGCGTGCCCTTTTCAAAAGTAGGCATTAAGCAGCTTTCAGTTTCACCGAATTTATTCATGCCATTAGCTGATCCCGTCCTACCCCTCAGACTCCCTAGCGTGGTGAAGGTATCACCGCGCAACCCAAACAGGGTGCTTGTAGCACGTCCAGAGAATCGCTATGTTGACTACTTCATCATCCACTTCATTATCCCCATCAACGTATCCCTCAATATCTCACCCGTCGTTAATGTCGTGAGCTGTTAGAGGATATTTTAAAGGTCCAACTATGGGTGGCGAAACGTTCCAGATCTCCACTGTCCCCTTTTTAAGGGGACAGTGGAGATCATCCAGGTGCCTAAAATCGCAGCTGACCACTTTTCAAACATCCTCTAATGTCGTTGCCCCCTAGCTCTGCTAGAAGTAGCTTCATGCTATCTTCCCTGCAGATGGACGATTCATGTTCAGAAATTACGCTGTCAATGCTTTGCCTAGGTTGCGTCCAGTGATTTGATCGCGATCGCTGATGTCAAAAAGTAGCTGCCGATATGAATGCGCTGCAAAGACTTCCCACCCCACTCTATTGACTGTCCTTGAACGGGCAGCAGCAAGAAATACAGGTCGGAAGCTTGGGAAGAAATCTTGCTAACAGATCACCAATCTCTATTTACTTGACATCAATTCTCATTTAAACTCAATATTATGGTTCAATTTAAATAAAGGAATATTTCTATCAAGACGCTTCCGTATATGGTCGATCCTTTCATTATCTTGTGCCGCACAGGTATGATGACGGCTCTAGTCTCCTCTGTAGCTGCTCATTGCCTGGTGTCAGAGGCTGGGGCTGAGTTTGCTTACGCCACTACAATTTGTCTGCTAGCTGCCATTACTTTGCAGGCAATGATGGAAAAGTTATTTCAGCAGGAATCATTTGCAAAAATTTTTACCGGATTTTTCTTCTCAAGGACGCTGTTCTGGATGAAGCAGATGGGGCGATCGCCTAAAAACACACCGCAGCTAAAAGCCTCCCGCCAAAAAAGCCCTGAGTCCAGAGTTTTTTCTACAGGAGGCGTTAGGAAGCGAAGCGTTATCGGCTCAGCACAAGCGTATCAGGCGCAAGGAAGTGAGCAATGTGGTAAGCCCGTTCTTCTGTTTTTAGCAAGATCTTCTCGTACAGATAGCGGGTGGCGCGATCGCCCAAACTCTCGGCTTGAGCAGCCTGACGACGCAGCAAACCAATAATGGACTGTTCTGCCACCAAATCGTTCTCTAGCATTTGACGACAGTTGTATGCCCCATCCGGCTCAGGCGCAAAGCAGCACAACTCTGCCAGTTTGGTAAAGCTGGCGGCGGGTACTCCTCCCAATCCATCTAGACGTTCCCCAATCTCATGAGTATGGTCTTGAACCTCTCCGTAGCTGTCCGAAAAGAACTGATGCAGCGAATAAAACTCTGCCCCTTCCACCACAAAGTGATGCTTCTGGTATTGCAAGTAGAGCGCCTGAAAACTCGCCAGGACTCTGTTAAATCCTTCACAAATTGGCTCAGTGGTCGATCGCTCCAGCGCAATTGGATTGTCAACAACCTGACCAAACGATTGAACCAGCGTTTGAACTTCAGACATAGTGTTCTCCTGAAAGCGAGTTAGATGTACCAACAAACCCTAGAACTCAAGATTATCAAATTTCAGAAATATTTTAAGCGTTTTTTATCTGGCTTTTGCTAGATGCTAAATGATAAATGGGAAATTCTATAGACTGTTCTAAATCAAGATTTTCATGAGAAGCGATAGGAATTTATCAGGGTCAGTCAACGCTGCACAACAGAAGTATGAAATGTCCCAAATGTGGATCAGATCAAGTGAATCGAAATGGGCATAATTATGGCAAGCAAAACTATATTTGTAAGCAATGTGGTCGCCAGTTTTTAGAAGTTTATAAATTAAGAGGCTATTCTGAAGATGCTAAAAAAATCTGCTTGAGAATGTATGCAAACGGCATGGGGTTTCGCGCCATTGAACGAGTGACAGGGATTAGCCATAATACGGTAATCAATTGGGTTAAGCAGTCAGATATGGGGTTTCTAGATATCTCTCAACCTCCAGAAAAATCAGATGCTAATTCTGAGGAGTCTGAGCTTGATCAGTCAAAAAAGTATTTGGCTCAGGAAACTTCTCTCAATTGGATGCGACCTGATTTATCTGTTCCTAAAAGTGTTAATTAAAAACAAGTGTTAATTAAAAACTTTAGTCGTTCTTCTTTCTCTTTTACTTAAATCATGAAATGGTTGTGCAGATTTTTTGAGAAAGCTGTTAAAAAATGCGATCGATATCTTGAATGCTGGCAAATAATTTCAATAAGATGCCCTAAATATTTTTACTAACAGGAGTTTTTATGAATCCCAATAAATCTGATCTTCAGACCGAAGAAATGATTGAAATTCAATGCGAAGATCGCTGGCAGGTCTACCAACGATTGCAAGAGTTAGACATTTCTTGTCAATGTAGCTATCATCAGCCTTTGAAAGTTCAAGTGAGTAATGCTGTGACAGCTGTTCAGGTTTGGAGTGTTGCCAAACAAGTCACAATGCCTCGACAAGCGCTAGCAAACTGGCTGGAAAGCTGCTGGAGGGTTCGTAGCTCCTCTAAAAGAAACCGTGAACGAGGAGAGATGACGAACGGGTGAGCCTAAATTTTCCAGAGCGCATATCCTTAATTCTTAGAAAACCAATAAAAACAGCTAACCTTAAATACGCGCTAAAAACTTGGCACCCTATGAAAGAACTAGATACCGCAAAAACGATTCATCTGCTCAATGCGATCATGGAAGCTGAACTCTCTGGTGTGGTTCGCTACACGCACTATTCGCTCATGGTAACGGGGCCTAACCGGATTCCGATCGTGCAGTTTCTCAAAGCTCAAGCCAGTGAATCATTGCTTCACGCTCAGCAGGCAGGAGAAATTCTTACGGGATTAGACGGACATCCCACGTTGAGTATTTTACCGATCGAAGAAACTGACAAACATACGGTTTATGATCTTTTGCTAGAAAGCTTGAATCACGAAAAGGCAGCGCTGAACCTGTACAAAAATCTGCTAGATGTCGTTACAGATGCCAGCGTTTACCTGGAAGAATTTGCTAGAGGAATGATTGGGCAGGAGGAACTACACGGTATGGAGCTGAAAAAGATGCTGCGTGACTTTGACCCCAAAGTATCCAAAGCCATCTCTTAGAGTCATCTCTGGAACTTTTCCCTCCCTTCAATCTGTAGCCGTGGGCAAAGGGACAGGACATTTTTGTGGGGTCAATGCCCTTATCAAATTTAGCCTGCAAAACGGCTGGAGGCTTCGCAGTGCCTTTCACTATGTCCGACAAGACTACGATATTACAGGTGTACCCGAAAGCTATTTTTGATTTCCCATGTGCTGAGCCAACTGCTGCACAAAAGCGTGATGCTCCGGTGAATCCAATCCTTGCTGTAACACCGATAGAACGATCGCCATTTCTGCGGATAGTAATGCCGAAACTGCCAACCACAATCCTGGAAATACGTTACTCCGAATAATGCCCTGCTCATCGGGCAGTTGTGCAACATACTCATCTGCCTGTAGGACAAACCAATCCACCTGATGATCCAACGTCCGCCAGACAATATATTCCCGAACTCCACTACGACGATAGGCACGTTTTTTATCATGCAAATCGATCGCTACACTACTTGCCGCCACCTCTACCACCAGTTCAGGCGCACCTTCGATGTAGTCATCTTCACCCACTCTTGCTTGTCTACCTGGCACCAGCAACACGGCATCCGGCTGAGGTTCATTCTCCAAATCCAGCCTCACCGTTGGTTCAATGCCCAGAATAACGCCTGGAGTTGCAGTTTTATAAGTCCAGAGCCAACCAACGAGATCCCCATGCGGTTCGCCATGACTTTTAATTCTCAGCGGCGATGCCATATAGACTACTCCTTCCACTAATTCAGCCTTCCTCACCTGCGGCATTGCCTGATAGCGGCGCTCAAACTCGAATCGAGAAAGGTGATCACCATTTTCTAAAGGTGGAATTGAAAGCCTGATCTCTGGAGTCGCAACCATGAGTCCTCCTTGAAACACATCCTTATTCTAAGTCCTTCTTATGAATCCCAAATCGTATGAATCCTAAAGGAATCTGAAATTGAACATTCCTCCCGTACCGCTATATTGGTTTAGCTGGTGGCGATCGCCCCTTAACTGAGTTGCGCAGATGAGCTAATCAAAGAGGAATCGCGATCGTGTGTGCTGAGTCTTGCAGCAGAGATTCCTTACATCAGTAAGATAGAGCATTATCTGACCAACAGATTGATACAAAGATTAGTCTAGCGATCGTGCTTCTGGTAAATCCCTTGATTATCCACTACTGCTGACCCTGAAGTTATTATATCTGTCTCCTGAAAGAGGACTTATATATCATCTTCTCCATCCTCTATCCAGGCAAAGCCGCCTAAATGTTCCATCTTCTTTGATCGCGTAAAATCGAGATTTCTTTATCGCTTGCTTTGGTGCCGTTGGCGGTTTACCTATCTATACCCTCTGGGTATCTTTCGGACTTTCTCCACCGATCCTATTTATCATAGGCTTTATCCTGTGGTGTGCCGTCGGCGAGTTCAAGGCGATCGCTTCTAAAAGAATAACTTCACCTACTCAACCGCAAGACTCTGCAAGTGGCATTCACGTCATGATTTTCTGTTGCTGAGGCAAAGTCTTAGCAGCAGAAAATCATTATATTTTGAGCAGTACCAAAACTTTCGCAGTCGGCAATCACTGACCACAGAATTCCTAACGCTGTAAAGATATAGCAACCGCCAAGGCGGTTAGGACGGGGATATTTATGGTGGGGCGCGAAGCGCCCCACCATAAATATCCTAAGCAAACTGGCACCAGCTATATCACTGCTACTCAATCGAATATTTACTGCGCTAGAGCTTTGCATTTACATGAAGAGGCTTGACAAGCTGCGCCAATAAGGCATATTGTTTTTGAGAATCTTTATCAAAAAGGACTCTGTACAGTGCAACAGCACAAGCTGGCATTGGCAACAGCAAGTGAGAGGTCTAAAAGTGAGAGGTCTATATGTTTATTATTGATTTCTTTGCTGCTGGTGAGATTGTCATGTATCCGCTGCTGGCATTTTCAGCTGTGGCGATCGCCCTGATTATTGAGCGCTGCCTATTCTGGTATGGCATTACGTAATTGAGTTAGGACGAGTTATTTTTTGAGAGCCGCGCGGAGCGCGGCTCTCAAAAAATAACTCATTGGATCTAAGCGCGTAGCGCTATACAAAGTCGATAGGCGGCATAAACGAGTTGTGTGAGAAGTGTTGGTAGCTCACCGAAATAGTTCTGATAGGCAACAAGCCAGAAGTATTAGCGGTAAGCAATGCCGATACCAAGGTAGAGCGTGGTCAAGTCGTTGCTGTGATAGATCAGTTACAAATGCTATGGAGTATAAAGTTGAGAATTTCTATGAAGAAAGCAGCCAATTAAAAGCATCTCGCTGAAAATAGTTCTTTAATTAATGCTTGTAGGAAGATGGTTTATTCAGAATTTGTTGCCCAACAGCGAGAACGTGAACGCAAAGGCTTGAAAGCACTTTTGCTTCAAACGCTGGTTGCGTCACTTGCCCTACATTCTGGGCTGATGTTTCTCAACTGGAAGGCGCTTTGGAAACCGCAGCCGCAGTCGGAAGATGAGATCGCGATCGTGGTGACTGAGCCGGAAGTATCAGAAGCGGAAGAAGCAAATCTGTCAGAACCAGAGGCAGAGAACACTGACCTGCTGACGAGTGAAGAGGGCGGCGGCGGCGGCGGTGCGGCAGCAGCGGCTGGCTCAGTTGAGGCAATTCCAGAATCCATTGAACCCACTCTCCAATCTACCGCCCAATCTACCGCCCAATCTACCGCTAAGTTAGATACAGCCCAATCGCGCTTACCTGATTCAGCAACCTTCCCAGATCCAGAGGTTTCTCCGTCCATTACGCCGCAGCCCAGCGCTCCTCCAGTTGCCGCACAGCCTTCTCCAGCCGTAAACTCACCCAGCTTGAGTAATTTGTTTGATCGCCTGCGCCGCGATCGTGAAGCCCGTCAGAACCAGGGTCAAAGAAATCCGACCGCAGCGGTAGGTTCGGGAGGTTCGGGTACAGGCTTAGGCACTGGCTTAGGTACTGGCTCTGGATTAGGATCAGGTTCGGGCACAGGTAGCGGCTCAGGTTCCGGATCGGGTTCGGGTAGCGGCTCAGGATCAGGTTCCGGATCGGGTAGCGGCTCAGGTTTAGGGACTCGCTCAGGCAGTAGACAGGAAAGCGGACGTAGTATTAGCTGTCGCGATTGTCCGGAAGTAAACTATCCGCAGGAAGCGCTGCGAGAGCAGATGGAAGGGACTGTGAAAGTGATGGTGGACTACGATGAGAACGGCAATGTCGTCAGTGCAATATTGGTAGATTCCAGCGGACACACAGTGCTCGATGAAGCCGTGCTAGAAACCGTTCGAGAACGCTATCGTCTGCGTGATACCTCTGGCTCAGGTAGCACTGTTCTTAGCGTTGACATGACGATCGATGGCTCTGAGTTTAACCGTCAGGCACAGGAACGAGGGGATCGCCGAGAGGTCAACGTTCCGCCTCCAGTTGCGGCTGAGGAAGCGCCAACCAATGAAGCCGCCGCCCCGATAGGAACACCCCTTCCAGCGATCGCCCCTGCATCGAACGAGGATATTCTTAGAGATGTGCCGCCGGAATCTCCGTCAGCACTCCCAATTGAGTCACCTAGTGCGCCGGAATCTCCATCAGCACTGCCAATTGAGTCACCCAGTACGCCCATACCTGATGCAATGACTGCACCTAGCCCTGTCGCGCCGCCAGTGCAACCTCCGTTGCCGGATGCGCCTGCTGAACCCGAACCCCCTTTACCTGCCTCTGTGCCGTTCTCCCCATCTGCTGAAGAACCCTTGCTACCGCCCACTCCTGAAGCGCCGCCCGAAGCTGCTCCGAATCTAATAGTGCCTGCTGCACCCATAGAGCCATAGAGCCGATTTTTAGGTCTCTTAATTCCTTCTTAATCTGCTGTCAATGTGGAACTGCTAGAGTTCTGGGCAAGTATCACCGCACTTGGCTTAAACGCAATCTAGATCCTGTGACTAAGAATTCTTTGAATATGGCGATCGCCCACTCTGTCCGACGGCGGCTTCCTGTCTACTTGCTGCCCCTTTGCCTATTGACCTTAGTAGGCTGCAATCCCTTAGATGTGCGAAGTCTAGAAGCCAAACTCAAGACTCAGATTCAAGAGCAGGGTAACCTCAACATCAAGTCTGTTACCTGTCCTGAGAGTGTTTCCAAAGAAGCGGGTACGTCATTTCAGTGTGAAGGAGCCTTGGAACCCGATGGCAAATTCATCATTCAGGTGAAGCAAGAAGACGACAAGGGACAGACTAGCTGGGAGGTGCCTAACTCTAAAGGGATGCTAAATCTGGCGCTGCTGGAGACTGAGCTTGTAAAAGAAATTGCCAAAGATACTAAAGTCGAACCCGCCGTTAGGTGTGGTAGCGATCGCTATCGGGTCAACCGTCCAGGTGATAGTTTTGATTGCCAGGTGAAAAACGCAACATTGGCTAAGGCGAAGGGGCTGATTGAAAAAGTAACGGTGACGATCGACACAGATGGCAACGTCGCATGGCAGCAAATTCGTCGCACCGCCAGCGCAAATGCTACCGCAGCTACGACAGCAGCTGCGACCCCAGCGGCTACGACCCCAGCCACGTCTCCAGATAACGCCTCCAGCTCTGAAGCCTCTCAACCCACTAGCTCCCCTCGACGAGTGCGCCCTCGCGTATCGAATGCGCTGGATTAAAAAAATCGTGACCGATTAAACTGTGACCGATTAAACTGTGACCTATAAAAAGAGGGAGGAGCGATCGCTCCTCCCTCTTTTGTAAAACTAGCCTCATGCCATTAGCTTAATGCAGTTATGGCAACCGTCAAGGCGTTTAGGCTAGGGACATTGGTGGGGCACTTCGCGCCCCACCAATGTCCCTAGCAAACTGGCGACAGCTATAACTCAATGCAATTAGCTCAATAGGGGACTATTTCACAAACAGCATTTCCTGGTAGGTGGGCAGAGGCCAGAAATCATCTGCCACTTCCCCTTCTAGCCCGTCAGCATATTCCCGCACCTTGTCCATCAACGGACGAATCGTTTGCGCCATGTACTGCATGTGGTCTTCTGTCGTCGCGAAGTCATGCTTACCCATAGCAGCACTCAATTTGCTGACCGTATCCATCATGGGCTTCACCAGTGCGGCAACTTTTTCGGCACTTTCTTTCTCTAGCTCAATCCCAATCTCCTTGAGGCTGGCGATCGTGGCAGAAAGCTCAGATAGATATCGAATCGCGGCAGGATAGATGATAGTTTTCGCTATGCTCA
This sequence comes from Drouetiella sp., assembly GCF_059504425.1. Classification (NCBI taxonomy): domain Bacteria; kingdom Bacillati; phylum Cyanobacteriota; class Cyanophyceae; order Oculatellales; family Oculatellaceae; genus Drouetiella; species Drouetiella sp. Next base: position 257,058 of record NZ_JCACIN010000025.1, read on the forward strand.
CCACCAGCTTCGCTTCAACTTCAATGGACTGGATATACTGCTCGGCGTAAACGTCGAAACGGCTTTCGAGTTCCACTGGAGTTAACACGCCAACGCGATCGAACAGCTCCTCAACGTAATCTGCCTTGAGTACAGGCAGCGCATCAGCCGTGGTGCGCAGGTTAGCCAAGCCCCGCTCCGCCGCCATTGTGTGCCACTCTTCCGAATAGCCATTGCCGCCAAACACCACGGCACTGTGCTTGTCCATCACTTCCTTCAGCACTGCATGAGCTGCTGTCTTGAGGTCTGCACCCGCCGCCATTTTGCCTTCCATCTCATCGGCAATCCAGGTGAGAGAATCCGCCAGGATGGTATTCATTGCGACTAGCGGCCCTGAAACCGACTGACCCGATCCGACCGCCCGAAACTCAAAGCGGTTGCCCGTGAAGGCAAAAGGTGAAGTCCGGTTGCGATCGCCCGGATCTTTAGGGAACACAGGCAGGGTATCCACCCCCAGATCCATCACACCAGCGTGATCAGAGCTTTCGGGTTGCCCTTGGCTAATTTGCCCATACACATTCTCCAGCTGCGATCCCAAGTAGACAGAGATGATTGCCGGGGGCGCTTCGTTGGCACCTAAACGATGATCATTACTAGCAGTCGCGACTACCGCCCGCAGCAGCGGCCCATATTTGTGAACGCCGCGAATCACGGCACCGCAGAAGAGCAAAAACTGCATATTTGCGTGGGGTGTATCGCCCGGATCAAGCAAATTCCCCTGAGTCGCATTGCCTACTGACCAGTTGACATGCTTGCCCGAACCATTCACGCCCGCAAAGGGCTTCTCATGCAGCAAACACACAAAGCCATGCTTCTTTGCCGTGTTTCTGAGAATTGTCATCGTCAACTGCTGGTGATCGCTGGCTACGTTTGCTGCCTCAAAGAAAGGCGCTAGCTCAAACTGACCAGGGGCAACCTCGTTGTGTCGGGTTTTTGCCGGAATTCCCAGCCGATACATTTTTTCTTCCACATCCTGCATAAAGACTTGCACTCTCTCTGGAATCGCTCCAAAGTAGTGGTCGTCAAACTGCTGACCTTTTGCCGCAGGTTTGCCGAACAGGGTTCTGCCCGTCAGCAGCAAGTCAGGACGATTGTGGGCAAAGTGCGCGTCAACCAAAAAGTATTCTTGCTCTGCACCGCAGCTAGAGTTTACCGTGGATACTTCGGTATGCCCCAACAGCTTCAACATGCGAGTAGCAGCTTTGTTCATGGCTGCATTAGAGCGCAGTAGCGGCGTTTTCTTGTCGAGGGCTTCCCCTGTCCAGGAGATAAATACTGTGGGAATGCACAGCGTCACGCCGTTGTCGGTTTCCATCACATAGGCGGGACTGGTGACATCCCACGCCGTGTATCCCCGCGCTGCCGGAGTAGAGCGAATGCCGCCATTGGGAAACGACGAGCCATCTGGCTCACCCTGCACCAAAACTTTGCCCGTAAACTCGGTGATCACCGATCCGTCACCCTGCACGGAGACAAAGCCGTCATGCTTTTCGGCAGTGGCGTTGGTGAGCGGATAGAAGACGTGGGCATAGTAGAGTGCGCCCTTAGAAGTCGCCCAGTCTTTCATGGCAGCAGCTACCGCGCCTGCTACGGATACATCTAGCTTGCCACCCGTTTGCAGCGTGTGCTTCACAGATTTGAAGACATCCTTGGGAAGGCTTGCCTGCATTTTGCTCAGCGTAAACACATCGGTTGCCCACAGAGCCTCTAGGCGCTGCGGCACTTTAGAAGGCAGAGGCTTGCGATCGGTGACTTGAGAGATCGCTTGAACGCGCAATTCATGACTCATAAATGATGCTCTTTCTGGTTAGGGGGTACGAACGGATTGACTGTACTTAAGTTCTAGTACAATACCTAAGCCTCAATAGACTTGGGGGACAAAAAACTGCTCATTTTGGGGAGGACGCACGTAGCTATGAGCGATTTTGCGCGGGGGCAATTCTAGGGGTTCAGGAGTCATATCCACGTAGGGAATCTTGCTGAGGAAATGACTGATGCAGTTGAGGCGAGCGCGTTTTTTGTCGTCTGCTTCTACTGTAAACCAGGGCGCTTCAGGGATGTTGGTGTGGGAGAACATGACGTCTTTCGCCTGAGAATACTCTACCCAGCGATCGCGCGACTCCAGATCCATCGGACTCAGCTTCCAGCGCCGAGCCGGATCGGTCGTGCGAGATTGAAAGCGCCGCTCCTGCTCTTCATCGCTGACTGAGAACCAGTATTTCAGCAGAATAATGCCAGACTTAACCAGCATTCGCTCAAATTCTGGACAGGATTGCATGAATTCGTCGTACTGCGCTTCGGTGCAAAATCCCATGACATGCTCGACCCCAGCCCGGTTGTACCAGCTTCGATCGAAGCAAACAATCTCACCTGCTGCTGGAAGGTGGGGCACATACCGCTGAAAGTACCATTCGGTCTTTTCGCGATCGCTAGGGGTGCCCAACGCTACCACGCGACAGCCTCGCGGATTGAGCGGTTCGGTAATTCGCTTAATGGTGCCACCTTTACCTGCTGCATCGCGCCCTTCAAACAGCAAGACTATACGAGTGCCCGTATGTTTTACCCAGTACTGCATCTTCACCAGCTCTACCTGGAGTCGAGCGAGTTCTTTATCGTAGTCTTTGCTAGAGAGGTTAGAACTATGCTCTCCTTCAGACGTGTAGTGCCTAGTCTTTAATTTTGAGGTTTTGAGCTTAGCTTTTTTCTTTGATTTCTTCTTGTCCTTCCTTTTAAGGGTTGATGGCTCTGGGTCAGGGGACTCTGCGATCGCAAAGCCTCCGTTAATGCTTTCAGTTTCCATAGGTGCCTTTGACAGATGCTTTGGAATCGCTCGGACGGGGAGAGCAATAATGACCTGGAGTAAACGGGTGTAGAACTTGCAGAAGTTTGGCGATGCGTCTAGAAAAAGTACACCCTTCGAGTGAACCTACATAAGGTGATGCCATGCGAGATAGGCTCGAAGTCATGCCTACGCCTGAACTCTTGCCTAGACCTGTCACTCTACAAAACCTTGAAGTCGTAGAGATTTACCCGAGGGATGTAACAAGAAGCGCCAGTCAAAACCCTGAGCAACATTTAATCAACGTTGACCAAGGTATTTGCACTGACACGATAGTAGGAACAGATAAGTTGAATATTTGTATCGAAAATCACTAAGCGCAGTAAAAGTGGAGAACTTTGCACAAGTTAACAATTCAATCTTAGAAGTCCAGGATTAGCCGAGAATTCAGAATAATTACGGGCTTCTGAGTATAAGTTATGAGTATAAACTATTGGCGCAATTATGGTTGCTGATGATTTGCAGGAGCGGGAGATTTGGCAACGGCTAGAGCAAGGGCGAAAAGTTAAGGCTGCCCAGGGTGGCTATGTGGGCTACGGTTCGCCAGCGTTTGGACAACACGCGATCGGCGGAGAGTTGGTCGAAAATCCCACTGAACAGCAGATCATTGACATTATTCGCCGCCACCACAAGTCGGGAAAATCTCTTCAACAGGTCGCAGACTGGCTGAATCAAAGGGGCTATAAGACTAAGCGAGGGCAGCAATGGCAGCGCATCTCGGTCAAGCGTGTGCTCGATCGCCTGTACGAACGAACCTCTAGAGTTTCACGGTTAGAACCGCAAATTAGCCCAGAACTGCAACGCGAAAACTCTGAAAATGACTACATTTTTTGATAATTCGCTTGATAACTCACTGGGCGTTTCCTTCATGCCAATGCAATGCGATCGCAGGATGGCGATCGCACTGCAAGCGCTTGTTGAAGGGCGACAACGGCATGGGATGAGATGCGATCGGATTGTTGAGGGTGGCGATCGAATGGGGAACTCTTGAAACCAAGATGCGATTAACTGCCGAAGGATTAAGGGTTTGAAAATTTATTGTGCGAAATTTGGTGAGGCGATCGAGTTTTGAGGACAATAAGCGATCTGCAAAACCTTGCAGTTTCAGCCTCCGATCAGGACTGATATAGGTAAAGTTATTTTTTCTATAAACTATATTTTGGTCATAGGAAAGCTGAAAATATGTGGAATGTTTCTATCTATTCACCCAAATTAGTATTCTTATGTAATGATGCAGAATATCTCAATTTATCTATAAAGTTAAAAGAGATTAGCAATATTTATGACCCCTTAGGTTAGCCGAATTGACTCAGGAGTGAAGTAGTACCAGCGAATCACCTGTTGAGAAGCAACCTGTATGCATTGAGAGAAACTGACTAGCTGATCCTGTGGACACTCTTCTCCAGTAGGCGCATAGTTCGCTTTTGCATGAGCAATCTCATTACGTGTTGAATACAAGCTTTTAGCAAGAGCTTCTAAAGCTTTAGCTTTATCTTGCTGATTACTCTCGCTAGAAATATGCTTAAAGTCTTTAAGAAGAAAAGAAGGTGCAAGTTTAGCTAGTTCGCTTACCTCACAACATATCAAAATCGTTTGTCGAATTGCTTCTCGATCTTTCTTGAAATTTCGCTGAGTTTCAACAAGATTTTCAAGTTCTGAAATGTATTCAGCATCTGGTTGTAGTGCTCTTGGACTAAGAAGCTTTGCTCTGATAGCCTCATGAGATTGGATGCGAACAACTGTTTGAGATACATACTCTACAACTTTAGTAAAGTATAAAATTTGAACATCTGGATCATTAGAAGCAGTGGCTCGGTTATAAAGCTTTAATAACTCAGATAAACCTTTTCCTAGAAGAAGAGGTCGAAAACGAGGATCTGGAATATAGTTATCGCAGCGTTCATCTAGCCAAGATGTTTCAAGATAAGGACGAGGTGAAACCGATACGCTAATGTTAAGAGAGCTATTCAGCTCAAATAAATAAGACTCAAAAATCTCCCAAATCTTTAATTCAGAAACTCTCTGATTGAATCTAATCTCAATGAATAGATCTGCATCGAGAATTGGAGGAAAATATTTATCATATTCTCCAATTGAAGAAATTAAGATGCCAAAAATAGTGAATCCTTTGGTTAAGGAGCAATGAACTTCGGCACCTTCCAGGATAATACTTTGAAGACAGAATCTTTGAGTGCTTTTTTCAAGGCTGTCAAATAGTTCTGCTTCCTTCTCTCTTTCCAAATTCCATTCTTGAATTAATTTTCCTCTTAATGAATCACTAAGCTCTAAATTATCAGTTTTTTGGCTAAGGTGTAAGATTTTCTCTCTCGCCTCTACTATATTTTTTCGTGTTTCTTCTTCTTTTTCATTCTCTGCTGATGGAATTGCATGATGCAAAAATTGTGAGGCAGCTTCGTTAGAAGGTTCCACTCGAACTAATAGGCGTTTGTTTGATAGGCAAGTTTTATTCTCGTTAAGCTTAGCAACCTGTAGCTCTTCCACCAAATTGATGAATTCTTCGCAAGTAATAACAGCTATTTCATCCCATCTAAAAAGTCCTACTTTTAAAGTGGAATTAGGTTCTACAATTTGATCCTCGTATGTAGAAGCATCAAATGCATCTGATTCAGCCATGTCATATAGAAAATTAGGTGTTTCTGGTGGGTCTAACTCGAACTTGGTAGTCCAGCATATAACTGCTTTAATGAGTTGATCTTGCAATTTAGGTGGTTGAAAACTCAGCATACTGTTTTTGCCTAGCTTATGAATTTCATGGTGAGCTTTCTAAGCAAGATGATTAAGCTTTTGCACTGAACTTAGAAAGTTTTTTAGTGAATTTATGAAGTTGTCTGTAGCAGGTGATGCACTTCAGATTTGAATTGGCGAATGCTTTAACCGCTAGGATCGTCCTCTAGGTTATGACGCTCTATCAATTCTCTACTACTATCTGATTCCAAGAATTGATCGATCGCCTCATTCAATACTTTATTCAAGCTGCTCTGTTTTACCCCTGCAAGTGCTTTCAAGAGTCGATAGACCTCTTTGTCTACGATCGCTCTTACCTCTTGCTTGTCTTTTGCTGTGGGGGACATTAATGAAGGTCTAGACAGAACCCCGACATTATGCCGTATAGTAAACGCTATTACCGTCAATACGACATATGACGGTAAAACTAATGTACCAAAAAGGAGATGCCCATGGTTATGCTTTCTGATGACGAGATCGCCCTGCTCAAGGCGATCCTCACGGCTCTGCGGGGAATCAAGGTTCGGGATATCGACAAAGCCCTCGTGATTTTGTCCAAAGCAGAACAGCGGCTCTGAGCGGTTTCGCGGCTGAAGGGGTGCGTCAAGGTGTATGTGCAAACAAATACCCGAACCGCCCCCTACATCCCCCAGTTCTGGGGGACTGTGAACGGAACCGGGTCGAAAGTCCCCCAGAATTGGGGGATTAGGGGGCGAATGCCGCAGATCCGCTACTTCCCAATCAAACCCTGAGACACTTTATGAAACCTCTGCCAAGAGTCAGCCCGAAAGCTTCAACAGGCTTCTGGGATAAGCTAGAGTGATTTCTATATAAGCCGCATTCTGCAAGCCGTTACAGCGCCCTAGCTATGACCCACACCTTCCTCGATCGCCTCCATAGTCCCGATCGCCCTGTGCTTGTCTTTGATGGCGCAATGGGCACCAACCTTCAGGTACAAGACCTGACTGCCGAAGATTTTGGCGGAGCTGAATATGAAGGGTGCAATGAATACTTAGTCGTCACCAAGCCGGAAGCCGTTGAGAAAGTCCACTGCGACTTTTTGGCGGCAGGGGCAGACGTAATTGAAACGGATACCTTTGGCGCAGCGTCGATCGTCCTCGCTGAGTATGATTTGGGCGATCGCGCCTATGAGCTAAACAAGCTGGCGGCTGAGCTGGCAAAGCGCTGTACGGCAAAATTTACTACACCCGAAAAGCCGCGATTCGTAGCGGGTTCCATAGGGCCGACAACCAAGCTGCCGACCTTGGGGCATATCGACTACGACACGATGAAAGCCACTTTTGTGGAGCAGGTTTTGGGGCTGTATGACGGCGGCGTAGACCTTTTATTAGTCGAAACCTGTCAGGATGTCTTACAAATTAAGGCGGCATTAAACGCGATCGAAGAGGTGTTTACCCAACGGGGCGATCGCCTGCCCTTAATGGTTTCCGTGACGATGGAGATTCAGGGCACGATGCTGGTCGGCTCCGATGTCAGCGCCGTGCTTAGCATTTTGGAGCCTTACCCGATCGATATTCTGGGGCTAAATTGCGCCACCGGACCCGATCGCATGGCGGAGCATATTCAATATTTGTCGCAGCACTCGCCCTTCGTGGTTTCCTGCATTCCCAACGCCGGACTGCCTGAGAACGTCGGCGGTCATGCCCACTACAAGCTGACTCCAATGGAGCTACGGATGGCGCTGCTGCGCTTCGTTGAAGATTTGGGCGTGCAGGTAATTGGCGGCTGCTGCGGCACCCGACCCGATCACATTCAGCAGCTTGCCGAACTCGCGCCCACCCTTCAGCCGAAAGAGCGCCCGGTACGGATTCCTCGCTGGGAGCTAAACGGCAGTGCAGACTCCCTCGATCCGCGTCCGGCGCTGCATTACCCCCCGGCGGCTGCCTCCCTCTACTCCGCGCAGCCCTACGATCAGGACAATTCGTTCCTAATTATTGGCGAACGGCTCAACGCCAGCGGCTCGAAGAAATGCCGAGACTTGCTGAATGCCGAAGATTGGGATGGGCTGGTGGCTCTGGCGCGATCGCAAGTTCGGGAAGGGGCGCATATTCTGGATGTCAACGTGGACTACGTAGGACGAGACGGCGTAAAGGATATGCGCGAACTCGTGTCTCGCCTCGTGACCAACGTCACCCTGCCGCTGATGCTGGACTCAACCGAGTGGCAGAAGATGGAAGCAGGGCTGAAGGTTGCCGGGGGCAAGTGCTTACTCAACTCCACCAACTATGAAGATGGGGATGAGCGCTTCTTCAAGATCTTAGAGATTGCCAAGCAGTACGGCGCGGGGATTGTTGTAGGGACGATCGACGAAGACGGCATGGCGCGGACTGCCGAGAAGAAATTCCAAATTGCCCAACGTGCCTATCGGGACGCGCTGGAATATGGCATTCCGGCTCACGAAATCTTCTATGACACGCTGGCGCTGCCGATCTCGACGGGTATTGAGGAAGACCGAGCCAACGGCAAAGCCACGATCGACTCGATTCGGATGATCCGTGAACATTTGCCGGGAGTACATATCGTCCTAGGGGTTTCCAATATCTCCTTCGGGCTGAGTCCGGCAACCCGCATGGCGCTGAACTCGATGTTTTTGCATGAGGCAACTCAGGCGGGCATGGATGCGGCGATCGTCAGTGCGGCAAAAATTCTGCCTTTGGCGAAGATTGACCCGAAACATCAGGAAGTCTGTCGGCAGTTGATCTACGACGAGCGCCAGTTCGACGGCGATATTTGCAGCTACGATCCGCTGATGGAGCTAACCAAGCTGTTTGAAGGCGTTTCGGCAAAAGAGGCGCGATCGAGTGGATCGATTACCGATTTGGCGATCGAGGAGCGGCTAAAGCGCCACATCATCGACGGTGAGCGGATTGGGCTAGAGGATGCCCTGAAGCTGGCGTTAGAACAGTATCCGCCGCTGACCATCATCAACACGTTCTTGCTCGACGGCATGAAGGTGGTGGGCGAACTCTTCGGCTCCGGACAGATGCAGTTGCCCTTCGTCTTGCAGTCTGCCGAAACCATGAAATCGGCGGTCGCCTTCCTGGAGCCGTTCATGGAAAAAGAGGATTCTAACCAATCCAAGGGCGTTTTCCTGATCGCCACGGTCAAGGGCGACGTGCACGACATCGGCAAAAACCTGGTGGATATCATCCTCACCAACAACGGTTACAAAGTGGTGAACCTGGGCATCAAGCAGCCTGTGGATAACATCATCCAAGCCTATGAGCAGCACAAAGTGGACTGCATTGCCATGAGCGGGCTGCTGGTGAAATCAACCGCCTTCATGAAGGAAAACCTGGAGGTGTTTAACCAGCGCGGCATCACCGTACCCGTGATTCTGGGGGGAGCGGCTCTTACGCCCAAATTTGTCTATGAGGACTGCCAGAATACTTACAAGGGTCGAGTGATTTACGGCAAAGATGCCTTCTCAGATCTGCACTTCATGGACAAGCTGATGCCCGCGAAGCAGTCAGAAAACTGGGATGACCAGAAGGGCTTCTTGGATGAACCAGAGGATGCAGCAGCGATCGCCATCGAGGAAACGGTAGAGGCTGCCCCTAAGCCGATCGCGGAGCCATTGCCGGAAGACACGCGGCGATCGGATGCAGTCAGCCTAGATATTGTTCGACCAGTGCCGCCTTTCTGGGGCACACAGGTTTTGCAGCCGCAGGACATCCCGATCGAAGAGCTGTTCTGGCATCTGGATTTGCAGGCGCTGATTGCCGGACAGTGGCAGTTCCGCAAGCCCAAGGAGCAGTCTCGTGAAGACTACGATGCTTTCCTGCAGGCAAAAGTCTATCCGGTGCTGGAAGAGTGGAAGCAGCGCATCATCAGCGAAAATCTGCTCCATCCCCAGGCGGTCTACGGCTATTTCCCCTGCCTCTCGGAAGGAAACTCGCTGCATATCTATGATGCGCCGACTCGCCCGCTCTCAGAACCTGTCGTCACGTTCAACTTTCCTCGGCAGCGATCGCTCCGGCGGCTCTGTATTGCCGATTTCTTCCAGCCAAAAGAGGCTTTCGAGTCGGGAGGGGCGATCGATGTCTTTCCCATGCAGGCAGTAACCATGGGCGAAGTGGCGACCCAGTTTGCCAAGACGCTGTTTGAATCCAACCAGTACACCGACTACCTCTATTTCCACGGCTTGGCGGTGCAAATGGCGGAGGCTCTGGCGGAATGGACGCACGCCCGGATTCGTCGAGAGCTAGGCTTTGGCGACCAGGAACCCAACAACATTCGGGACATGCTGGCACAGCGCTATCAAGGCTCCCGCTACAGCTTCGGCTATCCGGCTTGCCCAAATATGCTAGACCAGTACAAACAGCTCGACCTGCTCAAGGCTCAGCAGATTGGCCTGTTCATGGACGAAAGCGAGCAAATCTACCCGGAGCAGTCTACTACAGCGATCGTTGCCTATCATCCAGCCGCTAAATACTTTAGTGCCTAGAGTTTTGGCACATAGAATCTACTGAAGTCTGGCAAATCAGGAGGGACTCATGGTGTCTAGCCGCAATTTAATTCATTGGATTACGGAAGATCGGGCCAAGCCGATCGCCCAGGAAGATCCACCGCGATCGCCCAGGGAAACTTTGCCGACCATGTATGATTTGCCCAGCGAAGACCCGGAGGAACCTGGTTTGCCTGACGTTGGCGCTAGCCCGTCGAAAGACGTATTTCATGACTTTCAGCCCCAGTTGCTGAGCCGAACTCTAGCGTTGACAGGCTACAGCCGCACGGATTACTTCACGGCATCTGACCTAAATCTCTACTACGATGTCCATCATCCGCTGTGGCATAAGCGTCCAGATTGGTTCCTGGCGGTGGGGGTGCCGCGCCTGTACGATGGTCATGACCTGCGGAACAGCTATGTTCTGTGGCAGGAAGGCAAGCCGCCCTACGTCGTGGTCGAATTTTTGTCACCCGGCACAGAGGCAGAGGATTTAGGGCGTTTTTATAGCAAAGCTTCTTTAGTTCTAGATGCTCAGGCATCAGACCGCGAGGCCACTCCCTCGGCTTCTGAAGCTGCTGTGTCTGAACCTCCTTTGGGGACAGGCGAGAAGAAAGTTAGAGAAAAACCGCCCGGAAAGCTACGGGTCTATGAAGAGTATTTGCGGGTGCCTTACTACCTGGTCTACAGCCGCTACACCCAAAAGCTACGCTGCTTCAAGCTAGATGGCGGACATTATCAGGAGCAATCTCTCAATTCAGAAAATCCGCTGATTTGGCTGACGGAGCTAGAGATTGGTCTGGGCATCTGGCAAGGCGAATTTGAGGGCGTGACGGCAGCATAGCTGCGCTGGTGCGATCGCGCGGGCAACTGGTTCTTCACCGATACAGAACAGGCTCAGCAGGCAGCAGAACAGGCTCAGCAAGCAGCAGAACAGGCTCAGCAAGTAACAGAACAGGCTCAGACCCAACTGTTACAGGCGGCTCAAAACCTTCTGGAATCAGGAATGGCGAGGGAGCAAGTGATCAAAATGCTGGGTTTATCGGCAGAGCAAGCGCGATCGCTGCTGCCGTCAGTCTAGTAGATCTCCTGCAAATTAGAATTTTTAGATTGGGTGTGGTGCGGGCTATGCCCCCACCACACCCAACTTGCAGGAGGTCTAGCTTTTTGAGGGGTAATAGTCTCGATACCAGCGCACAAAGCGATCGATTCCTTCCTCGATCGTCGTACTGGGCTTGAACCCTACGTCTCGCATCAGATCATCTACATCTGCATAGGTTGTTGGCACATCTCCCGGCTGCATGGGTAGAAAGTTCTTTTGGGCTTCTTTGCCGAGCGCCTGTTCCACCACTTCAATAAATCGCTTTAGCGTCACGGGTTGGTTGTTGCCGATGTTGTAGAGTTTGTAGGGAGCCTGAGTCAGGGCATCTTCTCCGGCAACAGGAATCCTATGCATCACGCGCACTACGCCTTCAATCACATCGTCAATGTAGGTAAAATCGCGCTGCATATCGCCATAGTTATAAACATCGATCGCCTGACCTGACTCGATCGCCTTGACAAACTTGAAATAAGCCATGTCAGGTCTACCCCACTCGCCGTACACCGTGAAGAAGCGTAGTCCGGTCGTAGGCAACTGAAACAAATGGCTATAAGTATGCGCCATCAGCTCGTTGGCTTTTTTGGTGGCGGCATAGAGCGAGATCGGGTGGTCAACATTGTCGCTGGTGGAAAAAGGCGTTTTGGGGTTGACTCCATAGACCGAGCTAGAGGAGGCGAACACCAGATGCTTGACGGCGCTGTGGCGGCAGCCCTCCAGCAGATTGACAAATCCTGTGACGTTGCTGTCTGCATAGGCCAGCGGATTTTCTAGCGAGTAGCGTACGCCTGCTTGAGCCGCCAAATTCACCACGCAGTCAAACTGCTGGGTTTCAAAGAGTGTCGTCATGGCTTGGCGATCGCTCAGATCCAAATACTCGAAGGTGAAACCAGTGTGCGGAGTCAATTGTGCCAGCCGAGCTTTCTTGAGATTGACATCGTAATATTCGTTGAGATTATCGATGCCATACACCTGGAATCCTTCTTTCAAAAGGCGCTGCGCCAGATGATAGCCAATGAATCCTGCAACTCCAGTCACCAATACATGCATAATCAATGCTCTCTATCGAGTTAATGCTCTCTACGGCGTTTAGGCGATCGCCTTGGACTAGATAGTTTAGCTGAATCCGCAGCCTAAAGAGATCTAAAATACAGAGTTCCCAAGATGACGCCAAATCATCAGCGTGAAACAGAGTGCGAAAAAAGCCCGCCGCAGACGGGCTTTTTTCGCACTCCCCGATGTGAAATCTACAAATGAGAACGGTTGTCCTGTAGCGTAGCAACTTGCATTTTTGGGATAAGGCTTGACAATTAAAGATATAGGCTGATTCTTAGGTCACAGATATGGTGCATTCTCAATCGGATCGCCCTTCAGAATTGACGGCAGAGCTGGCATCAGCATCGATCGCTGAATTAGTAGCTGAAATAGAGGCTAAGACCCCAACCGAGACAGGTCAAACGATCGAACAGATCGAGAAAGCGCTGAAAGATATCTACTTTGTCAGCGGCTTGGGCGCAGATGAACGAGTCTTCTATCTGCTGAAATTGGAAGGTTACCAGCCAATTCATATTCGCTGGCTCAAACCCGAACCCGATGAATCGATCGCTGACTATGCCAAACGCCTCACTGCTCAAATTAAGTCCGATCGCCCAATTATTATTGGACTGTCGTTTGGTGGCATCATTTCGATTGAGATTGCCAAGCACATTGAAGTTGAGAAAGTAATACTCATCTCCAGCGCCAAAACCGATGCAGAAATTCCGCTTTACTTTAAACTGTTTCGCTGGCTGCCCATTCATCGCGTGTTTCCCTTCAAGACTTTGCTGTGGACAACCTACAGACTTGCTTACTGGATCTTCAGCCTGGAAACGCCAGATGAATGTCAGCTCTTAAGGGCAATTCTGGTCGATACTGACGCGGATTTCCTCAAATGGGCGCTCCACAAAGTCGTGACCTGGAAAAATCAGACCGTTCCTGACTGTCTGCACCATCTACATGGAACGAGCGATCGCATTTTTCCCATTCACTTTGTGACACCCCATGCAAAAGTTGAGCAAGGGGGACATTTTATGGTGATCAATCGCGCGACTCAAATATCGAGCCTCTTGGAAGGGATTTTGAAAGTTATCTAGAAGACAATAAGGAACATTAAGAACATCTAAGTAGTGTTAAGAGAATATACGTCTGAGGGGATAGATTTTCGCCATTATTGTGACCTTGTTTGACAATCCTACGGAAAATATAAAAATGAAGTCGTGTTTTTGGTACATTGATTAATCTCAACACTCAGAATCTATAGCTCAGCGGTTTTCTGTCATGAAATCAATAGAAAGCTTGACAATACTGTCAGTAGAGCTTCTCCAGTAACCTCAGCACGGTATTAAAACAGGATTTGATCAACAGGAGATAACAATGTCATATACTGCAACACCTACTTCCGCAGCAATGGCGAAGACGGGTGCAGATGTTCAATTGATTGCGCCCTTATCGGGTCGTTTGGTGAAAATCGAAAATGTGCCCGATCCGGTCTTTGCAGAAAAGATGGTGGGCGATGGCATATCGATCGATCCCATCAGCCAAACGTTAGTTGCGCCCTGCGACGGGGAGATCATTCAACTTCATCCCTCCCACCACGCGGTCACGATCAAATCCCCTGAAGGGATAGAAGTGCTGATGCACATTGGGTTGGATACGGTAACGCTCCGAGGCGAAGGATTTGTGCCTCACGTAAAAGTGGGCGATCGCGTCCGGTCAGGCGATGCGCTTATTGACTTTAATGCCGACTATGTAGCAACTCACGCCCGGAGCTTGCTCACACAAATTGTGATCACCAATGGCGAAAAAATAGCTCAGTTTTTGCCCCAGTCGGGAGACGTGATTGCCGGACAAGATTTGTCTTTGACGCTGGTGCTGGCAGGAAATACGCAGGCGACGACCGCTCAGAGTGGCAAGCTTGTGACTTCTGAAGCGATCGCCATTTCCAACCCCACAGGACTACATGCCCGACCTGCTGCGGTTTTGGTGAATTTAGCCAAAAAATATAAGTCCGAGATTCGCCTCAACTCTGGCGATAAATCGGTCAACGCCCGCAGCGTCGTGGCGATTATGGGTCTGGAAGTCGGCAATGGCGATCGCGTTCACCTTACCGCCAAAGGGGAAGATGCCGAAGCCGCGATCGCCGAGCTGAGTCAGGCTTTACAGTCGGGTCTGGGAGAAGAAGGTTTGAAGCCAATCGCGGCTTCGGCAAGTGGGGCAATGCTGGATGCCGCACCCCGGATGCGATCGGATAATCCTAATCTAATTTTGGGCGTCTCGGCTTCTCCGGGTGTAGCGGTCGGCAATATTTTCCGGATTACCCACGAAGAAATCGCGGTTGCCGAAACGGCGCAAAGCCCTAACGAAGAGCGCCGCAAGCTAGAAAAAGCGGTAACTCAGGCAAAGCTAGAAGTTGAGGCATTACGCTCTAAGGTTCACGGTCAGGCAGATGCGGGCAAAGCCGCCATTTTTGCCGCCCATCAGGAGCTACTTGAAGACCCTGAGCTGGTTGATGGTGCCACTAGCGCGATCGATCAAGGCAAAAGTGCCGCCTTTGCCTGGAAGCAATCCTACACATCTCAGGCAACGACCCTCTCTCAGCTTAAAAATCAGCTTCTCGCCGCACGGGCTAATGACCTGCGGGATGTAGGCGATCGCGTTTTACGGATACTGACAGGCGCGGCTATTGCCTCAACTGACTATCCAGCCAACTCAATTCTGGTGGCAGAAGACCTCACCCCCTCCGATACTGCCACAATGGATCGCGGCAAGGTCTTGGGTTTCTGCACCGTCGGCGGTGGAGCCACCTCCCATGTGTCAATCTTGGCGCGGGCAATGGATATCCCGGCGATCGCGGGTGCCGAACAGCGCATTCTTGATCTGGCAAACGGTACTCCCGTGATTCTTGACGGCGGCAAGGGCACCCTGCGGCTCAATCCTGACCCTGCCGAAATGGAGCAGGTACGGCAACGACAAGTCCGACTAAAGGCAAGACGGCAGACTGAGCTAGCGGCAGCCGAGCAACCCGCCATCACTACAGACGGGCACCGGATGGAAATTGTTGCCAACATTGGAAACAAAGCCGATGCCGAAAAAGCCATGACCCTCGGCACTGAGGGCGTAGGGCTACTGCGATCGGAATTCATCTTCCTCGATCGGGCAACTGCCCCGACTGAGGACGAGCAAACCGAGATTTACTCTGGCGTGGCGAAAGTGTTAGGCGATCGTCCGTTGATCATCCGCACCCTCGACATTGGCGGCGACAAACCCCTCGCGTACCTGCCTATGCCCCACGAAGAAAATCCTTTCTTGGGCGAACGGGGAATTCGCATTGGTCTCGATCGTCCCGAAATTTTCCGGACTCAGATTCGTGCCATCCTGAAAGCTTCTCAGTTCGGCAACGTCAAAGTCATGTTCCCCATGATTGCCACGCTAGATGAAATCCGGCTGGCAAAATCCATGATGGAGGAAGAACGCCAGAAGCTAGGTGTTTCCCCCATCTCAGTCGGCATCATGGTAGAAATTCCAGCCACAGCTGTCATTGCTGACCAGTTTGCTAAAGAAGTAGATTTCTTCTCAGTCGGCACCAATGATCTGACCCAATACACCCTAGCCATGGATCGCGGACATCCTAAGCTCGCTCCCTTCTGCGATGGCTTAAATCCGGCAGTCTTGAAGCTGATCGGCATGGCGGCAGCGGCATCCAACCAGCAGGGCAAATGGACAGGCGTTTGCGGCGGCATTGCCAGCGATCCACAGGCTATCCCAATTCTGATTGGTTTAGGCGTAAAGGAACTCAGCGTCAGCGTTCCTACAATTCCTAGCGTCAAAGCCCAAGTGCGCCAGCTGAACTTGCAGCAGTGCCAGGAGCTTGCTCAGAAGGCGATCGCCTGTGACACGGCAGCAGAAGTCAGAGCGCTGTATTCGCCTCAAGAAGACTAATTTTAATCCTCCGTCTATTGGCTATTCGTACATTAGGTAAAAGCGATGTGGAAAAAAGCGTTTTCGTTATTGCAGCAGATGGGAAAGTCCCTGATGCTGCCAGTTTCGGTTTTGCCGATCGCTGGGCTTCTCTTAGGTTTAGGCAGCGCCAAGTTTAGTAAGCCCGAAACTTTCTTCTGGATGCCAGAATTTTTGGCGCAGATCATGAAGGTTTCGGGAGATGCCATTTTCGCCAACCTGCCGCTGATTTTTGCGGTATCTGTGGCGATCGGTTTCACGGGTAATGATGGCGTTTCGGCGCTAGCGGCAACTGTAGGCTTTGCGGTGTTCGTGGCGGCTTTGGGTGCAGCTTCGGTGACGCTTTGGGGGGTCGATCCCAAGACTCTCGATACCGTTATGGGCATTCCCTCGCTGAATACGGGCGTGTTTGGCGGTCTGATCATGGGCTGCATTGCGGCGTATTTGTTCAACAGGTATTTTAGGATTCAACTGCCGCAATATCTGGGCTTCTTTGCGGGCAAGCGGTTTGTGCCGATTATTACTTCTTTGGCAGCGATCGCCTTTGCCATTCTCATGAGTGTCATCTGGCCTCCCATCGGAGCCGCCATCAAAACTGCGGCAAATACGGCGGCGGCAGGTGGCAACGTTGCCTTTACTGCTGCGCTTTATGGCGTAGTGGAGCGATCGCTCCTCCCCTTCGGACTGCACCATATCTGGAACGTGCCCTTCTTCTTCGAAATCGGCTCCTTTACGGATGCGGCGGGTAAAGTTGTTCGTGGCGATATTACGCGCTTCTTTGCTGGAGACAAGACTGCCGGAATTTTGGGCGGGGCTTACTGGTTCAAGATGTTTGGGCTGCCTGCGGCGGCGATCGCCATGTGGCACTCGGCATACCCCAAAAACCGTAAAGTGACGGGCGGCTTGATGCTGTCGGCAGCCTTCACCTCGTTTTTGACGGGCATTACCGAGCCAATCGAGTTCTCCTTCATGTTTGTGGCACCGGGTCTGTATGCCGTTCATGCGCTGATGGCGGGTTTCTGCGACTGGCTGTTCCAGATTATGGGCGGCAAGATGGGCTTTACCTTCTCTCACGGCTTCATCGACTTTGCCTTGTTCAACACGCTAGGAACCAAGTCCTGGCTGATCATTGCCTTTGGCCCGCTGTTTGCGGCGCTCTATTATTTCGTCTTCCGATTTGCCATCAAGCACTTCAACCTGAAAACGCCGGGTCGAGACGATGAAATTGAAGATGCGGCGGTCTTTAGCGGCGACAGCGCCGGATCGGACATGGCGAGAGAGCTGGTGAGAGCCTTTGGCGGTCGCAAGAACATCGCAACGCTGGATGCCTGCATTACCCGTCTGCGGATCACCGTCAACGATATGCAAAAGGTTAACAAGCCCAGGCTAAAGGCGCTAGGCGCATCGGGCGTACTTGAAGTAGGCAATAACGCGCAGGCTATCTTTGGCCCACGATCGGAAAACCTGAAAACCGACATGATCGAATACCTGAAAGGGGCAGGAGCAGAGGCCGATGAAGGCTATGTGTCCCCGGCAGTAGCGACGGCAGTGGCTTCGGCAGCTGCTAATGGCGGCAGTCTGGATACCGCTAATCTAGATACTGCTCCGATCGCTTCCCAGCGCGATCCAGATGCAGCCCGACGGATGCAAGACGCGATCGCGGCCTTGGGAGGCTCTGCCAATATTCTGAATGTCCAGCCCGCTGCCCTAACTCGTTTGCGCGTAGAAGTTGCTGATGAGAGTCAGGTGGACGATGCAGCGCTCCGAGCTAGCGGCGTAGAGGGCGTGATGCATCTACCCGACCATTTGCTGCACCTGCTGGTGGGCTTAAATGCCGATCAATATGCAGAGGAAATGAACAGACAACTGGTGAAATAGTCAAAACTACAGCCCTTTGGGCAATGATCCAAGGGGCTGTAGTTTTGGAACTGCTGAGGCTCACGATGCCAATTCCGTCAGGGTACCCTGCTGGTTTCTTGGAATTTCAATCCAAAACTCTGTGCCCAACCCCGGTTCCGATACACACCGAAGAGTTCCCTTATGTTTTTCAGCAATAATTTGATAGCTAATAGACAATCCTAGTCCTGTGCCTTTACCGACTGGCTTGGTTGTGAAGAACGGATCAAATAATTTTGCCCTCACGGTTTCTGTGATTCCAGGTCCATTGTCTGCAATTCGGATGGCGACACTGTTTATTCCTTGAACCTCTGTTGTAATCGTAATTCTGCTGGGATGGCGGCGAGTTTCCATAGCCGATCGCTGGCTGTTGTAGTCATGCAGCGCATCGATCGCATTGCTCAGAAGATTCATAAAGACCTGATTGAGTTGCCCCGCAAAGCACTCTACTAAAGGCAAATCTCCATACTGTTTAATCACCTCAATCGCAGGATGCTCAGCTTTTGCCTTCAGCCGACTCTGCAAAATTAGCAGGGTACTGTCAATCCCCTCGTGAATATTAACTGCTTTCATCTCGGACTCATCCAGACGAGAAAAATTGCGCAGTGAGAGCACAATCTGACGAATCCGATCTGCCCCTAATTTCATTGAAGAAATGATTTTTGGTAGATCTTCAGTTAAAAAAGCTAGATCGATGGTTTCACTATGCTTCTCAATTTCTAGGCATGGATTGGGATAGAACTGGCGGTAGAGATGCAAAAGCTCCAGCAAATCCTGCGTGTACTCGTTGGCGTGCTTTAAATTGCCATGTATAAAGTTCACAGGATTGTTAATCTCGTGAGCAATTCCAGCCACTAACTGCCCAAGACTCGACATCTTCTCAGTCTGGATCAATTGAGTCTGGGTTCGCTGTAGTTCCCCAAGCGCTTGCTTCAGCTTTGTCGCCTGAGCTTCAGCAATTTCAGCTAAATTCTCTTTAATTTGCAAGGCGCTTCGTAATTGTGCCTGCTGCTGAGTTAGCTCTTCTGTTAACTTTTTTGTGTCAGCTAGAGCTACGTTCTTGGCTTGCAGCAAAAAAAGAAAGTCAACAACCGGATCGTGGGTTGCAAAATCCTTTAGCTTAATCCCCAAAGGAGTCAGGCTAGCCGTGTCAGTGACCCAAGGCGATCCCAGGAAGAAAATTATATCCTGGTCTTCTACACACATCATCTGCCCCTTGATTTGCATCCCGTTATGGAGAGACTCCAGGATGAAGAGGGAGCGAGATTGTTTCTTAATGGCATCAAACTCAAATTCAATGGTTGGACGATTGATTTGAAAATGCTCCTCGATCTGGCTGCCCACCAACGCTGTAGGAACAACGCGCCGCAGAACTTCCCCAGCCTGTAGAACTTCGCGATCGCGGTTGAGCACCAAATGAAACGGAAAGGCATTGGAAAATAGCTGCGGCGGCAGACAGAGAGAAGGAGAACCCATGATTATTCAGGTTTGCTTATACTTGATTGAAAATTCATCGTGCTCAGCACCTTCCTCTCGACTTTGAGTTTGAGTCACTTCAACCTCTGTATCAAAGCGAGTGCCCAGCCCTTTAACCAACCCCACCACCATTGGGGCTAGTCCTTCTCGGCTAGAGTGATAGTGAAGGTTTAGAGCCTCTCCAGTTTGCTGCGTACAGTCAAAGGAGGGGGGGTTAAGCTGAGGAAAAATAACCCCAACACGAGCATGGAGATTGTCCAGGTTTTCTAAAAACTCTGGCAGATTATCGCCACTCATTTCCATCATTTCGCCGTAGCCTTCCTGAGCCGTGTACGTCACCCAAAACTCGCCAAAAGCCTGCATGATTTCTGAAGCAGATAAGCCTAAAACTTCGCTGGCAGCTTTGACTAGCTTGTGGGTTACATCATCGGGATACCCTTCCATACTGATAAAGGTATCCATCTCTAAGTTTGCTTTTTGCTTAATTTCCTTCCAGGTATTTGCACCAAAATGACTGCATACCATGTCTTCGATTGCTTTGTTCACAAGTCCGTACATATAATCCTCCGGCTGATCTAACAGTTGGCTTTTATAATTAGTCGCTTTTTTAGCCGCTTTTACAGTTAATCTAAAATTCCCCGTTTTCTCGCCATAGCAACAATTCAAGCTATTAATTCCGCTGTTAGCAGTTTCTCAGTCATCTTGCTATCCAGAGGAACAGAGAAAAAATACCCCTGTCCGCTTTCGCATTGCAGTTCTCTCAGTCGTGCTAGTTGCGGGGCAGTTTCAATTCCTTCAGCAACGGCATCCATCCCTAAACTTTGAGCAAGCAACACAACGGTACGAATGATCTCTAGCTTTTCAGCATCTGTATCCACACTCTGAATAAATGAGCGATCAATCTTCAATGTATTCACAGGAAAGCGGCTGAGATAACTCAAGGATGAGTAGCCAGTACCGAAATCATCCATTGACAACTGAATCCCCAGCGCTTGAAGTTCCAATAAAGTACTTGTTGTAAACTCTACATTTTCCATCAGAATGCTTTCGGTGATTTCCAAGTTCAATCGGTGAGCATCCATTCCAGTTTCTTGCAGAATTTGTTGAATTTGGACAATGAAATTCGTCTGAGAAAATTGCTTACCAGAGATATTCACACTGATGGCTAAATTATGAGCAACCGGAAATTCCTGTTTCCAATGTTGCATTTGGCGACAAGCCTCCTGCAACACCCACCCTCCCAAGGGAATAATCAATCCAGTCTCTTCAGCTACAGAAATAAACTCTCCAGGAAAAATAAGACCTCGTTCTGGGTGAACCCAGCGAATTAGCGCCTCGAAACCGATAATTTTTTGGCTTTCCAACGCCACAATTGGCTGGTAGTGTAATTGAAACTCCTGGCGCTCGATCGCTCGGCGCAGATCGGTTTCTAACTGTAGCAGTGCTACTGCCCGCACATGCATTGCGGTATCAAAGATCTGATACTGGGCTTTACCCATGCTTTTAGCGTGATACATGGCAGTATCCGCATCGCGCAGTAATTCTTGAGGATGTTCATAGCCTGTTGTATTGAGAGCAATGCCAATACTGGTACTGGCGAAGATCTCATTCCTACCTAGGTGAAACGGCAGCATTAGCTCTTCTTGCAATCGCTCAGCTACTTGAATGACGTAGGAACTATCTTGGATATCTTCAAGCAAAATGGCAAACTCGTCACCCCCCAAGCGAGCGATCAGATCGCCACGACGCAGACAGTTCTCTAATCTGCGGGAGATGGCGATCAGGAGTTGGTCACCGATAATATGACCAAGACTATCGTTGATGACTTTGAAGCGATCGAGATCCAGAAAAAGAACGGCGAATAAACAGCCTTCTTGCCGTTTTGTTAGGGCGATCGCCTGCCCCAGTCGCTCCATAAATAAAGCCCGGTTAGCTAAACCCGTTAGCCCGTCATGTAAGGCATCATGAATGAGCTGCTCTTCAACCCGTTTGCGCTCAGAAATATCACGACAAACAATTACGCCTCCTCTGAGCACCTCGTTTTTATCTTTGAGCGGTCTTCCGGTCGCTGTAACCCAAACACCGTCGGGTGTTTGAGCATGGCACACAAACATTTCGACATCATTAACCTTCTCGCCACGAATAGAGCGCTCTAAGGGTAAATCTTCAACGTTAAACGGAGTCTGGCGATCGGGGAGATAGAAATTTAGCGTTTGTGAGCATTTAGTTGCAACTGAGTGATTTTCAACTGAGTGATTTTCAACTAAATGTTTGGCGGTCGAGCCAAACATCCGTTCCGCTGCTGGATTAAAGACCAGGAAATTCCTGTTCTCATCCGCAACGATGACCGCATCACCCATGCTGTCCAAAATTGATTTCAGACTTTCTGAAATTTCTGTTTGCTTCAGCAGTGCTGCTTCGATTTGCTTTCGCTGGTTAAACTGCCCTACCTTGATGCCAATATCAACCATCATTTCCAGCAAGTTATCGTCGGGCTGACAGGACTTATGGCTAAAAAACTCAAGCACCCCGATGACTTCAGTGCCATTTTGGATCGGTAGCCCAAACCCACCCTGGAGCTTTGCCTCGATCGCATGGAGTCTACAGGGCGAATTGGAATCTGTGACGATATTTTCTATCCAAATCGGTTCACGCTCATGCCAAACACAGCCCGCTAGACCTATTCCCATGGGCAGAGTCAGCATCCGAGTCAACAGCTCAAATTCTTTGAAATGTTCCGGAACCGCAGTCCAAACTCCTTGACACTTCAAGACATTGGCTGATGGATCAACTAGCCACAGCACACCCACCTGCCAATCTAATGCAGTACCGATCGCCGCCAAAATTTTGATTGTTGCCTCACCAAAGGTTGCCGATTCCGCCAGGATGTGGGTTACAGCATAGAGGGTAGACAGCCTTTGATTGGTCTGACGGAGTTCTGATCGTTGCCGAGTCAATTCATCCGTCAGTTTCTTAGCGTCAGATAAAGCCGTGTTTTGAGCTTGAAGTAAAAAGAGAAAATCAACAACTGGATCATGAATTGCAAAATCGCTAAGGGTGATTCTGTAGGATTTTAATGAAGCAATGTCCGTTACCCAAGGAGAGCATAAGAAAAAGAGAATATCTGACTGTTCGACATACACCATCTGTCCCTTGAGCTTCATCCCATTTTGCAGCGATTCCAACAGGAACAGCGATCGCGTCCGCTTGCGGATCTGATCAAACTCTATGCCGATATTAGGGCGATCGACACGGAAATGCTGCTCAAGCTGGCTTCCTGTAGATAACTCAGGATAGATTTTCTGTAAAACGTCTCCAACCTGAATAATCTCGCGATTACGATTGAAGACAAGATGAAATGGAAAAACCTCCGTGAATAGATCGGGGATTAACTTAAAGCAGGATAACGATTGAACGCTTTTAGGTTGGGATGAACTAGATGGCGGTATGATTGCACTTAACATTCTTTTTCCTGCAAACCCTTCACAGCGTGATCAGCAATGAGATTTGTCTCTGGTCATACGGAAAGAAGCTGAAGTGATTTTGTTGGATAAATCAGTGTAGATGTTTGGCGTAAAATCCCGTCGAAGAATCGCACTCTTGCATTCATAGCATCTAAAATTGCGCGGTTCACATCCATCGCAACTTCAGTGCTGGTAATACGAGGTTCGATTAAAGCCGCTAACTTGGCGGCGTGACTATCATCTACATCAATATGAACATCAAAAAAGATGAGCGCTTCCTTGGATAAGAATGCTGCCTCAGCAATCCCATTTTGAATCTGAGTGTAAAGTGTGCTGACGATCCCTTCTGAAGCAAAACAGACGGCTCCTAAAGCTGCCAGATAATCGTATTGATGCGGCAGGTTTAGATAGGTGTCGATTAAGTGGCGGGTTTCGGGTTCAGTTGGCAAGGCTGCCAGCGTCTGATCATCAATACCCAGTTCGCGTGTGAAGTGCCGGAACAACTCTGGATGGGCGAGCTTAGGGTCTCCCTGACCCATTTCATCAAATAAGTTTTCCAGAATCACCAGTTGAGCCGATTCATCCGGACAGCAAGACAAAATACCTGCCAAAATGCGGTTAAATTCTTTAGAGAACTTGTACATCTGAACAGCAAGCATCTGCACTTCTGCTAAAGTGAGCTGACTTGTCTGACAACGGATCAAAAACTCATGGCTCCAGAGAGGATGATCGGCGGTCACTTCGTGGAATGTTTGCATGACGGAAGAAGAGAGTGAATTCATCGGGACACCTGCACAGCTAAATGAAGTGGATAGTCAATCAGGGGGGTAAAAAAAGAGGGATCAAGCGCCACATGCTCTTGCAGCACCCGCAGTTCCCGCAAGGTTGGCATGGTATTAAACCCAGCGGCTTTCAGAGCGTCGAAGTAGTCTTCTAGGGTTTTATGGACAAGCTGTACATCTAGCCAAGAGCCATCCCGTTTCCAAATTCGTCCGGGAAACTGGCGATCGCGCTGGCTAAAATAACCTGCTCCATCAACTTGAAAATAGAAGGGATATTCTGGCTGCCGCATATAAGGAAATGCCGGATGCGGCACGCTGAAAATAAATCGTCCACCCGGTCGGAGAATTCGGGAGACCTCCGCCATGCATTGCTGAGTCTGCTCAGTGGTTAAGTAATTGAACAAAAAGACGGCTACTACGAGATCGAGCTGATGATCGCCAAACTGCGACAGGTCAGTGGCACAGCCGACCTCATACTGGATACCCAAGCCCTCTTGAGATTCCTGCGATCGTGCCGCCTCGATCATGCTCTGGGATAAATCAATGCCCATTGCCTCGGCTCCTCTACGGCGCAGCTCTCGGCTGCAATAGCCCTCGCCACAGCCCAAATCAAGGACTTGTAGCCCAGCAACTGGCTCACACAACGCCAAAATTGCCGGACGCGCCGTAAAGTCTGAGAGGGAACTGGGTTCTCCCCGTACCCACTTAGGTGCCGTATCGTTGTACAAATCTCTAGTTGAATGAGTGTGAGTTTGCATGTGTTGCTGAATTCATGAGGAGTAGTGGTCAGGACAAAGCCCTAACCTGAGAGAAAATCTAGCCGGATTGGCTGAGCGTTACACCCTGATGCCTGGAGCGTTAAAACACACCCTGATGCCTGGAGCGTTAAAACATCTGGACGGTACGGTAATCCCTGGTATAGAGGGGAACCGCACCCGAATTGTTTTTCCTGGCTTTAGCGGCTTCGACAGACTCATCGAACACAATCAGTGAGTCTGTGCCCACCTTCAACCAGTCTTCATAGGGCACACTCATATCTGTTTCCACGCCGCCGCCGCTGGGAGGCACCATTGCCCTGTAAGCTTCGTTAAATTTTCGACGGAAGCGAAAATCAACGGAGATTCGTACGCCATCGGAGACTCGTCTCACGGTTTGGTGGAGTCCGCGCGCATCGTTGAAGTACATCGTGCCGTGCTGCAAGCTGGCATTGTCGTAGGAGACTACCATGGGGATGTCTCGCCCTTCGCTAAAGTCGGACATCACTCGCATCGAGGGCAATTCCATTTCGCGGGGCATTTCTCCCGCTTCAATGGTGATGTTTTCGATGTCACCAAAGAGAGGCAGAACGACCACTGTGGCATCTGCCGCCACCCCAGCCCAAACGTCGCTGTGGCGCTTGGTGCTAGTGAACGGCAGCCGCAATTTATCCGCAGCCATCTTGCCATAAACAATACGGAGATTGACAGGCAGATCGACGGCATCGATCAGGTCATTGGCGCCTAGCTGACGGAAGGCGTTAGCCACGCTTTTTTGAAAGGTATTGAATTCTAGAATATGCTCACGCTTAGGCATGAGTAGCCCAGTTCCCATGTAGTTAGGAATTGTGCCTTTAGCTTCTAGAAGCCGTTCCAGCATTTCTGCTTCAGATAAGATAACGGGGCTGTTTAAACAGGCAGAAACATAGCCAGCGGCAGCAATCTGGATTTGCTGAAATAGCTCAGGTTTCAGCGTGTGTTCAAAGAGTAGGCGATAGTCCCGGCGGGTGGCAATTCTGGAGGCTAGCTCATCAAAAAGCCGATCGCCGAGTTGAGAAAAGGCGATCGCCTCCTCCTCTGTGACTTGATGAGCTAGCTTTGTTCGTTCTATCAGTCCCCTAACCATTTTTCTGTTCCTTACTTTCTAGAGGTGGCGATCGTTTTTGCTACTTAAACTCCAATACTTAGAGATCACCATCGAAATGGAAATCATCCTCATCAATCAATTCGTTAAGTGGATTGGTGAAAGTTCAATAAGTTGTTTTAGTCTGGCAATGTGTCCTTAAGACCTATTCTTCTTTAAGTCCTAAAACCATGTTTTGGTTTTAGATAATCTTCGTTGCTAGATGATTTTGTTCTAACAGCTAAGTTTATTCATTGCAATCGTTGAAAATACAGAGATAGGATTCCAATTAATTGAAAATAAAGGCGTTTATTTTTTTCAAATATGCTGCTAGCAATCCTTTTAACTATTCAAAGCCTTATCTAGCCGTTGATTGATGAATAGACTACATTGCTTCTTTATGTAGATAAAAAGCATCTTCATATAGAACTTATTTAGGTTTTTTGTATTCCTGATTCATTAGATTAGAGAGGTATCAGCAATTTTAGTGATGTGAGTTCAGCTATTTGGCTGAGTCCAATATTTTGAGTTGTAAAGAATTCAGTATTGGTGATTTCTATAACCAGGCCTGAGCGGATGACATAACTCAGTTAACAGTCGGGGCGTGCAAGGAGCGATCGTTAACTGAGTTATATCTATTTCCAGTATTTTGAGTTCAATTTAGCCTTTGTAGCAATTCAGCCAACACACGCTTGAAAAGTGTCGTGGGCGGGCGTAACCCGACTGAGCGATAATGCATTAGGTTTTTATGGACAGCCCTGATGCGAGTTCTCTTCTTGCACACCAATTTTCCAGCCCAGTATCGCCATGTTGCCGCCGCTCTCAGCCAAGATCCCAAAAATCAGGTTGTTTTTGGCACCCAAAATCAAGATGTGACGCTTCCGGGCATTCGCAAAGCGATTTTTCAACCTAGCCGTCAGCCCTATCCCCAGACACATCACTACATTCAGCCTTTGGAATCTGCTGTTTTGAAGGGACAGGCAGTCTTTCGGCTAGCGCAGCAGCTAGAGGCGAATGGATTTGTGCCCGATGTAGTTTGTGCCCATTCGGGTTGGGGAATGCCGTTGTTCATTAAAGATGCGTTCCCAGATGTGCCGCTGCTCTGCTACTTCGAGTGGTTTTATCGATCGCGCGGTGCTGATGTGGGCTTCGATCCGGCAGATCCGCCTAGCCCAGACGATGCGCCGCGCTTACGGATCAAGAATGCGCCGATTCTGGTTGACTTATATAGCTGCGATCGCGGTCTTTCTCCCACGGTTTGGCAAAAGTCGCAGTTCCCGCCAGAGTACCAAGATAAGATTTCGGTGCTGCATGATGGTGTAGACACTGACTACTTTTGCCCCAAGCCCGGTGCCAAGCTGGTCTTACCCGATCTGGGTTTAGACCTGTCCCATGTGGATGAAATTGTCACCTACGTCTCGCGGGGAATGGAACCCTATCGCGGCTTTCCCCAGATGATCGAGGCGATCGCCCATCTCCAAGAGCGCCGTCCTCTCTGCCATGTGGTGATTGTCGGTTCTAATCGCGTCTGCTACGGGGCGGCATTGCCAGAGGGGCAAAACTACAAAGATCTGATGCTGCAACAATTTCCCCTCGATCTATCACGGGTTCATTTCACTGGATCTTTGCCCTATGGTCAGTATCGCCAAGTGATTCAAGCCTCATCGGTGCATGTTTACCTGACAGTACCCTTTGTCCTGTCCTGGTCAATGATTGAAGCTCTTGCCACCGGATGCTTGGTTCTGGGATCAGATACGCCTCCGGTCAGAGAGATTATTCAAGATGGAGAAAATGGACTGCTTGTCGATTTTTTCTCGCCCCAGGGTATCGCAGACCGAATTGAGGAGGTGCTAGATCATCCCACGGGCATGGCAGAGATCCGTGCTAACGCCCGAAAAACAGCTCTAGAAAGATATGCCTCAGCCGATCTTTTGCCGCAACATCTGCGGTTAATTGAGGAGATGGCTCAGGGTTCTGCCTAGATTTCTTGTGGAATTTGTGCCTTCGTCTTGTAAGTGGCTAGATATTCTGAGAGCAGCTTCATCGCCTCGGCTTCCGAAGGCAGCCGATAGCGAATCATGTACAAAAAAGGTTTTACTCTAACCTCATTTTTAACAGCTGGCTCCCAGATGCTCAAAATCACTCCCCCTTCAACGGGGGAAATGTTGTATTTAAGCAGATAGGGCATGTAGGTAGAATGCGTCGGCACAGGAAGCACCACTGAGGTCAAAGAAGCCATTGGATGATTAGCCGCCTGCTGCGAATAGTGCCATCACTAACACAGACAGCAGCAGTCCGGGGCTGAGCATCAAAATCAGTGTTCCAAGTTCATGAAGTTCCATGGCTTATTTTCTCTTTAGCTAAGGGGCGATCGCTACAAGATTAACCTAGACAGAACCCTTTCATAGGGAACTATAAGAATAACTCTAGATGGTTCCCTCGTAGAAGGTGTAACGCCCCTCATGGCTGGGTAAAGTGACTGACAAAGTA
Organism: Drouetiella sp.; assembly: GCF_059504425.1. Taxonomy (NCBI): domain Bacteria; kingdom Bacillati; phylum Cyanobacteriota; class Cyanophyceae; order Oculatellales; family Oculatellaceae; genus Drouetiella; species Drouetiella sp. The sequence goes on from NZ_JCACIN010000025.1 coordinate 285,229, forward strand.
GCTAGGCAGAGTGCCTGAGCAGAGCGGCCAGACAGAGATTTCTTGGAGACAGGACAAGAAGGTATGGACTGTCTCAAGATTCAGCGTTCTGGCTGAACGGCTAGTTCTAGGTCGCAGCCATAATAATCTACATGCTCTACAAAATTTTTGCTTCAATCTCATCTACAGCAACCGCCAAGGCGGTTAGGACAGGGACATTTTGGGTGGGGTGCTTCGCGCCCCACCCAAAATGTCCTAAGCAAACTGGCGCACAGCCATAACGCAGGTGCAAAATGGGCTTCCGTGAATTTTACTAGGGTCAGTTCAACAACCTGAGCTAATATTGGTTTATGAGGCTTGTTCTGGTCAGTTTAAGGTAGAGTTTCCTCGGCGCTCAACCATCGGTAGCATCATGATACACCACCGTGATACGACAATCTGCAACATAGCTTGTAACACAGCAAGATACTCAATTACTGAATATGCTCTGCATTGTGAAACACCCTGCTAGCTAGGTCTTGACAATTTTTTCTACGCAGACTGGACACATATGTTTAGACGACATTTGTCTGCCCAGTAGAGTAAATTGGTGCAAAATTGGGGGTTCATCCAGTTCTGTCTTGATGCTCAAACTATTTTTAGAGACTGTGTTTACTAGACGGTGACAGCTTTATCAACTCATTGCCTTGAGTCTTTATTAAATAGCCAACCTTAAGTTCTATCTAGATTAACGGCTTTTCCCTTATGAGTTACGACCATCTTTCTGGAAATGCCAAGCTTCCTGCTCCCTGCATTGTTGACAATGGCATTATTGTGAACAAGCAGGATATGCAAAGAGTTTTGGCGGATCTGAATCGGGTTCATTACCGCTATAGCCAGGATGGTCATCTGCTGGCAGAGGACGAGGGCTATGTGATTGAGGTGTTTGCTGATGTCCAACGATCGACCCTAGTTGCTAATCACACGCTTTACATCAACGTTCAAAGCTTCGATTATCTGGAGCTGAAGCGTTCTCCAGAGAAACAGGCCTATTTTGATTTGGTACAAGACCATAGCCAGCTCAGGCTCATTCCAGTATCAAATCCTCTGCAAGAGCAGACGGCTCGTAGCCTCAATGTTGCAGCTCTAGAGGCAGTCGTTGCCGAGGTGCTGTCGGCAGGGTGGGATGTCCGGATGGATGATGAAGAAAACTTTTCGATGTAGTCCAGTTGGAACAAGGCAAGCCCGATCGCGGCATTTTTAAAAGCTCTGCATTTTTAACGCCTTTAGAGAGAGAATAGTTCTTAGAGAATAATTTTAGGGTTCGAGAAGCCATTGACTGTTGGATTTTCCTTTGAGTGTCAGGCGCACTGTAGCCAGACGGCAGCCAGAGCGGGTGTTTTTGTCACTCCCCATGGCGCGATTGCCACCCCACGCTTCATGCCTGTAGGTACCTTGGCAAACGTCAAGACCGTTACGCCAGAGCAGCTTCAGGCAGCAGGGGCGCAAATGGTTTTGGCAAACACTTATCACCTACATCTGCAACCGGGAGAGGACATCGTTGCCAAGGCTGGAGGTCTACATCAGTTCATGGGCTGGAAGCAGCCGATTCTGACGGACTCCGGCGGATTTCAAGTCTTTAGCCTCAGCGAAATCCGATCGATTGCTGAGGAGGGTGTCACCTTTCGATCGCCCAGAGACGGGCAGATGATTCACCTCAGCCCAGAGCGATCGATTCAAATTCAGAATGCGCTAGGTGCGGATGTCATTATGGCATTTGATGAATGTCCGCCCTATCCCGCCACCCGTGAAGCGGTCGTAGAGGCGACAAATCGCACCTTTCGCTGGCTGAAGCGCTGTATGGCAGCCCATGAGCGATCGGATCAAGCGCTGTTTGGCATTGTGCAGGGTGGCGTTTATCCAGAACTCCGTCAAAAAGCGGCTCAAGAGCTAGCGACGCTTGATTTGCCAGGGTATGCGATCGGGGGAGTTAGCGTCGGCGAACCTCCTGAGCTAATTGAGATGATCGTGCGAGCCACTACGCCTCTGCTGCCGACTGACAAACCTCGCTACCTAATGGGAGTCGGCACCTATCGAGAAATGGCGCAGTCGATCGCGGCAGGGATTGACCTCTTTGACTGCGTTATTCCCACTCGTCTTGCACGGCATGGCAGCGCTCTGGTGCAGGGCGATCGCTGGAATCTGAAAAATGCCCGATACCGCGAGGACTTTACGCCGCTGGATAGTGATTGTCCCTGTTATACTTGCCAGACCTTTACACGGGCTTATCTTAGCCACCTATTGCGATCGCAGGAGCTTTTAGCCTACACGCTTCTGTCGATTCACAACATTACGGAGCTGATTCGGTTCACCCAGCGGATTCGGGAGTCTATTTTGAGCGATCGATTTGTTGAGGAGTTTGGAGAGTGGTTGAAGCAATAGAATGGTGAATTTCTATCCCCTTGCGCTAACTGGCTCTAGGCTGCGCCAAATCTCTTCAAACTCTGGCTGATCCAGCACAGAATTGGCAAACCAACTCTTGACCCCAAATCCGATCGCTCGTTCTGAAAGAGGTAGTGAGGGGATCAGTGTGTTGAGAATATATTGCCGCGCGATTGCCGTTTCAAACGCCGAAGACCAGACCACATCTAATTGACACTCCTGACAAATTTGCCGTAGCCGCGTAGGAGAACCCGCGATCGCCGCCTTAATCACAAAAATGCCGCGCCAGCCCTGCTGATGGCAGAATTCTAGCTGATCGAGGGTTGTTACCGACTCATCTAGGGCGATCGGCGTGGTGTAGCGATCGCGCAGTTGCAGCATTTCACTAAGCTGATCGGGGGGCAAGGGCTGCTCTAAAAACTCGACAGGGTAGCGATCGCAAACTTGAAGCCATTCACAGGCTGCCTCCCAACTTAATCCGCCATTGGCATCTAACCGAAGCTGCGCTCCAGCAGGCAGAGCGCCAAACAAATTCTCCAGCAGGTTCAGCTCTTCGTTGAGGGGCGCTACGCCAATTTTCCACTTGAAGGTACGTGCCCCGGCCTGCCAGAGCGGCTGCCAAGTCAGCATAGCATTGGCTCCAGAGGGCAGCAGGTGGCATTGGGTAAAGTCATGGGCGATCGCTCCATTTGTCGTCAGCGTCTCCCAGGCAGATTCTAACCCAAATTGACAGGCAGGGAACTCACCGGGAATCTGCTCAATTAGCTCAGGCGTAATCTGGGGAAGCGATCGACAAAACTGAATCGCCTGCCCCATGCTTTCGGTGCCGAATTCAACAATTGGCGCAATTTCACCCCAGCCGACTCGCCCTTCGTCATCCGTTAGCTTTAGCACAATCCCTTCGCGCAGGCTCCACAGCCCGTGATAGGTCTTGAGAGGTTGGCGGAAAGGACGACGATACGATCGCAGTTCCAGTCGAGCAGAATGCATGAGGTTCTTCCCTTAAAGGGCATCAAAATCAGTAGGCATCTGAATAGGAATCGACAGGTTCACGACCGCCTGTTTTTGCCTTCTCTTTCGCCTTGGCTGCACTCTTCTTTAGGGCATCCAGCCGATCTTCATATTTCTTGCGCTGCTTTTTCTTGGGCGTCTGTTCAATCAGCACCTTCAAGGCGCTACCCAAACTCTTATAAGCGTTGGGTAACGTGTAGCCAAAGCGGGTCGCCAGCGCGATCGCCCGTTCGTCAGCATCGATCGCTTCCTTCAGGGTCTTCATGCCGTTGTTGCGCTGATACAAGCGCCAGCCGGACACGCCGCAAAGCCCCAATGCCAAGAACAAGAGCAAGCCATCCTGCACCCAGAGTTCTCCGACTGCGCCGCCTAGACCGATCGCCAATGCCGCCATTTCCCAACCGTCTTTAGGGATGGTGTCATTTTGAATGCGCGCTACCTCATGCCAGAACAGCAGATTTCGCTGATCGAGCGCCAGCATTTCCCACTTTGCCAGATCCACCTGAACTTCAACTTGATCCTTGCCGATTTCTTCAGAAGTAACGAGCGGCGGATTTACAGCCGTTGCTGCCTCAACTGTGACCCAGCTCTTGAGTTCAGGAGGTAGCAAGGACTTAAGCCGACGCAACTCGCTCAAATCCGATCGCGCAGTAGAAGTGGCATATGAGGTCATGGATATAGCCCTAGTCGCATCAAGTATTAAAACACTTTTGAGGAAAGTATAGCGGGGTTTCACCCTCTCTTCTCTATCTTAGAGGTTTGATTTTAGGACAGGGAAAATTTTGTCCAAAAACAGCCAGATTTTGAAGTTGCATAATCCAAAATCTAAAATCAATATAAGCCTACTCAATGAGTAGTATTGCTTATTAGAACTTTACAAAAGTTAGGTCTACGACCCCATAATGAGAAGTAGAGAAATATCTTAATAAAGCATTTTTAGGAGGGTTAGGTATGGTCGCACTTGCGGAACGCTCTCTCAGCCGATTGACGCTACAGGTTCAGGAGATTGCAGCCGACACCACCACTATTCGATCGCTTGACTGGGATCGCGATCGCTTTGATATTGAATTTGAGCTGGAAAACGGCACGACCTACAATTCTTTTCTGATCCGAGGCGACAAGATTGCTCTTGTAGACACCTCTCACGAGAAATTCCGCCAGCTCTACCTGGAAAAGCTGATGGATCTAATCGACCCTGCCGAAATCGATTACCTGATCGTTAGCCATACTGAACCCGACCACAGCGGCTTAATCAAAGATATTTTGCAGCGCGCCCCTCATATTGTTGTTGTGGGTTCCAAGGTGGCAATGCAGTTTTTGGATGATCAGGTGCATCAGCCGTTTGAGCGAATGCAGATTAAGAATGGCGATCGCCTAGATCTGGGTAAAGGGCATGAGCTGGAATTTGTCTCGGCTCCTAACCTGCATTGGCCGGACACAATTCTGACGTTTGATCACAAAACCAGCGTTCTGTTCACCTGCGATGTGTTTGGGCTGCACTTCTGCGATGACCACACCTACGACGAAGACCTGGAAATTTTGGATGCTGACTACAAGCTTTACTACGACTGCTTGATGGGACCCAACGCGCGATCGGTGCTAGCTGCCCTAAAGCGAATGAAGGAGCTGCCTGAAATTAAGACGATCGCCACTGGACATGGCCCTTTGCTGCACTACAACGTTCCTGAATTGGTGGGACGCTACCGGGATTGGAGTCAGGCACAGGCAAAAGCCGAAACTACCGTTGCTCTGTTCTACGCCAGCGACTATGGCTATGGGGAGGCACTCGCTCAGGCGATCGCCCAAGGCATCACCAAAACGGGCGTGGCGGTGGAACTGCTAGACCTTAAGTATGCAGAGCCACACGAAATCAGCGAAATGGTCAGCCTTGCGTCGGGTGTGGTGATAGGAATGCCGCCCCAGACGGGCGAGTTTGCCAACGCTACAAGAGCGGCGATCGGCACAATTTTGGCGGCAACCAATGCCAAGCAAACGATAGGTTTGTTTGAAGTGGGCGGCGGTGATGATGAATCTGTCTACCCCCTCCGCAATCAGTTTCAAGAAATTGGTGTCAGGGAAGGCTTCGCGCCCATCTTGATCAAAGAAACCCCCAATAAATCGACCTTCCAACTCTGTGAAGAAGCCGGAACCGATCTAGGACAGTGGCTAACCCGCGATCGCGCCGTCAAGCAAATGAAGTCGCTAGACAATGAGCTGGATAAAGCCCTGGGTCGGCTGAGCGGCGGATTGTATATTATTACAGCGATGAAAGAAGGCGTGTCTAGCGCCATGCTGGCATCCTGGGTGTCTCAAGCCAGCCTCAAGCCCATTGGCTTTACGATCGCCGTGGCAAAAGATCGGGCGATCGAGTCCTTTATGCATGTGGGCGATCGCTTTGTGCTTAACGTGCTGGAAGAAGGCAACTATCAGCCACTGATGAAGCACTTCCTGAAGCGATTTGCACCGGGAGCCGATCGCTTTGCGGGCATTAAAACCTACGCGGCGGGCAATGGCTCTCCCATTTTGGCGGATGCGTTGGCATACCTGGAGTGCGAGGTAGTGAGCCGCATGGAATGCAGCGATCACTGGCTCGTCTACAGCACGGTTGATCTGGGTCGCGTTTCTAAGATCGACGGGCTGACCGCCGTTCATCATCGCAAGGTAGGCAATCACTACTAGGTCTTAAAGCAGTTAGACCTTAAAGCAATAAACTTAGGCAGTGTTGAATCTGGGTATGATTTTTTTGAAAGGGTCACGGAGTGACCCTTTCAAAAAAATCATACATAAAACCAGCAACGCCTAAATTTAGAGCGTTAGCCCGATCGCGTCTCTGGGCATCCTAGCGGGTGAAGGCTTGCCACTCGGTGAGTCACCCGCGAGGTCTAGTCATGCTCAATCCACAGATTTCCGCGATCGTCTGTACCCACAACCGAGAGCAGTATTTAGGAGCCGCAATCGATAGCCTTTTGGCTCAGGAATTTGCTGGCGACTTTGAGGTAATCGTGGTGGATAATGCCTCCCGCGATCGCACTAGAGAAGTAGTCGGCGAACGCCTGTCTGAAAGTACGCCGGACGATCGCTTACGCTACGTTTATGAAGCCACTACCGGACTCTCGATCGCCCGCAACACAGGCGCAAGATCAGCGCGAAGCCCCATCCTGGCATACCTGGATGACGATGCGGTTGCTAGCCCCCAATGGCTACAGGTTTTGTACGAAGCCTACCAGCAAGACGAAAAATTGGCGATCGCTGGGGGCAAAGTTACCCTACTGTGGGCAGACGGTACTCATCCGCCCCTCTGGCTTTCGCCCGGTTTAGCCAGCAACTTGGGTGCGTATGATTTAGGCAATCAAAAAATTTTCATTACCCAACCTGGACTCACGCCTCGCGGATTAAATTATTCCATCCGCCGCAGTTTTTTAGAAAAGGTGGGTGGCTTCGATTGCCAACTCGGTCGGGTGGGTAAAAATCTGCTCTCCAACGAAGAGCTGCATATGACCGAACTAGCGCTGGCACAGGGCTGGCAAGTTGCCTATCTGCCAGACGCTCACGTTGCCCACAACGTTGCCCCAGAGCGGCTGTATCCCCAATGGTTTCTCGATCGCGGCTGGTGGCAGGGCATCAGCGAAAGCTACCGCGAACAGTTGGCTCGCCCTGTCGGAGTCCGGCAGCTTTTCCATGGCGGTGAAAAGCTGTTGCGCGGAGTATGGCGATCGCTAAAACACTGGCATGATCCCGCTCAACGTTTCGACAACTTTGCCTATGCCTACGGACAAGTCGGCTATCTCAAAGCCACAGTTCAAGGAATGCTGAAGCACAGCCTCAAGTCTATAGCTCCCACTCCCTACTCCCGTTCGGCTGAATACTCACGTCGAAACCCACTTTCCACCCCCCCTCTCCCTATGTCCAAACTTCCCATCTCCGTTCTCATCCCTGCTAAAAACGAAGAATCCAACTTGCCAGCCTGTCTTGCCAGCCTCATCCCTGCCGATGAAGTTTTTGTGGTTGATTCTCAAAGCAGCGATCGCTCCATTGAAATTGCCGAATCTTACGGCGCGAAGGTGGTGCAGTTTTGCTTTAACGGACGCTGGCCCAAAAAGAAAAATTGGTCGCTAGAAAATCTGCCGTTTCAGAACGAGTGGGTGCTGATTGTGGACTGTGATGAGCGGATCACGCCGGAGCTTTGGGAAGAAATTGCGATCGCCATTCAAAACCCAGATCACGCAGGCTATTACCTGAATCGTCGTGTCTTTTTCCTGGGACAGTGGATTCGCTTTGGCGGCAAATATCCTGACTGGAATCTGCGCCTGTTTCGTCATGCCCAAGGACGATATGAGAACCTTCACACCGAAGAGATTCGCAATACGGGTGATAATGAAGTGCATGAGCATGTGATGATTTCAGGGAAAATTGGATACCTGAAAAATGATATGCTGCATATCGATTTTCGCAATCTATATCACTGGATAGAGAGACATAATCGTTACTCAAATTGGGAGGCGCAGGTTTACTATAATCTGCTGACAGGTATGGGAGAAAGTGAAACGATCGGGGCAAACTTCTTTGGAGACTCCGTGCAGCGCAAGCGGTTTCTTAAAAAAGTCTGGGTGCGGCTACCGTTCAAGCCCTTCCTCCGCTTCTTCATCACCTACATCCTGCGCCTAGGGTTCTTGGACGGCAAAGCAGGCTATATCTATGCGCGTCTGCTCAGCCAATATGAATATCAGATTGGCGTAAAGCTGCATGAACTCCGGTTTGGCGGCAGCCTCAACAAGCCGCAGCCCGATGCGCCTGAAATCACGATTGATGGAGCGATCGCCCCTTAAACACAGATAGAAATGTCAGTTTCAACTAACGATACTCTTCCTAATGTTCTAGCCAATGCTCCAGCCCTGGTTGATCTGAGTCGTTACGACCAATCAAGCTTCGATCGCGGTCGTCCGGGCTGGACAATTTTGCTGTGGTGGCTGGTGCAGGGCATCGCCTTTCCACTCACGCCCCACTTCGCAAATTCTACGCGCGTCTGGTTGCTACGCAGATTTGGCGCTCAGGTGGGTAAAGGCGTAATCCTTCGCCCGACGGCTCGAATCACCTATCCCTGGAAAGTTAGCATTGGTGACTTTAGCTGGATTGGCGATGATGTAGTGCTATACAGCCTCGATCGTATTGACATTGGGCAGCACTGCGTTATTTCGCAAAAGAGCTACCTCTGTACTGGCAGTCACGACATTCATGACTCGGCTTTTGGGCTAAAGACGGCAGCGATCGTCATTGGCAATGGAGTCTGGGTCGCAAGTGACTGTTTTATTGCCCCTGGAGTGGCGATCGGGGCAAATGCGGTGGTTGGCGTTCGTAGCCTAGTGACGAAAAATTTGCCAGATCAACAAGTATGCTGGGGCAATCCCTGTCGTCCGCAGTATTTCAGAGAGTTATAGCAATCGCCAAGGCGGTTAGTACGGGGACATTTTGGGTGGGGCGCTTAGCGCCCCACCCAAAATGTCCTAAGGAACATGGATTTAACAAGATGTAATTCTTGGGGTAGGGGCTTAGCATTGCTAAGCCTTTACGGCAGATCGGTTGTACAGGTTATTTAATCCACGATCCTGAGCAAACTGGCGACAGCCATAAGACAGAAACAGCCATAAGACAGAAACAGCCATAAGACAGAGAGTGACAAGATAATGAGCGTCAGAAACAGTCCTGATTATTAATGGTTTCGTCGGGCAGGGTGGTTTTGCAAAACCGACTCGTTTTCAGATCGACTCCTGTGACATCTGCATCGGTGAGGTTGGCGCGTTTTAGGTTAGCACCTGTCAAGTTAGCGCCCCGCAGATTGGCACCCGTCAAGTTAGCCTTAGAAAAATTTGCGCCGCTCAAGTTTGCCCCTCGCAGGTCGGCGTTGCTCAGGTCTGCTTCGCCCAGATAGGTGTTTGTCAAATCAGCCCCCCGCAGATCTGCTCTCGTGAGGTTGGAGTTGCCTAGATTGGCATCCCGCAGCTGCGATCGCGACAAATTGGCGCGCGTCAGATCGACTCTAGATAGGTTGGCTCGCGTTAAGTTTGCGCTATTTAGCCTTGCTTTTTGCAGCATAGCCCCCCCCAGATCTGCCCTAGGCAAATCTGCGATCCTTAAGTCGGCTCGGCTCAAGTCAGCATTGCTCAGATCAGTATCCCGCAGATTGGCGTTGCTCAAGTCTGCCCGTGCCAGATTAGTATTGCTCAAATCTGCATTGCTCAGATTGGCATTTTGCAGCGTGCTGTCTCCCAGGTAAGCTCCGTTAAGGTCTACCTCACTCAAATTGGCATTTTTCAAGATGCTGCCGTTGAGGATTGCTTCCTCCAGCGTTGCGTTACTCAAGTTGGCTCCAGTCAGGTCAGCTTCGCTAAGAATTGCTGCCGTCAAGTTTGCCGTTCGCAAATTGACTTGCGAGAGATGGGCGCGTCGAAGGGTGGTGTCCTTCAGAACTGCTCCTTCTAAATTGGCGTTTTCTAGATGAGCATCATCCAAATCGCACTTCGAGCAAGATTTGCTGTCGAGCAAGCTATTCAGGCGATCGGTTTTTGCCGCATGGCTAAAAATTCTGGAACCTGCTAACGCAATCAATACCCCAAAAAACACTGCCAGAATTGAGAACGCCCGCAGATCGCGTCGATCGATTCCCAGTGCCGTCATTTGCTTGAGAATCGTCATTTTGCTTGAGATTCGCCATTCTAGCGATCCGGTAGGGGACAGCACCAGTCTACTGAATTTAGATGCACCATTAAAGCCTGAAGATGCATCATCAAGGCAGGTTAGAGCGATTCATCGGTTTCCATTCGCTTGAGCATTTGATGGCACAAATCAAGCAGTTGCATGGCTTCTGATTGCTGGAAGCCAGTCTGCCTAAACGCTTCCTTTGTGACCGCCTCCCCTTGAACAGCTAGAGCTTTGCCCTCGGTCGTCAGCACAATCAGCTTTTGGCGATCGTCTGCGGGTGAGGCTTCGCGCTTCAACAGCTTTTTATCTTCAAGTCGTTTAAGTAAGGGAGTCATTGTAGGTAGCCCCAGCTTTGTGCAGGTTGCTAGATGCGTAATGCACACGCTGTCTTGCTCCCACAGCGCCATCATCACCACAAACTGTGGATAGGTGAGATCTAGAGGCTCCAGTAGCGATCGGTAGGTACGAGTAAGAGTATTGGAAGCAGCATACAGAGCAAAGCACAATTGCTCGCCTAATCTAGGGACATTTGACAAAATTACGGGTCGCAAATAGACAAAAGTGTCCCTATTATATTTCGTTCACGAACCAGTTGACAGGGATCATGAAAACAACCTATATTGACTTCGTTGACGAATAGTTCGTTCACAAAGTTAATGTAGGCCGTCTCATTTTTGCAGGATTTACAAGATATGGCGCAACTTACGGTTTACGGTACTCCTGTGAGTGTCTATGTCCGCATCGTTCGGCTACTGCTGGAGGAAGCAGGTGCAGCCTATGAACTCAAAGAGGTTGATATCTTTAATGGTGAAAACCAGTCGGCGGAGTATCTCGCCAAAAATCCGTTTGGTAAGGTGCCGACCTTGGAAGTAGACGGGGCGTTTATCTACGAAACGACTGCCATTATGGGCTACCTAGATACGATTTTAGCTAGCCATAGGTTTAGCTTCTCTGAGCCATTGCAGCAGGCTCGGATGCATCAGATCATGGGAATTGTGGACAGCCATCTCTACGCACCCGCGATCGGGTTAATTGCTATTCAGCGGTTGATTGTGCCCAGCCAGGGAGGTGAAACTGATGAGGACAAGGTGAAAGCTGCCATTGCTCCAGTCAAAACAGCGCTAGAGGCGATCGAGTCTCTGACGGTAGGCAGTCCATATTTGCTGGGTTCCGAAGTTAGCATCGCCGATTTCTACCTGATTCCAGTCTTCACCTACCTGTCACAGACTCCGGAGTATGAAGCGACGATCGCTCAGACTCCGAAACTGCGGGCTTGGTGGCATCAGGTCAGTCAGCTTCCCAATGTGAAAAAAGTGTGTGCATAGCGCTTATGCCTGATCTTTGGGTAGCGCACTAAGCGCCCCACACCGTTGACAAGACCTGATCGGGCGAAATGTCTGCAACTCTGCCTGTCTCAGAAGCAATAACCGCCAGTTTGTCGCTTTGAGGCAGCGGAGTTGCGTTTGCAGAATTGCGCAAGACGACAGTATAAACCTGAAGCGCAACGGCAAGGTTCATGGGCGCACTTTCGGTACATAGCATCAAATTTGCTCCGGCAATCATGGCGGCAAGCTTGCCTAGATCGCCTGGATCTGTCACCTTGAGTTCAGGATAGTCTGAAGTTAGCGCCGTCGTTAATTCTAAATATTCGCTGGATTGAGCAATCACGATTGGCAGATTAGGCTGCTGTTGTCGGAAGCTCTGGACAATGCTTTTCCAGCGATCGATCGGATACGCTTCGCCAGATCCATCGTGAATCAACACATAGCCACTGCCCTTGATGCCTAGCCGCTTTTGCTCACCCTCTGCCCAATCCAGATCTTTTTTGGGAATGGCGATCGCTAAATCAGGAGTTACCGTCGAGATATTCACCCCTTGCAGCAGGTCATGATAACGATGAGCCGAATATTGATTAGATTTATCAGGCACAACATCGGTTAAGAATCCCTTGCCCGCGCTGCTGTCATAGCCTACCCGTGTCGGAATCCCGGTCATCCACATCAGTAGCTCTACGCCCCAGCCTTGCCCAGCGTAAAGTGCAACCGTGTAGTAACGATCGCGCATCACCCCCAGAAGGTTAGCCCAATCTGCCGGACTGTTGCGATCGCCATAGTCAAACAGCAGCACGTCATCTACCGACTTACAGAGCCGATAGGCAGCTTTTGCCTTCGGCTCTACCACCACATCAATTTCGGCATCTGGGTAGTTCTTTCTCAAATCATCTAGGGTTGGGAAGAACAGAACCTGGTCGCCAATCCCGCCGGGAACAAGAGCTACTATGCGCATATATATTCCGTTACGAATACGGCTACTAAATCTAATGGGCTTTTTAAGACTCTACTAGGCTTCACTAAGAATCTACTAGGTTTTTCAGAAGAGGAAGTGTATTCCCTCATGCAACCCTGATTAACTTATCAGTTTGCAGGGCAAATTCTCAATATTTTGGCAAAATCTTGGTTGAAGCAGTAGGTATACTAAACCTTCCTGGATTAAAACTGCGTCAGCAACCAGGCAGTCCCCATGAGGTAATGATTTTTTGGGGTGTGGGCAAAGTCTACACCCCAAAAAATCATTGCATGAATACTACCCCAGGCTCTATTGAGTAGGAGTAGAACAGTTAAAATCTTCTATGCCGCTAGCCGAGCTGGTTCAGCATAACAGGTTGAAAATTGTTTGGAGCACAATACAATCTTGGCTGCGGAACGGTTGAAATTACTGCTTGGGACGATCGCACAACCCTTCCCATCGATTGTCCCTTAACTCCCTACTTGCCGCTGCTTTGCAGCAACGCAATCACCCAGGCAATGATCCCAGCATAGGAGAGTTGCACAACGCCCTGATAAAGCCATGCACTATTATCGGCATCTGTAGAAATTTGCGTTGTCTCGACGGTAGAGTACAGCCTAGCCGTTAACGAGGAATTGACTGAGGAATTGACTAACGGGGTCTGACTCCTCTGGGAGGGAAGCGCTGCCACCCGATCGCCGCTAATCAGCACTGCCGAGCAAGTTGCTGCAATACCCAAAGCTAGACCTGCTCCAATCGATCGCCGCTTTTGTCTGGGCTTGAGCGACTTTTGAGCGAATTGAAAGGAAATTGATTGCGACTCCTCCTGGATGACCATTGCCTACTCCTTAATGAAAATGAACGCCGGACTGAACGCTGCCGAGGGTGGGTCCATTCAATTATCCGAGAAAAGTATCTGGTTTCCGTATAAAAACATCGGCATGGCTCAATCAGGGGATGTTTTTTGCGATCGACTACATCTGCTATGGCTCCTAGGATAAACCGCCCCAGAAGCGATCGCTTCTAGGGCGGTTGTGGGGACTATGAAGAACCTATGGCAGGACTATGAGGAAATATGTGGCCTATGTTGTTTAGCCTATGTTGCTCAGGATTAGACTATGGTTATCTAACCCGCAACTACTGAGATATCGCTGTAGCTCATTGCAGCTCTGTTAGATAGTGTTGCAACTTGAACCTGAGCTGAGCTGCCCGATCCATCGCGATCGAAGAACAGCGCTCCAGTCGATCGGTTGTAAACGAAATAGTCGTTAGAATCTAGGGCTTTAGCACCTAAGCGGAACTGCGTAGAACTAATCGTTCCCACTGACAGGCTAACGTCGCCAAATAGGAATCCCTTGACCTTAAATCCAGACTGCACGACGCTGATGTCATCGCTGTAGGAGCTAAAGTCAGTAATGGTGTCAACGCCTTCGTACTTGTTAACGAACTGAAACTTGTTGAAGCCACTGCCGCTTGTCAGCGTATCGTAGCCATAGCCACCGATGAGGGTGTCATTACCTGCGTCGCCCGTCAGCGTATCGTTGCTATCTCCACCCCAAAGGTAGTCATCGCCCTCTCCACCTGAGAGGTAGTCATTGCCTGCACCGCCATACAGGTAGTCATTGCCTGCTTCGCCATACAGACGGTCATTGCCTGCTTCACCATACAGCGTGTCATTGCCCGCACCGCCATACAGCCAGTCATTACCATTGCCAGCCACCAAGTAGTCGTTTCCGGATTGGTTGACGTTCAATCCGCCGTATAGGGTGTCATTGCCTTCGCCGCCATAGAGAGAGTCGTCTTGGTTGCCGCCGTACATGAGATCATTGCCGCCAAAACCATAAAGGCGATCGTAGCCATCGTAGTCGTTGAAGCCAGAGCCAGCTCCAGAGGAAGGATAGCCATAGATAGTGTCGTTGCTGATGGTGCCGTACAGTTCGCTATTGCCGTATAAAACGTTGTCGCTAAATTGAGTTCCGCGAATAATTGCCATTTGAATTGCTCCTGAAGTATATGCGTGTCTTACAGATGCGTTGGGTTAGCTAGCGTTTTGCTTGGCTTTCCGGCTGCATGTAGAGATATCGGCAGCACTGCAAAATGTTATGCAACGGTTTTCAGAAATTTTGTTGATTTCAATGGCTGTTGATTTCAATGGCTGTTGATTTCAATTGCTACAGCCTTTCGATTGCTACAGTCAAAGAGAACAGAATGCAGGAAGAAGCAATGAAGAGTCAGCCCAATTGGCAGACGACAGTATTTTTGGGGTTGCTGGGTGTCCTGGCGATCGTCGGGCTAAATTCTTTCGTGATCATAAATCCTGGCGAGGCGGGCGTGCTGAGCATCTTGGGGAAAGCCACCGATGGAGCGCTGCTAGAAGGCGTTCACTTTAAGCCGCCTCTGGTTTCAGTCGTAGATATCTATGACGTAACGGTGCAAAAGTTTGAAGTGCCAGCCCAGAGTTCTACTAAAGATTTACAGCAGCTGACAGCCAGCTTTGCCATTAACTTCAGCCTCGACCCGCTTCAGGTCGTGACCATTCGCCGAACTCAAGGTACTTTGCAAAACATCGTCTCCAAAATCATCGCGCCCCAGACTCAGGAATCTTTCAAAGTTGCTGCTGCACGGCGCACGGTCGAAGAAGCCATTACCAAGCGGGAGGAGCTAAAGCAAGACTTTGACGTGGCATTGGGCGATCGCCTCAACAAGTACGGCATCATCGTCTTAGATACCAGCGTTGTCGATCTAACCTTTTCTACCGAGTTCTCAAAGGCAGTCGAAGAAAAACAGATTGCTGAGCAGCGGGCACAGCGTGCCGTTTACATTGCCCGTGAAGCGGAGCAAGAGGCAGAAGCCACCATTAATCGCGCTAAAGGACAGGCAGAAGCTCAGCGGCTGCTGCGGGAAACCCTGACCGCAGAGCTATTGCAGAAACAGGCGATCGAGAAATGGGACGGCAAATTCCCACAGGTGTTGGGCGGCAATGGAGCCGTGCCGTTTATCAACATTGATCCGGGTGAGCTACAGTCGGCTCACTGATAACCCAGCTCGTTTCAAGCATTGAGATGGAGCAACCGCCAAGGCGGTTAAAACGGGGACATTTAGGGTGGGGCACTTCGCGCCCCACCCTAAATGTTTTAAGCAAACTAGCTACAGCTACAGCTACAAAACATTAAGAGGGTCGCGCCGCGACCCTCTTAATCAGCGGAAACGATTCGCTCTAGCGTCGGCGACGATCGCCTGAAGAGGTTGAAGGAGCAGGGGGCGCAACCCGAAGGCGGGGCTTGCTGCCCTCAGCAGGCTTATCTCGATTGTGAGATGACTGGCTGTGAGACGGCTGGCTGTGAGATGACTGGCTGTGAGAAGACGATTGGCGCGGAGACGACTGACCTCGCCCCATCTGCTTCCGTTGATTGCCGCCATTGGGGATCGGCTCAGGTCTGATGCTGGGATCAGGCTCAAAGCCAGCAACTACTTCTTGGGGGATCGATCGCTTAATCACTTTTTCGATGTCTGCCAGCAGCTTATTTTCATCAACGCAGACCAGCGATAAAGCCTCGCCTTCTGAACCTGCTCGACCCGTGCGCCCAATCCGATGCACATAGTCTTCGGGCACAAAGGGCAAGTCAAAGTTGACCACATGGGGCAATTCCACAATGTCAATACCTCTGGCGGCGATGTCAGTAGCCACCAAGACCTGAAGGCTACCATCCTTGAATTTTGCCAGAGTGCGAGTGCGCACCATCTGACTCTTGTTGCCATGGATCGCCATCGCCGGGATACCATCATTGGAAAGCTGCTTCGAGAGTCGATCGGCTCCATGCTTTGTGCGGGTAAACACCAACACCTGATACCAGTTCTTTTGCCTAATCAGGTGTGAGAGCAAATTGTGCTTCTTTTCGCGATCGACCCGGTAAACCTTCTGTGCCACCAGTTCGGCAGTGGCATTGCGCCGTGCCACCTCGATCAGCACAGGCTGATTCAGCATTCCTTCGGCAAGCGCCTTAATCTCGTTGGAGAAAGTTGCCGAAAACAGCAGACTTTGCCTTTGCTTGGGTAGCAATGTCAGGATGCGACGAATATCTCGAATAAAGCCCATATCCAACATGCGATCGGCTTCATCTAGCACCAGGATCTCAATACGCGACAGATCCACTGTCCGCTGCTGCACGTGATCCAGCAGTCGTCCGGGAGTCGCCACTAAGATATCCACGCGACCCTTGAGCTTCTGAATCTGCGGGTTGATATTAACGCCGCCAAAAATCGTCATGGAATTGAGGTTGAGGTACTTGCCGTACTCGCGCACGCTTTCCTCAACTTGCGCCGCCAACTCGCGGGTGGGAGTCAAGATCAGCGCCCGTACAGGCGATCGCCGAATCGGTTCGTTCCGGGCAAAGGGTTTCGAGAGCAGTTGCAGAATAGGCAGGGTAAAACCAGCTGTTTTCCCCGTTCCGGTTTGGGCGCCCGCCAAGAGATCTTGACCGGACAGAACAGCTGGAATGGCTTGGAGCTGGATGGGGGTAGGTTCG
The DNA here is from genome assembly GCF_059504425.1 of Drouetiella sp. NCBI lineage: Bacteria > Bacillati > Cyanobacteriota > Cyanophyceae > Oculatellales > Oculatellaceae > Drouetiella > Drouetiella sp. Next base: position 302,148 of record NZ_JCACIN010000025.1, read on the forward strand.
GTGTATCCGCGTGCAGTAACAGCACGAACAATTTCATCGGACAGACCGAGGGCAGAAAAAGACATAGGACTCCAAAAATAGCATCGGTCTGTCGCCGTCAACGGCACCAGTCTGGGGCAGACGGATGAGAACTGTAAAGATTCAGCGGCGCGCAGACTGGAGCGAATGCCACAATTTCGTATTTTAGCAGCAGGATCTATCGATTTTGTGGACTCTTAAGGGTGTTTTCAGGACACGCACTAATTCACAAGACCATTTGCGGCATATCTAAACAAAAGTCTAAACCTTACGAGCATGGAGGGACTCGAACCCCCGACCCTCAGGACCGGAACCTGATGCTCTATCCACTGAGCTACATACCCTTATTTATTTCAACACTATAGCAGACATCAACTGAAACCAGCCGGATTTTATCTGTGCTGTCGCATCTCCAGGTCAGGTAATCTTAATCCTGAAAAGGCTCAAATTGAGTTCTATGCTCATTTCTAAGGCTCTTCTTGCTCTTCTCCATTGATCTCGTCCAGGCTGTGTTTCTCAATCAAAGACTGGATTTTGTCTTGCTGCAAATAAATTTCGATCGCCTCATTAATCAGCTGAGAGAGAGATATATCTTGCTGCGAGGCGATCGTGCTTAGCAATTTAGCTAGCTCAATATCCGCATAGGCTCTAATTTCCCTTTTGTCACGTTTTTTTTGCATGACCCTTCTGTACTCTGAAAGTATGCCCCTTCTCTAGTCTGCCTCTAGTTCCTATGGCTCATCCTTATAAGTTGCTGTTCGTTTGCTTAGGCAACATCTGTCGATCGCCCTCTGCCGAAAACATCATGAATCACCTGATTCAGCAAAGAGGGCTACAGGATCAGATTGTCTGCGACTCTGCCGGAACTTCCAGCTATCACATTGGCAGTCCGCCCGATCGCCGCATGGCTGCTGCTGCCGCTCAGCAAGGCATTGTGCTGAAGGGAGCCGCGCGGCAGTTTACCCATGGTGGTGTTGAAGCCAGCGATTTCGAGGCATTTGACCTGATTTTGGCAATGGATGAAGACAATCGCGCCAATATGCTGCGGCTCGATCGCGAACAGCTTTACGCCGACAAGGTAAAGCTGATGTGTGAGTTTTGCCGTACCCACAGCGATCGCGAGGTGCCCGACCCCTATTACGGGGGTGAAGCAGGATTTCGCTATGTGATTGATTTGCTGATTGACGCTTGCGGAGGTTTGCTAGACTCTATTGAGAAAGAACTGAAAGAGCTGAAAGCCAATTAGCGGTTACCGTTGCTCAGAAGATCGCCCCTTGCGTTTGCGGAACACCCAAACTCCAAAGGCGATCAGGAGCGCCAGTAAGACTAGCTTGGAAACCGGGGCAAGATACTCATCAACGCGATCGTAATTGTCTCCCAGCAAATATCCGGCAAAGGTGAGGAGACTCACCCAGGCGATCGTGCCCAGCGTTGAGTAAATCAAAAACTTCGACATCGGCATATCGCTGAACCCGGCAGGTAGAGAAATCAGCGTTCGGATACCGGGAACCAGCCGTCCAAAAAAGACTGCCTTGCTGCCGTGCCTGTAAAACCAGCGCTTGGATTTATCAATCTCATTGGCAGAGATGCCTAGCCAGCCGCCATAGCGATCGATCCATTGCTTGATCCGGTCTTCACCCAAGATTTTGCCAAGATAATACCAGGGAAACGCCCCTAGCATGGTGCCAATCACTCCGGCAGCGATCGCAGGAGCCAAATCCATTTCACCTTTTGCAGCTGTGAATCCCGCCAGAGGCATGATTAGTTCAGAGGGAATGGGGGGAAATAGGTTTTCCAAAAACATCAGCAGGGCAATTCCCACATAGCCCAAAGACTGCATCAAATTCGTAATCCATTCAACCATGAGCAGATTTCCTTAAGGGATGTTACAAGGGGGGCTACGAAAAGGTTCTATCGCTGTCACCAGTTTGCTTACGTCCTAACCGCCTTGGCAGTTGCTATACAAAAGCTTCGCGGATTAGAACGCAAAACAGAGTAATTTTCTGCTTAGTAGAGCTTAACTTAATCGATCGATGAAGCCCTGAAAAAGCAGGGAAGAAATCTTCCCTGCCAATGATTACCTAAACCCTACGGCATGACCTAGGAATTTAGATTTTGGATTGAACCTAAAATTACAGCAATTTTCAATGGCGTAACCCACAGTTGGCATAACCCATAGTTAACCAAGCGCAAGGCTCTGTATCAGGTTCCTGATGTCCAAGAGTTCATGTAGTCAATCTGTGAAGAAGTGAGGGTATCGATCGTAATTCCCATCGCCTGCAGCTTGAGACGAGCAATTTCTTGATCGACTTCAACCGGAATAGAGTAAAGACCTGGCTCCAGCTTGCCTTTGTTCTTCACCAGATATTCACAAGCCATGGCTTGGTTTGCAAAGCTCATGTCCATCACGGCGCTGGGGTGCCCTTCGGCAGCAGCTAGGTTGACTAGGCGACCTTCGCCAATCACGATGATCGACTTACCGCTCTGGAGGCGATATTCTTCGGTGAAGTTGCGGACAATTTTGACTTCAGAAGACAGCTCTTTCAGGGCTTTCAGGTCGATTTCAATATCGAAGTGACCTGAATTACAGACGATCGCCCCATCCTTCATGCTCTCGAAATGCTCTTGGCGAATGATGTGCTTGTTGCCCGTAACGGTAATGAACACATCGCCTACAGCCGCAGCTTCAGCCATTGGCAAGACGCGATAGCCATCCATGGCTGCCTCGATCGCCTTAACGGGATCAATTTCGGTGACGACCACATTGGCACCCATACCGCGTGCCCGCATAGCCGTGCCCTTGCCGCACCAGCCGTAGCCTGCAACGACGATGGTTTTGCCAGCCAGCAAAATATTGGTGGCGCGGATGATGCCGTCTAGAGTCGATTGACCCGTGCCGTAGCGGTTGTCGAAGAAGTGCTTGGTATCCGCATCGTTGACGTTGACTGCCGGGAAGGTCAGCACGCCGTCCTTCAGCATGGCTCTGAGTCGAACGATGCCTGTCGTGGTTTCTTCGGTGGTGCCAATCAGATCAGCCAAAAGCTCTTGGCGCTCTTGAATCATGGTGGCAACCACATCACTCCCGTCATCAATGATGATGTTGGGCTTATGGTCTAGGGCAATCCGGACGTGGCGCTGATAGGTGTCGTTGTCTTCACCCCGGAAAGCGTAGACTGCAATGCCGTGATCTGCAACCAGGCTGGCTGCTACGTCATCCTGAGTAGACAGCGGATTGCTGGCAATCAGGATAGCATCTGCACCGCCGCTCTTTAGCGCGATCGCCAAGTGAGCGGTTTCTGTAGTGATATGGCAACATGCAACTAGCCGAACACCTGCAAACGGCTTTTCTTGGGCAAATCTTTCTTGAATTTGTTTCAATACGGGCATTTCTCGTCCTGCCCATTCAATCCGCTGCTTCCCTAAAACTGCAAGGGAAAGATCTTTGACATCGTGTTTTGCTTGAGTCGCTACCATTTATTTTTTAGATCCGTTATGTCTGGATAGGCATTCACTAGCTTAACCAGAGGTTACGTAAAAGTCGATTTTTATTTTCTGGGTATGAAGGAATTACAAAGCGGCTCTGGCAGCTCAAAGCAGCTCAGCGATACATTTTGCCGCGTCGCCATTGGGCATCTGCCTTGCGATCGGTACGAATTTCTAGCACTCGAACGCCTTGAGCAGGAAGTGGGTTAAGCCGTTGCACAAACTGTTGCCAGGATTGCATCACTTCATGCTCCACGTTGTAGGTAGCGCAAAGCTTGGCAAAATCGATCGCCTGGGGAGTAGCGAAAAACTCTTCAAATTCTTCTAAGGGCGGGTCAAATTGGGCGATCGGCAGAGATTCAAAAATACCGCCACCGTTGTTATTAATCAGAACGATCGTCAGATGTCCGACAAACTTGTGGCGGATCAAAAATCCGTTGGTGTCGTGCAGCAGCGCCAAATCTCCGGTCAGTAAAACGCTGCTGTTCTGCTGCCGATGCGCCACGCCCAGTGCCGTAGATAGCGTACCATCAATGCCATTGGCTCCCCGATTGAAAAAAGGCTGGATTTGAAGATTGCTTGGCTTCCAAAAGCACTCCATATCTCGTATGGGCATACTGTTGGCAATAAATAGCGGCGTTGCGGGCGGCAGATGCTGAGACATCAACCAGGCTGCTTTGCCCTCAAACCAGTCTGTTGTCTCACTGAGGGTACGATCGATCGCCTCTCTTAACTGCTGCTCGGCTTCACACCACAGCGATCGGTAGGCATTAGATCGGTAGGCATTAGGCTGATGCGCCAGGGGGATCATCATCGCCAATTGTTCCACCGACAGTCGCAAATGTGTGGTTTTGCCATGTAGAGGGTCAAGATTGCGATCGCCTCCATCTACTACCCACTGCCGAGGCTGAGTTTTGGCGAGCCATTGCCGCAGCTCTTTACTTGTCGGCATTTCGCCTACACGGATCACCCAGCCAGAGGCAAGCTTGTCTGCAAGCTCTGTATCTCGTAGCAACAGGGGATAAGTTGAGATCAGGTAGGGATTGAGGTCTGCAAAATTGCGCAAGGGCGAAAGAGCTTCTGCCAGGACGGGTAGCCCCAACGTTTTACAGAGATGAGCGATCGCGGCACAGTAGTTTTGGGAAGAGTGGGGCTGGGCGACCCCAGCGATCAGAATACCGCGATCGGACTGGAGCCATTCAGGGGGAATAGAAAAGGAGTGGGGAGTGGGGAAGGAGGGGGTGATTTCGATCGCTTCAAAAAAGTCTGTTGGAAAGTGATCTGAGAAAGCTTGAGTCTGGGCTTGAGGTTTTGGGGCTAAGGGATCGCGGAAAGGGAGATTGAGATGTACAGCTCCAGCAACCGGATAGAGGGCGCGTTCCCAGGACTGTAGGAGGACTTGTCGTAGATAGGGAAGTAGATCTAGCGAGGGCACTGCCAACTCGCTATACCAGTTGGGATAGGAGCCGAATAGCTTTTGCTGATCGATTGTTTGTCCGGCGTTGCAGTCTCGCATTTCGGGGGGGCGATCGCCCGTTAGCACCAGCAGCGGCACCCGTGATTCTCTGGCTTCAATCACTGCCGGATAGAAGTTTGCGCCTGCTGTACCAGAGGTGCAGACCAAAACCACAGGTAAATGCGTCTGTCTTGCCCTGCCCAGAGCAAAAAAAGCTGCCGATCGCTCATCTAAGATCGGGATTGCCTCAATCTGCGGATGCTGGGCAAAAGCGATCGCTAGCGGCGTTGAGCGTGACCCAGGGCAAATAATTGCGGTGGTCAAACCCAGGCGATACAAAGTTTCTGCCAGCACTGAAGCCCAGATTGCGTTGGTGTTGCTGAAATTAAGGGTCATTCGAGATTGGGGTCGATGCCCTGCGATCGCAATAACCCCATGAGCCGCTCCGTTGGAAGTTTTGGCTGCTCCCGGCACGCTCCTCGAACACAAGCGTGCCATCCAACTTCGGCAGTTGCGTATGGTCGGGAAGGGGTTTCAGATCGTCAACATCAGCAACTAGATTAATTGAAGTCATAGCGGTGATTTGAAACAGCGCATCTAGAGAGGCGATCTCCAGTCTAAATGAACGGGTTAAATTAACGCCTGCAATAGCGCCTGAAGCTTTAGCCTCACTTCCGCAAACTCCCGTTCTGGCTCGGAGCCAGCAACAATTCCCGCCCCGGCATAGAGACGGGCACGGTTGCCTTGCAGCAGCGCAGAACGAATACCGACGATAAATTCAGCGTTGCCCTGGGCATCAACCCAGCCCAAAGGAGCGGCATAGAGCGATCGCTCAAACTGTTCATATCTCTGAATTTGTTGACAGGCAGCGATGCGAGGCATTCCGGCAACGGCCGGAGTCGGGTGCAACGCCGCCAAAATTTCCAGCGGATGCCGATCGGTAGGAAAAGCCGCCTGAATAGGCGTGTGCAAATGCTGAATGTTAGACAACGGCAGCAGCACAGGGGCGATCGCCCGTTGAGGAACCAGCCCCAGAGCCGCTAGCCGTTCCGTGATAAAGTCTACAACGACCCGGTGCTCTCGCTGCTCCTTGTCGCTACTCATCAACTGCCGTGCAAACTGCCGATCTTCGTGAGTTGTTTTACCCCGCGGAGCCGAACCTGCCAGCGCATCTGTGGTCAGCAGCTGGTTTTGAATGCTGAGCAGTCGTTCTGGACTGGCTCCAATAAAACTTTGCCCTCTACCGTTTCCGGTGGAAAACACATGACAATCAGGGTAGCGCTGCCGCAGGTTGTGCAGCGATCGCCCAATTTGAAAGGGCAATCCCGAAACGACATCGATCGCATGGGCGAGTACCAACTTATGAAAGTGCTGCTGCTGAATGTCAAGTAGCGCCGAGGCAACAGCCGTTGAGAAAGGAAACGTATCAATGATTTGCCAGCGCTTTAAGGCTTCAGACCTATTGAGTAGGTCAAGCATAGGATGGGAAAAATTGAACGGATGCGAGGGCGTAGCGCTTATAGCCTGAGCTTGATGCCAAATAGCTTGGGTGACATCCTCTAAATTCGACTGAGGATGAATCAAAAAATTTGCCAAAATTGCGCTGCGATCGCGCCAACGCATCACCTGCCACTGAGGCAAGAAAGCGGTTGCTGGAGCAAAAGCTGGGGTAATTTCAGTATGCTCTGCATCCTGCGCAGCTTGATCGAAGAAAGCAAAGCTACAAAAAAATCGCGGGACGGCTCCAGGAAAATTGCTGGTGCTGCTAGCAATGAGCTGATTGAAACAGGTTTGAACAAACTGCTGAACGGCTAAAAACCGATGGGAACCAGAAACCTCAAAGGACATTGCCGCATCGATCGCCGCGATCGCCCACTCCTGTTCTCGATTCTCAAAGTAGAAGTGGAGCTGATGAGGTTTGCTCCATTGATCTAAAACAGCCAGGGGATCGATCGCATCAATTTCTAGAAAAACGCTAGCAATCTTTGACTGCTCGTCTTCAATCGATTTACGCTGGCAAAAGTCAAGGAACTGATATAACTGTTGACAATCTTGAAAGAGGCTGAGTCCAGTGAAGGCAGATTGACATTGCATCGAGCGCAAAAAGATCCTGACGTACAGCTAGCTTCTGAAAGCTTAGCTACTATCATCTCCTAATTTGTAATTTGAAATCAGAGCAGCGTAGAAGGGTTTAATACTTGTACAAATTTTCTGGCAGCCAAAAATTAATACTCTTGTACCATGTCGCGGATCAGCGGCAGTCTAGAGTCAATATAATCACTCAGAATTGCCGCTTCACGGGTATCAAACGTGCCCTGAACGGTAACTTGGCGAATTAACCATTGCCCTAAGCTTTGATCATCTAACGATAGCGGCATATTTACTCGGACTGCCTCAATCAGCGCCCAAAACCGCTGCATCATCGTGGGATTCATAGTGACCTCGCTTTTTAAGGTTTTCTTCATATTTACACCATACCCTGATTTCTCTTGATGGCAACCCCCCCTAAACATAAGACGAAACAACAGTTACATCGGCTCAATCTAGAGACAAAGATCTCAATAAAACGACTTATTCCTTCACACTCGCTACTTTCCAAATTCAGAATGGTAGCTAGAGCGCAGCGTAATCTCATGAAAATTTTGGTATGGCTGCCTCCAGTCTGCTTAGGACATTTAGGGTGGGACGCTTCGCGCCCCACCCTAAATGTCCCCGTCCTAACCGCCTTGGCGGTTGCTACAAATTCAGATTCGCAGAGCAATGAATCTCACTCTATAGCCATATTTTTTTGAGTCCTTCCGAGTCAAGTCCCGATTAAAGTAAAAAGGTAGAGAATTTGAATGAACTGTGACAGGCTGCCGCCATGCCGCTGATCACAATTCTGACAAAATTCTGACAAAATCAAGACTCTGGATTGTGGAACGAGGGCTGAGAGATATGGAGATTAAGCAAAGTTTTGTAGATGCGATCGGCAATACGCCCCTAATCCGGCTGAACAGCTTCAGTGAAGAAACCGGGTGCAACATCCTAGGCAAGGCAGAATTTTTGAATCCGGGCGGCTCCGTCAAAGATCGAGCCGCGCTCTACATGATTAAAGACGCTGAAGAACGTGGCTTGCTAAAACCAGGCGGCACGGTAGTAGAAGGCACGGCTGGCAATACAGGCATCGGGCTGGCTCACATCTGCAATGCCAAAGGCTACAAATGCCTCATCATCATTCCCAACACCCAGTCTCAAGAAAAGATTGATCTCTTGCGCACTTTAGGGGCAGAAGTGCGTACAGTTCCGGCAGTCCCCTATAGAGATCCCGATAATTACGTCAGGCTATCTGGGCAAGTGGCGGCAGAAATGGAAAACGCCATCTGGGCAAACCAGTTCGATAATTTGGCAAACCGCCGCGCCCACTATGAAACCACAGGAGCCGAAATCTGGCAGCAGACGGATGGCACGATCGACGCCTGGGTTTCCTCTACGGGCACGGGCGGCACCTATGCCGGGGTGGCAATGCTGCTCAAAGAGAAAAATCCTGACATCCGGTGCGTATTGGCAGATCCGATGGGTAGCGCTCTCTATAGCTACGCCAAAACGGGAGAAATTTCTATGACGGGCAGCTCCATTACAGAAGGCATTGGCAATAGCCGCGTCACGGCAAACATGGAAGGCGCGCCGATCGACGACGCCTTACAAATAGAAGATCCCGAAGCGCTGCGGGTGGTCTACCAGCTCTTGCGCAAAGACGGTTTGTTTATGGGCGGCTCGGTAGGCATTAACGTAGCGGCAGCCGTTGCCCTGGCTAAGCAAATGGGGGCAGGACACACGATCGTCACGATTTTGTGTGACGGCGGTGCTCGCTATCAATCGCGGCTGTTTAACCCAGAATGGCTGGCTACCAAAGGGCTGATGATTCCCTAAACGCCCTAAAAGCATCTTTGAGTAAATCAAGATTCCTTTGGCGTATGGCGATCGAGCTTTATTTCCATACTCTTTCCATACTCTTTTAGTATGAAAATTCCGTTGAGCCACTGCCGATCGCGACCTGTGCGGGTTAACATAAGTGTTAGCGATATCTGGCAACGCTCAGGTGTCGATGTTGAATTGATATTTCTCATGGACCATAGTCCATTACCCCACAGTCCGCTAATCCATCATTATATTCACTCTCTAGCCTGACGAGTTTTGTTTCAGTGAGCTTTGCGCCTCGTTGAACCCTGTCTCTCAGCGCGAGAGAGACAAGAGGAGGTCGTCATGCTTACTCAGGAAAAACAGTTTTACCTGACAGAATTGGCTGGTCTAAATCAAATGAAGTGGGAGCTAACCAAGCTTCCAGCCATTGATTTGGGCGATTACATCGTGGAACTGCCACCCGAACAAAGAGCGATCGCCTTTCGTCTGCTGCAAAAAGACAAGGCTACGGATGTTTTTGAGTATCTGCCACCCGATATTCAGGAAGAGCTGATTAGTTCGCTTCATGCTGCGGATGTGCGGCAGTTGATCGACTCCATGCGCCCAGACGATCGGGCAGAGCTATTTGACGAGCTGCCCGCTCGGATTGTTCGGCGCTTGCTGCAACAGATTAGCCCCACAGAGCGCGAGGCAACGGCAATTATCTTGGGTTATCCCGAAGGCACTGCCGGACGGGTAATGACAACCGAATATGTGCAGCTACGCCAAGGGCTAACGGTAGGGGAAGCGTTAGAAAAAATTCGGCAGACCGGACAGGATAAGGAAACAATTTACTATGCCTATGTGACGGACGACCAGCGGAAACTCGTGCGAGTAGTTTCTCTGAGGCAGCTTTTGTTCTCCATTCCATCTGCGCTGATTCGAGACATTGCCAGCGAACGAGTGCTGAAAACCTACACCGAAACACCCCAGGAAGAAGTGGCGCAGTTGATGAAGCGCTATGACTTGATCGCTTTACCTGTAGTCGATCGCGAGGATCGGCTGGTGGGCATTGTCACCATTGATGACATCGTAGACATTCTTGAAGAAGAAGCCACTGAGGATATTCAAAAATTGGCGGGGGTCAGCGGCGGAGACGAAGCTGCATTATCTGCTCCAGGAGTCACTCTCCGCAAGCGGTTACCCTGGCTTGTGGCAAACATGGCGCTGTATATTGGAGCCGCCAGCGCGATCGCCCCTTTTCAGCAGGTGATTTCCTTAGTTCCGGTTTTGGCGGTCATCATGCCAATTTTGTCGAACGCCAGCGGCACTGTCGGCATCCAGGCGCTCTCTGTCACCGTGCGGGGCTTGGGCATCGGCGAAGTGACAGTAGCCGATACATTCAAGATTCTCCGCAAAGAGCTGCTGGCAGGTATGGGAACTGCGATCGCTTTGGGCTTGGCGCTGGGGCTGCTCTCTCTCATTTGGGCAACCCCATCGGAGCGTTGGGTAGCCCTAATTGCGGGTGGCGTTATGATGATCAACGTCGTAGTCGCTGCAAGCCTAGGAACATTGCTCCCTATGGGCTTGAAACGGCTTAGCCTCGATCCAGCGCTAATTAGTGGTCCCTTACTGACGACAGCGCTAGACTCAGTGGGGTTTCTAACCTTTCTGAGCCTAATTTCGCTGGCGCTTAAGCTCTTAGGCTAGTCTCATAGGCTAACCCAAAGCCGCATTATTTCTCGCTGGGCTTAAGCGTCACGACACTGTAGGCATCTGGCGAGAGATACTGCTGGGCGGCAGCTTGTAGATCAGCCGTGCTGAGGGACTGAATATGCAAGGGATAGTCGATCGCCGGGGCTAAATCGCCAATTACAGCCTGGTAATAGCCGTAGAGTCCAGCCCGATCGCTAGGCGTTTCGTTCCCAAAAACATAGCGGTTTGCCACCAGAGTCCGAACACGCTCAAGCTCATCTTCAGAAACTAGCTCGGTTTGAAGACTGCCAACATGCTGAGCGATCGCCGCTTCCACAATCGCCAGATTTTCGCTAGGCAACTGAGCTGAGATATAAAACACGCCCTGCTGGGTGTAAGTCATGTTGCTCACTGAAATTGAAGACACGAGACCCCGATCTTCCCGCAGATCGCGCACCATCCGAGCCGTGCGTCCTCGCCCCAAAACAGAGGACAGGACATCCAGCGCGTAGGTCTGCTGAAGTTCTGCCATGCCTGGAACTCGCCACATCATAACTAACCGAGCCTGCTGAAGGCTATCGTCAATGTACTCATAGCGAGTGATTTGGGTGAAAGGCGCTTCTGGAGAAGCGTCCGGCAGTTTTGCAGGTGCCACAGCGCGAGAGCCACAGGATTGAGCTGCCTCAAATCCTTCCGCAACAATTGCAATTAGGCGCTCAACGGGTAGATTACCCACAACCGCAGCCGTCACAGACTGTGGACGATACCAGGTGCTATGAAAATCCCGCATTTGCTGAGGTTGCAGATTTTCAATCACCGCAGCAGGTCCCAAAACAGGACGACGATAGGCAAGGCGATCGAAAGCGGCTTCCATAGAGCGATAGAACGTGCGTCGGCGAGGATTATCCTCCGATCGCCGAATCTCCTCTAGCACCACAGACCGCTCTCGCTCAAAGGCTACATCTGGAATAGCGGCATTCAGCACCACTTCAATTTGGTGGGGGGCAAGCGCCGCAAAATCTTGAGGAGCTGTCGTGATGTAGTAATGGGTATAGTCCTGGCTAGTAGCGGCATTAGTAACAGCGCCGCGCTGCTCAATTTTCTGCTCAAACTCACCACTTTGCAGCCGTGCCGTGCCCTTAAAAATCATATGCTCTAAGAAGTGAGCCATGCCGTTGATCTCGTCGGTTTCAACGGCTGAACCTACGCCAAGCCAAAGGCTGAGATTGACGGCTTCGACGGGCATTTGTTCGGCAACAATGGTCAGTCCGTTGGGCAAGCGATGCAGCGTTGGCGCATTGAGGCGAGAAGGAGACTCGATTAAGGTAAAGGTCATGAAGTTATAAGTTGACCGAAACTTTCTTCACCTATCTTAATCGTTCTGCTCCAGGTTTTGCTCAATGCTCATAGGGGACTAGGCATTTCGGCTGTCATGCGTGAAGGCTTCTAGCTAGAAGTTTCTGGAGCCTGCGCTAAGGCTGAGCCATACTGCTCAAGAATTTCCTTCGCTTTAGTCAAATCTTCTGGCTGCGAAGCCGTGATAGAAACCAAAAATATCGGAGCGAGTGCTGAGGTTTCGGCTCCTGCCTGATTCTTCACAACATTTACGCCACTCATGGCTGCAATGAGACTCATGCCGATCGCCCCCACTAGGCTTCCAGCTAAGACGATGCCGATCGTGTCGTTTACGGGGTTCGTGCTCCCTGCAACCAAAAAGACTTTTGCATAGCTAAAGATTAAGCCTACAAGTCCTCCAGCGATCGTTCCAACGATCGCACCTTTGCCGCCGCTTTCCTGAGCTTCCGTTTCAGACACAGGTGGCGTTTGAGAGGTAAGCGTCATATTTTCCTGTGGAAACCCAGCCTCTTGTAGAGCGCCAAGGGCACCTTCTGCTGTTTGCTGCTCCGAAAAAGTAGCCACAAGACTCTGATGGGGTTCTAGGGAATTAGGTTCTAGGGCGTAGGTCATGATTTGGCACTCAAAGCTTCTATTTTCACAAACTAGCTCCGATCGCTTGACTTAGCTTCCCTCTCTAGGAATACCGAGCGAACTATGGCGATCGCTGCTTTGCCCAAGAGATTTGCTCAGGAGATTTGCTCAGGACAAGAAAGGTCGGGTAGAGCGATCGCCCCCTCCATAAATTTTCTGTAAATTTCCGAAAACTCACTCAAATTTTCGTCGGATATGTTGTTCTGACGACTGGAAGACTTGGAGATATAGCTGTTTGCTTAGGACATTTTGGGTGGGACGCTTCGCGCCCCACCCAAAATCTTCCCATTCTAACCGCCTTGGCGGTTGCCATAGTCAGCGTGTCTGCCTCATCCCTAAGTTGCTCGACGGAGATTATACTTTTGCCCATGCCACGCATCGCAGATTGGTTTATTCCCCCGGCTTCCTTGGTTGGGCTAACGCTTCTTGCTTCCGTAGCAGCGTCCCCTGTTTCAGGTCAGACTTTGCCTAGTCAGACTTTGCTTAGTCAGTCGCCGAGCCAACCGCTTCCCAACCCGCCGCGCTCAGCAGCTTATGTGCAGCCAGAAACGCCTTACACCCTGGGAGCAGGCGATCAGATTAGCGTCACGATCTTTCAGGTTGAGCAGTACAGTCTTGCATCCACTGACGTGTTGATTGATGGGACGCTCAATCTCCCGTTAGTTGGCAAGATTCCGGTTGCTGGCTTGACGCTTGATCAGGCAACTGCGGCACTTTCCGCAGCCTACGCCCAATTTCTGCGCCGACCGATCGTCACCCTAAGCCTCTTGACCCGTCGCCCCATACAAATTGGCATTGCTGGAGAAGTGGGCAATCCCGGCTCGTACACCATCAAGCAAGAAGCAACAGAATTTCCCACATTGACAGGACTGTTGAAAACCGCAGGAGGACCTACCGGAATTGCTGACGTGCGTCGTATTCAGGTGCGTCGCCCTCAGCAGTCGGGTCTTGAGCAGGTGATTAATGTGGATCTTTGGGAGTTTATCCAGACAGGCGATCTGCGCTATGACATGACCCTGCGAGATGGAGATAGGGTCTATATTCCAGCCACTAACGTTAATCTGGCAGAAGCCCCGATCGTCGCAGCCTCTAGTTTTGCAGGTCAATCTGACAAGCCTATTAATATTGCGATCGTGGGCGAAGTTTTTCGACCGGGCACCTATGCAGTAGATGGGCAAACGGCTCGAACAGCGCAAGCTGGAACAACGGGAGAAACCAACGATACAGGCAGTAGTTTACCCACCGTCACCAGAGCGCTGCAAGTAGCGGGTGGCATCAAGCCCTTAGCAGATATCCGCCGGGTGCAGGTGCGGCGACTCACCCGTGCTGGAACTGAGCAAACCTTTGAGGTCAATCTCTGGAACCTTTTGCAGAATGGCGATTTGCGGCAAGATGCCATTTTGCAAGAGGGCGATACGATCATGATTCCCACGGCAGCGCAGCCCTCAGCAGCGGAAGCTAATGCCATTGCCAGCGCTAGCTTCTCTCCCGATCAAATTCGGGTGAAGGTCGTTGGCGAAGTGAATGCGCCTGGGGAAGTGCAAATACCGCCCAATACGCCCCTCAATCAGGCAATTTTGGCGGCAGGCGGCTTTAATAGACGGGCGCGTTCAGGTTCAGTAGAGCTGTTGCGTCTGAATCCGGATGGAACCGTGTCTCAGCAGAGAATTGATATTGATTTTTCTCAGGGTATTAACGATGCAGCTAATCCGGCTTTGCGAAACAACGACGTAGTGGTTGTGCGTCGCAATGGGTTGGCGACTGTCACCGATGCGGTAGGAGATGTCTTGAGTCCGTTCAATGGCGTACTCTCAATCTTTAATATCTTCAGGCAATTTTAAAGAGATTTTGTTGTAGCCATATTCAATTTCTTTAGCAGGACTTACGCAGATTGAAGCGAAATCCGCCCCCCAACCCCCAATTCTGGGGGAGCCGGAGTTCAAAGTCCCCTAGAATTGCGAGATTTGGGGAGCAGATGCGTAAGTCCTATTTAGAACATCTTGGGTGGCGCGCTCCGCGCGCCACCCAAGATGTTCCCGTCCTAACCTAGGTGAATACAGCTATATATGGGGACTGCTAAGACTGGATGTACTCCTGAGAATAGCAGCGCTGTTTCTCTGTAAGTAGGGCACTCTGCACCAGTTGATACTCTGTTTCTATTTGAATCACTTGCTCGGTTTTATTGGTAAGAACTTTATCGGTCAGAACTTTATCGGTGAGAGTTGCCTCATGCAGTTCTTCGTCCAACCGCTTGCAGAGATCAGCCAGTCGGGGGGCACCCAGCGTCGCGCTGCTTGCCTTGAGCGAGTGAGCCACACGACGCAACAGCTTGGCATTGGCTTGGGCGATCGCCTCGTGCATGGTAGAGAGCAGTTTGGGCGTTTCTTCCAGATAACAGTCAATAATGTCGATCCAATCTTCTGGGCGATCGGCTCCTGCCATTTCACGGATTTCTCGTAGCGCTTCTGAGGAGAGGAGTGCAGGAGATGGCGGGGAACTCAGCATAGGAACGGATACAACCACAGATTTTTTAATTCCAGTAGAGAGATTCATGTTTCTTGAGTGACCGTTCAACCTTTGACTCAATCCTTGGCTCAGAGGGTGGCATTTCTCTAGAGCTTGGGCTAGCTCATTAAATCGAATGGGTTTGGCAATGTAGTCATCCATGCCTGCCTCCAGGCAGAGCTGGCGATCGCCCACCATAGCATTTGCCGTCATGGCAATGATTCGCGGACGAATTTGTCGCTCTCGACAAATCTGGCGCGTAGCGGTGAGTCCATCCATTTCAGGCATTTGTACATCCATCAGCACTACGTCATAAGACTGGCGTTGCAGAGCTGCCAAAACTTCCAGTCCATTCCCCACAATGTCGGCACGGTAGCCCAAGCGCTGCAAAATCAGCATCGCCATTTTTTGATTCACCGGATGATCCTCTGCCAGCAAGATCCGCAGCGGATGCCGCGAACCGAGGGGAATCAATCGAACGGCGGCATCTATGCGTTGCGTTAAGGAAATCTGACCCTTCAAAGCCTGAACCAGCACTTGAGGAATCTGGGTATGTTTCAGGGGCTTACTCAGATAGGCGGAGATTGGAATGTCTTGGATACCAATGCTAGATTCGGATTTGCCGATCGAGGTAAGCAGAACGATCGGGATCTCCTGGCAATGGAGCGTCTGACGGATCTGCGTTGCTAGGGTTAGACCATTGTTATTGAGCATCTGCACATCCAGAAGCATCAGATCAAACGATTCTTTTCGAAGCAGTTCTAGCGCCTTTGTTCCAGATGCGACTTGGGGCAGCATTCCCCAAAATTGGGCTTGCAGCATCAGCACCTTGCGATGAGTCGGGTTGTCTTCTACGATTAGCAATCGCTTGTTTTGCAGTAGCTCTTTCCAGGCAGGCAAGACCGGATCGGCGATCGGCGAAGCAGCAGAAACCACGATCGAAAAATAGAAAGTCGACCCTTTGTTGATCTCGCTGTCTACCCAGATGCGTCCGCCCATCAACTCCGTCAGGCGCTGGCTAATGACCAGACCCAAACCCGTACCGCCGTAGTTGCGGGTGATGGAGGAATCGACTTGGGTAAAGGGACGAAAGAGGCGATCGAGCCGTGCGGGTGAAATGCCAATGCCCGTATCTTTAACAGCAAAGCGGAGCGCATAGGTTGGCAGTTTGGGTAGATTAGGCGACTCTTCGTCTGGTTGACTGCTCCCTTCCTCTAATGCCCGGACGGTCACAAAAATAGTCACCTCGCCTCTAGGCGTAAATTTAACGGCGTTGCTTAGCAGGTTAACCAGAATTTGTCTAAGGCGAGTAATATCGCCAACGTAGAGGTCAGGAATTTTGGGATCAACCAGATAAGCCAGGTCTAGCCCTTTTTCTGTGGCTTTAGAGACAACCAAGTCGAGGGATTCTTCAATGCAGGTGCGGAGACTGAAGGGATGCCGTTCTAGCTCTAGCTTGCCCGACTCAATTTTGGAGAAGTCT
This sequence comes from Drouetiella sp., assembly GCF_059504425.1. NCBI lineage: Bacteria > Bacillati > Cyanobacteriota > Cyanophyceae > Oculatellales > Oculatellaceae > Drouetiella > Drouetiella sp. Next base: position 318,659 of record NZ_JCACIN010000025.1, read on the forward strand.
AGAATGTCGTTGATGATGGTGAGTAAGGCATCGCCGCTGGTGCGGATGGTTTCAACAAAGCTGGTTTGCTCTGGATCAAGCGGGGTATCTAGCAGCAATCCCGTCATGCCGATCACGGCATTCATGGGGGTGCGAATTTCATGACTCATCATCGCCAGAAATTCGCTCTTGGCGCGATTGGCTTCTTCGGCAGTGCGCCGCTCTTTTTCTAAAATAAAGTTCTGCGTGGTCAGCTGTTCTCGCTGCTGAATTTCTTGATCGAGCAAGCGAGCCTGAGCTAAGGCAATGCCCACCTGGTCAGCAACGGCTTCTAGCAGCTCAATTTCATCTTCTGTCCACTGCCGAAAGCGATCGCACTGGTGCAACCCCAAAACGCCGTTGGGCTGATGCTGGTAGGAGGTGCGAATTGCGAGCATCGACTTTAGCCCCAGCTGATGACAGATAGACTTAATGGGTACTAACAGCGGCTCAGCGTAGACGTTTGCTGAGGCAATGGCTCGGTCTTGCGCCAGAACGGCAGTGACATGGGGATTGTTGGCGATTGGCAATTCCCAATCCAGCAAAGAACAATAGCCCGGTTGCAGGTACTCGGCAACGCAAGGAATCTGAGGGAAAGCGGCATCCGGCTTGACATACCCCAGACTAGAAGCAAACACCTCTGTTTCACCGACGATATAGGTGTGCAGCAGGCAGCGATCGACCCCAAAGGCTCGACCCAACTGCGTCACGGTTGTCTGAAAAACCTTTTGAGAGTCGAGGCTTTGCCGAATCTCTTGGGTAATTTGCTTCAGCAGCAAGCCACGCTGCACCTGCTGCTGCAAGATTGCTTGAGAATGCTCTAGCTCTGAGGTTTGCTGAATGAGAGCGGCTTCTGCTTGCTGCCGTTTGATGAATTGCCCAATTTGGCTACCGATCGCCTGCATCATCTCAATCAGCGCTGCATCAGTCGGCTGCTGCTGACCCCAAAAAGTCATTACGCCTAACGCTTCAGTGGTCGAGAGGGGAAAGGCGATCGAGGCTTGAGGTTCCGGAAGGTCAAAGCCTGGAGCCGGAGATGCTAAATGGGGCGCTTTGTACCAAGCCTGGACGCAGTGAGAGGGTTCTAGCAGCCATTCGCCCCGGTAGCAGTTCAACGACTCACACAGGAGGGGCAAGATCTGCTGCATTGCCGTCTCTGTGTTCACGGCCTCTGAGAGGATTTGGGCGATCGCATGTTCGACCCGCATCCGCTCCTCTACAGAACTGCAACAAGTCTGTGGAGAAGCGATCTCTCTGAGGGAAACTTGTGTCACATCCTCTAGCAAAATCAAGATTGCAGCATCGGCATCTGTTTGATTTAGGTCTGCCTCATCTGGGTCTGCCAGGACAGAGAGATTTAAGTGAAGCACCTCCCCATTGCTCAGAGTGCGAACTGCCTTTCTCTCTACACTGCTCTGACCGTGAAGATATTGCGATACGCCCAACAATTCTGGAAACGCTAGGCGACAATCTGTATCCCGAATCAAGGGAGCGATCGCCAAACGCGCAGCATTCTCAGAAAAGTCCATTACTGTCCAATCCTGCTTCACAATCAGGTACTCCGTTTGACGCAGGGTAAGGAAAGTTTTTAGCAGCGAGTTCATGGAGGTTGATGAGCCTAGAGAGGTACGCAGATCATCTTAGAAACAGGCATTGCTTAATCTAGGCATAAATTTTTTTGAAAAGGCGCTCCCTTTCAAAAAAATTTATGCCTGAAATCAGCGGCGCCAAAAAGCAGACCAGCACGAGAATAGAATTAGCAAACGTCTTTTCAATAATTACCGTTTTGACAGTTGCGTCTCCAGCTATAGCGCTACGCGCTTGGATTCAACGAGTTATTTTTTGAGAGCCGCGCTCCGCGCGGCTCTCAAAAAATAACTCGTCCTAACTCTATTGCGTAGGGCTATAACAATTACGTCTCTAGCTAACAATTACATCTCTAGCGTTCCCCAGTAAAAGAATTTGGCTTCAGGACGCTCAATATTTTTGGGCTGGTTTTTCGGTAAGAGGATTTTGTGTGCTTCAGCCGGATCATGCCTGAGCAGAGGTGTATTGATGTTAAAGGGATCAGACTCTGCTCAGATTCAAAGCTTGAACGGGTTGTCATGCGAAAGCGCGATGGTCACCCCTACTATCTAGCATTAGGTAGTCCTCAAAAGGTAATAATTTTTTGTTGTGGGGACGAAGCCTCACAACAAAAAATTATTACCTGGACACCACTACTCAGGCGTTATTCTACCGCAAACAAAATTTATCCTTGCAGCAGCGAGTTGGGAGCGGCGAGACATGAGTCGATTTCGGATGAGAAATGTGATACTTCCTGCCGTCCTTGTGTCGAGCGGTGTTTTTTCAGTTCTTACATTTCCCTTTGTTCTTAACAACACTGAGGTGGTTGAGTTCGTGCCGCCTCAGTTTTTAGAAGACTCCTCTCAGCCTTTTTTCAATCGTGAAAATAAAAGTGCTGCCATTCGCTATGTGGGTGGAGCGATCGTGGTGAGCGTCGGGGCAGGTGTGGCAACCATCGAAATCCTCAGACGGATGCATCCGGCAAATCAGCTTTCTAAGTTTCAGAAAGATGCCCTCAATTCCCAAATTCGTCAGCTAGAGGCAGAGGGGCAGTCTGATCCACTATTGCTCACAGAAAACGTAGAAACCGCCATCGCGGATTTTTTGAATTCGCAGGAAAGCGTTGGGTCATCAGAACAAAAGATATCTTTTACCAGTTCTGGTCTACCGAACTTTGAGCCAGAAAGCTCAATCGATCAGTTTTCTTGGGAAGAATCCGCCCCAACTCAGCAAGCCTTGAGTTCAATTCTAGAGTCGGGCTGGATCAGCTCAGAGTCACTCCAGGTAGATTCTGAAAATATCACCTCTCAAAACTTGATCCCGATCGCGGTATCCACCTCACATCAATCTTTTGAGTTAATCGGCTCTGCAAACGCTGTGCCAGGGCAAATGAGCTTGCCTTATGAAACCTATCGAATTCGGGTGCCTCACCGTCAAGATACGCTGTTCGCCATTCTTCTAGAAGGCGAGTATTACAGCCTAGTGCGCACCCACAAGAGTCAGGAGAAAGTCTTAGAACTTGCGACTCGTCTCTATCAACTTGGCGATCGCGTCGTGATCACCTCTGTGGGTGAAAGATATGCCGTGTGGGCGTTGCAGCCCGAAGCCTACTTAGAGTGGGTGTCTTAGAGCGGGCGGCTGAGAGCGGGCGGCTGAGAGCGGGTAGCTCAGAGCTGGCGGCTCAGAACAGGTAGCTTAAATTGTGGCGATCGACCTAGAGAAGGCAACTGGCATGGACGCAAATGAACTGGTGCAGAGCTATGGAGTCGGCGAAAAAGACTTTAGCGGGGCAATTCTGACTCGTGCCGATCTTCATCGAACCGATCTCCAGCAGATTGATTTGTGGGGAGCCGACCTGTCCGAAGCAAATCTAAGCAGCGCCGATCTGCGCAGTGCAGACTTGCGTGGTGCCACTTTAGAATCGGCAAATCTCTCCCATGCCAACTTGAGAGGAGCCGATCTGCGAGGCGCAAACCTGTTGCAAGCTATCCTTGAAAGCGCCAATTTGGAAGGCGCAATCATTGACGAAACCACGCAATTCCCAATCGGCTTTGAGCCATCTCAGCTACATCGCATTGCACCCGGTGCAATATTGGAGGGTATCGATCTGAGGGGCAAAGATTTGAGCGGCGTAGATCTGAGTCGGGCTGATTTGAGTGCCGCTAACTTGACAGGGACTAATTTATTTGGTGCCGACTTGAGTCAGGCGAACCTTAGCCAAGCCGATTTAAGCCACGCGGATTTGTTAGATGCTAACCTCGATCGCGCCAATCTCAATGGAGCCAAGTTACATCAGACTAACTTATGCCGCGCTAACCTCCAGGCGGCAAACCTATTTGATACGGACTTACGCCTTGCCAACTTGCAGGCAACAGACATTCAGGGTGCGCTTTGCAATGCCAAAACTCAGTTTCCAAAAGATTTGAATCCCTCACAGCTTCAGGTTTACTGGATTGTGCCCGGAGCCTCTCTACAAAATGCCAACCTCAGCCAAATGAGTCTAATCGGTGCCGATCTGCGCAAAGCCAATTTGACAGGGGCTAACCTGACAGGAACCGATCTCTGGGGCGCTGACTTGAGCGAAGCCAATTTAACAGATGCCGATCTCACGAATGCTAACCTCTGGGGTGCCAGCCTGTCTGGGGCTATCCTCGATGCGGCGATTTTGGTGGGCACTAATCTAGACGAGTCTGATTTGAGCAACACGATTTTGAGCGATGCAGTGAGGAGTCAGGAGCCAGAAGAGCAGGAGCCAGAAGAGCAGGAGCCAGAAGAGCAGGAGTTAGAGAGTTTAGAACAAATCGATCGCAACAAAGCTGATTACCTAATCTAATGTTGATACAGCCTGAAAATGTATGACTGTCGCCAGGTTGCTTAGGAACATGGATTTAACAAGATGTAATTCTTGGGGTAGGGGCTTAGCATTGCTAAGCCCCTACAGCAGATCGGTTGTACAGGTTATTTAATCCACAATCCTTAGGACATTTAGGGTGGGGCGCAAAGCCCCACCCTAAATGTCCCCGTCCTGACCGCCTTGGCGGTTGCCATAACTTATCCCTACTGCAAGAACTCGTCTGGCATCGGCGGCGCATTGGTTTGTCGATCGCCTGGAAACTGCAAGTCGTAGGGATTTTGAGGCTCTTGAGGGATTAAATAGCGATCGCCCCAGCCAAAGTTGGCTTCATCCGCAGAGGTGGGCGGTGCCGTCTCGCCAGTGGGCAGGGCGATCGCCAAAGATTGATTGACCTGCGCATAGCGCTGCCCTTCAGATGTGCTACGCACTGTTCCAATGGCTAATCGCATTCCCTGCCTTGCTAGCCGCTGCTCTAACGCAGACAGATCATCTGCGGGGGGCAAGGTTGCCAAAAACATCACTTTTTCAGAAGGCTTGAAAGAAACCCCCAGGCGAGACTGCTCTAGCTGCCAGCTTTCTTGATATTTTCCGTCTTTAGCGACCTGCCAAAGATCAAGCTGTGTCTGCCATTTGCCCTTTGTCACCTTGGCAGGTTGATACGCCAAGATGGAATAGGTGGGTGTTGGGTTAAATTGGGTAGCATTTACCAATAGACTATTTGCTGGCAAACTATCCGTTGGCAACTCATCTACCGCCAAATACCGGACGGCTGCCACGGTGATCTGCGTATTTTCGGGAAGGCGGGTTTCTCCAGCGATCGCATAAACGCCTGCATCCACAGGGGTAACGCGCATTGTTAAGGGCAGCTCGGATAGCTGAGACATCCATAACCCGTTGCAGCCAGCGCTGATCAGGAGCAGCGGCAGTGCTAGGCAGGAGATCAAAATCCGGCGGAGGGGGAGCAGGAAGGGAGAGCAATTCATCGAGCAAGTTACCTGGCAGTCGTAAAACTCTACTACCGCTTTCAGGCATTCCCGACCCGTATCAGGACACAGCAGCCAACGATCCCAGCGTATCGCCCAACTTGTCGGCAATGCCAGCCACCCAGTTTTCGTCTTGCTGAGTATAGCTGCGAGGAGCATTTGCCCCCAGAATGAGCACCCCCCGATCGCCGATCGGCTGGCAGATCACGCCCTGAGTGTTTTCGGGCAGGTAATCAAACTCGACGCGACCCGGATACAAATCGAGCTTGACCAGATAAACGGGCTTCTGGGTAGACAAAACCCTCTGGACGATCGCCCCTGGCTTGATCACAAGATCCACGCCTTCTGGTTTAGCCCTCAAGATACCGCGCCGCAGCAACACCCGACCGTCGTACCAAACGATCAGCGATCGCGTCACGGTGTTGGTTAGCAGCAAGTGTGATGCCCAAGCCAGCTCAGTTTTAAGGGCATCCGGCAAGGCGGGCGCAAGTTCAAAGCCTTCTTCACCCACTAGATCCACGGCATCAGGAAGCTGCGGCTGGATGCGTTGCCATAACAACCCTGTCAAAATCAGCAGTGCGCTGAGAATGATGCCCAGAGCATCCGATCGCGCCTGAGATGCAGTCAGATCGGGAGTAAGCAGACGATTCAGCATCAGCAGCGAACCCGCGATTATTCCCACAGCGATCGGCAATTGTCGAAGAACTTGATTTTGATCGGGCTTAGCCATTTTTGAGCGAGGTATGTACTATATCTACTGAGGGCATGTTCTGACTAGAATTTATGTCCTGACTGAAATTATGCGCTGAGCGAGATTATTTGCTGACTGAGATTATTTGCTGACTGAGATTCAGTCTAAAGGCGGTACTTGTGCAAGATTTATTGGGCGGACTGCTCTCTCTACTTTTTAATGGTACACCTGAGACAGAAGCTCTGCGGACTATGAACTGGTCAGGCTGGCTCGATTCCAGCCTAGTGCAAACCTTGACCACGCCCATTCCCGATCCGGCGGCTGAGGCGGCAATTCAGCAGCATCTAGATGCCCTCAAAGCCATGGGTTTTCCACCAGAGAATCAGGCGGTTTTGATTCAGATGGGCAATCAGACTTTGGCAGAGCATCAGAGCAGCACTCCGCTTTCAGCCGCCTCTCTGACCAAAATTGCCACGACCCTTGCCGCCCTGACCACTTGGGGCCCTGACTACCAGTTTGAGACTCTGGTTAGCACAAACGGCACGCTGAAAAATGGCGTACTCAACGGTGATTTGATCGTATTAGGCACGGGCGACCCGTTTTTTGTTTGGGAGGAGGCGATCGCCCTTGGCAATGCCCTCAACCAGGCTGGCGTTCGACAAGTCACGGGCGACTTGGTGATCACGGGCAACTTCTCCATGAACTTTGAACCCATGGCAGCGTCTGGCGATCTGCTGAAGCAAGGACTAGATGCTGATCTATGGTCTGGAGAAGCAGCCGCGCAGTACGAAAAGCTGCCTGTGGGCACTCCTCGCCCGCAGGTAAAGATCATGGGCGCTGTCCGGGTGGGAGCGATGCCAGGAGCGACAAGCCAGCCGTTGATTCGTCACCAGTCGATGCCGTTGGCGACCATTCTCAAGTCCATGAACATCTACAGCAACAACCCCATGTCTGAGATGCTGGCGAACTCACTGGGTGGGGCGCAGGTCGTTGCGCAGAAGGCTGCTGAGGCTGCAAACGTGCCGATCGCCGAAATTCAGATCGCTCGCGGTTCGGGACTAGGAGTAGAAAACCGCATTTCCTCTAGGGCGGTCGTCGCTATGTTGATCAGCATCCAGGACTATTTACAAAAGCACCAGATGGATGTTTCCGACCTGTTTCCGATCGCCGGACGAGACGGCGGCACCTTGGAGGGTCGCCTCACGCCAGAATCTGCCGTCGTCAAAACCGGAACGCTGAACGAAGTGAGCGCCTTTGCCGGAGTTTTGCCCACCCGTGATCGCGGTCTGATCTGGTTTGCCATCATCAATTTGGGCGCAGGAGACATAGGCGACTTTCACGATCAGCAGGATCGCTTGCTAGAAAACTTGCAGGCTTCTTGGGGAAAGCCCGTGCGGCTACCCGCAGAAGTGATACCGGGCGATCGCAGCCGCAATCCAATTAACTGGCTGGGCAATGCTAGCCGCAATCAAGTGCTTTAACCGAATTTAGTTTAAGGCTTCAGTTGAAGTCTTCGGGCACGATCTCGGTTACGACTCTGCCATCACCGCCCTCTGTGCCGCCGCTGACAACCATCGTATTGTTATCTAGTCTGCCTAAAGCTCTAGCGCCTCGCAAGGTGGCGGGTGGATCATTCTGATTGTAGGTAATGTTGCCATCCGCATTCATTCGCTGAGTCGGCATATCCCAGACTAAGCGATCGGTAAATAGCTCCGATTGGTTTTGGGGATTAACGGCGTGAACATTGCCGTTGAGGCGACCGATCTTGGGTGTTAAATCCATTTGCCCAGCGTTTGCGGTGACGGTGATTTGCTTCTGGCGATGCAGAATGGTTACAGGCTGATCGGCAACTAGGGTTTGCTTACTCAAATCCCAAATCAGAGAATTTCCGGCAATTTGCAGAGGTGGATCGAACAAGACTAAGTTCGCATTTTGCTTTAGCTTGATAATCTTTGTGGTGAGGTTGGCTTCGGCTTGCTGACCTTCAGCTTGGTCGATCGCCCGATCGCCCTGAATACGCTGCACCTGAACAGGGCGATCGCTCGTCACCAGATCTTTATCCATCTCCCAGATCAAGCGTTCGGACTGCATTCGCGCCTTTGGCTCCTGCTGCGTCAGGGCAATCACCTGACCCGATAGCTCCATGCGGCGCTGCCTATTCATCAGCTTCGCCTGATTAGAGGACATTTTTAGCTTGGTGTGCGTGCCGCGCAAATTGCCTCTAATGGTCATGACATCAGGCTTGGGTCGCCACTCTAGCTCGTCTCCGCGCAAGACCGCGCCACTCTTGAGATCGGTCGCGACCACCTGACCCCGCAGAAAAATGCGATCGCCATCCTTCAACACTTCGCCCCTTTGAGCTTGCACATGATAGATAGCTTTACCGTTTTGGTAAATATCGCCATCTGGACTGATCACATTCGCAATCTTCTGGTCAGGGCTATAAATTGCCTGTTTGGCCTTAACCTTCCAGAGTATCTGCCCTCCGTCGTCCGCTTGTTCAAGGGTAATATTGTCGAACGTCAAATTCGAGCTGGCTTGCTGTGCCGCAGAGCTATCTTCAGCGAGTTTCTTAGTAGCTTGGCTGCCCTGCCGACAGCTTGTGTTCAGCGTTAAAGCCAGCACTAGCAGCAAGAGAGCAGTTTTTCTTTCAGCCATTTTTCCTCAATCCAGATAAATAGGACTGTCGCCAGTTTGCCTAGGACACTTATGGTGAGGCGCAAAGCCCCACCATAAGTGTCCCCGTCCTAACCGCTTGGGCGGTTGCTATGCTGCCGATGTTTCAACAAATCGGCTGCCAAAATCTCGCCGGATTTAGACCGAATATTAGACGCAGAAATAGAGTAAATCCTTCCCTGATTTTATTCTCGGCATCTCGAAGTGGAGTTTTAGGCAGAGCGATCGCTTCACCCAAAACTTCATTTCTATAAGAGCCTACTCGTCGCCCACCTCATCCACCAAACCAATGCCTGACAGCGGTCGATAGGTGTAGCTCTGACGCGGCGTTTTCTGGATATCTTCTTTGATGTAATCCAAATCAATGTAGCGATCGGCAACATTAATCAAGCTGTCGCTGGTCATCGATCGCAGACTCACGACCTCTACCCGTACCCCCCGGTAGCTGACGGCATCCACTGCATAAGCCAAATCGCCATCGCCGCTGACCAAAACCGCCGTGTCATAGGCACCCACCAGCGCCATCATGTCTACTGCAATCTCTACATCCAGGTTGGCTTTCTTAGAGCCGTCTGGGAGCTGCACCAGATCCTTGGAAATGACTCTGTAGCCGTTCCGCCGCATCCAGAGCAGAAAGCCCTGCTGCTTCTCATTGGTGCGATCGACTCCTGTATAAAAGAACGACCGCAGCAGTCGAGATCCGGCAGTCAGGCGGCAGAGTAATTTCGTGTAGTCAATTTCAATCCCAAGCTGAAGCGCCGCATAAAACAGATTAGAGCCGTCGATGAAAATCGCAACACGACCTCGATTTTCTAATACCTGTTCTGGCGTGAACAGAGAATCGCCTTCTATGGGATGACTGCTGAACATGATTTCTCAAACCTCGTTTTTATTATGAAAAAATTAAACAAAAAAATCAAAATACTTAGGCTATCCTAACTAAACTGAGCGAGGCTGAACAAAACTGACGGCATCAGAGTCATCCTTGAAATCATTTTTGACTCCAAACCGCGATCGCCTATGTGGGCGGAGCGGGCAGCTCAAGTCTTTGAAACACAGGCATTGCCTCCCCTAAAGTTTGTCCTGTCGGCAGCGCTCCCCACAGAGAATGGGTCTCAAATGGAGCAGCCGCATCCTGCTGATTGAAATCAACGCTATATCCCAACTGCTGATAGATGGAAGTGCTGACATTAGGGATAAGCGGCGAGAGGAGATAGGCTGCCAGACGAGCGGATTCCAAAACGCCATATAGCACACGCTCTAGCTCCACCTGCTTGCCCTGCTTGTAAAGCGTCCAGGGAGCTTGTTCATCCACATATTTGTTGCTGGCTCTCACTAAAGAGAGAATGGCTTCACAAGCTTGGCTAAAGGCAAGCGCCTGATAGGCTTGAGTTACTTGCTCACCCAGCATTTCGCCCTTAGAGCGCAAAATATCTTCAGCGGGGATTTCTGAAATGGCCACGGTGGGCACCTGGCGATCGCAGTATTTGTACACCATCTTCAACGTACGATTGAGCAAATTCCCCAAATCGTTCGCCAAGTCAGCATTAAGGATGTTGATAAAACGCGCCTCATTAAAGTCGCCATCTCGCCCAAACTCAATCTCCTTCAGAAAGTAGTAGCGAATGGCATCTGATCCATAGCGCGCCACTAGATCTACGGGATCGATGACGTTGCCAAGGCTCTTGCCCATTTTCTGCCCATCCTTCGTCAAGAATCCGTGCCCAAACACCTGACCGGGAAGGGGTAGATTTGCCGACATCAGCATTGCTGGCCAGTAAACCGCGTGAAACCGCAGGATATCCTTGCCAATGAGATGGATGTCCACGGGCCAGCCACCGCTAAGGGCGTTTTCCAAAGTTGGCTCTGCCTCCAGATCTACACAGGCAGTCACGTAGCTAAGCAGCGCATCAAACCAGACATAGATTGTGTGGTCAGGATTCACGGGCAGCGGAAAGCCCCACTCGACATTTACCCTAGAAATCGAAAAGTCTTGCAGTCCTTGACTGACAAAGCTAAGAACCTCATTCCGACGGCTTTCAGGCTGGATAAAATCTGGACGATCGCTATAAAGCTGCTCTAGCGCCGACTGATACTTGGAGAGCCGGAAAAAATAGTTCTGCTCATCTCGCCACTCAGCAGCTTTGTTAGGGTGCAAAGGGCAGTGGTGGTCGTCTAGCAGCTCACGCTCTTCTTTGAATTCTTCACAGGAGACACAGTACCAGCCCTGCTGCTGCCCCATGTAAATATCGCCACTCTCCCAAACGCGCTGAAAAAACTCGTAGACAATTGCCTCATGTCGCGCTGATGTGGTGCGAATAAAGCGATCGGTCTGGATATTCATTTTTTCCCAAAGGGAAACGAAGGCAGCAGCATACTGGTCGCAGTGAGCTTGGGGCGATCGTCCTGCGGCTTCTGCCGTTCTTTGGATCTTTTGCCCATGCTCATCGGTGCCCGTAATCATCAAGACAGACTTGCCCTTTAACCTGTTGAATCGAGCAATGGCGTCGGCGGCGATCGTCGTATAAGCACTGCCCATATGCGGCAGATCATTGACGTAATAAATAGGGGTAGAAATTGAAAATCGGCTTTGTATGGCTTTAGAACTCATGAATCATTAAAATTTTTGAACCTCATCCTTGCCTAAGCGGGAGAGCCTAGCTGGAGTACTCTAATTTTTTTAGAGCTGTTTAAAGTGTTGATGACTTAAATGGATTTGGCTTGATTCACCATCACCTTATGAACAGCTTCTTAGAACAATTTGTGTAAATATTTTAAACCTTATGTTAGATAGACTCAGTATAAATAAACTCAGCGACCTTTGACCAGACAAATTCTGCCTCCCAGCTAACTTACCTCTCTAACTGACTGATTGAACATTCATAAGGAGCAGCGTTTACCTCAGTAGGTATAAACCTTAGTTTGCTCAGGATACTCACAGGAGAAAAGTTTCAGTCTTTGTTAACCTTCATCTAACTGATTAATTTTAGTTATTAAATCAATCCTTTATGTGTATGTTACGTTGCATTTCGCCATGAATTTGCTAACTTTAACTTCAGCGTTCCGAGCCTAGCATTCAGCTATCCCTAATCCCTTTTTAGCCTGAGATATCTTAAGATTCTCCTAATATAGAATTACCTACCCAAAATAAGCCTGACTCAAAATGACTGCCTAGAGTGGCTGCAGATCTTTTGTCCTTTCAGTCCTCGCTCCTTGCTTGTCGTATAGAAAAAGAGGCAAGTTATTCTAGGGCAGCGATCGCACCCCAGCGGATTCCTTCATCATTTCTTCCCTATGAGGTGGAGAATGCTATCTAATAAGGTTGATTCTGAGAACGATCGCTCAAAAAGCGAACTAAGATTAAGAAAGGTTACAACTTAAGGTACGCAAGAGAAAAGGGTTGATGCAGAGTCCGCTGTTCATTTCCCAGCAGTTGCTTCGGCTGCTAGGTACTCGTATGTTTTGTCATCATCAGGATCGTATCCCCCAGGATGGCGCAGTGTTGGTAGTGAGCAATCATCGTAGCTTCATGGATGCTCCTCTGCTGATGGCAGCAGTCGAACGTCCGATTCGGTTTGCTTGCCACCATTACATGGGGCAGGTGCCTCTTATGCGAGAATTTGTCATGCGCTTGGGATGCTTTCCGCTGGATACACCCGATCAGCGTCAGCAAAGTTTCTTTCACCAGGCAATCGACTTGCTCCAAACTCGCCAAATTGTGGGGCTGTTCCCAGAAGGAGCAGAGCCTATGATTAAGCCAACTCACCCTAGCGAAATGGGTGATTTTCAGCGTGGTTTTGCCCATCTGGCGCTCCGTGCCCCGGTGAAGGATCTGGCGATCTTACCTGTGGCGATCGCTTCCCACACCGAAACGACAAACTCTGCGGTGCCCTTACAGCTTTTGAGCTTTTTTGATCCCTCAGAGCCACTGTTTCAACAGTCGGGATGGCATCCTATGGTGGTTTACCAGCGGGTTGATGTGCTGATCGGTCGCCCTATGTGGATTACGTCTGCCCAGCGCGATGGTTATAAGGGTAAACAGGCGAAGTCAGTAGTATCGGATTTGAAGGCTGAATGTCAGTCTGAAATTGCGGATTTGCTTCGCTATGGGCAATAGCTGAGCCACAGGAAATAACTGTTACGGGCAAATAACTCGAATGCGTGATGCTTACTCTCCTCCTTATTTTCGTGTTCCTCGTCCACTTAATCCCCAAGCGCCTTTATTTATTTATTTGCCAGGAATGGATGGCACAGGGCAGCTTTTAAGTCGCCAGCTTGCAGGTTTAGAGCAAGCTTTTGATATTCGTTGTTTGACTCTACCACCCAGCGATCTAACGCCTTGGGATCAGCTAACGTCGCAGGTGGTTCGTTTAATCGAAGCTGAGTTAGAGCATGGTGCCCAGCAGCCCGTTTATCTCTGTGCTGAATCTTTCGGCGGCTGTCTGGCACTAAAAGTTATGGAACGATCGCCCCACTTGTTCGATCGGCTCATCTTGCTAAATCCGGCCACCTCTTTCAAGCAGTCCTTTTGGATCTACTGGGGATCGCATCTGATACAGCCTGTGCCCGATCTGGTTTATCAAGCTTCCTGCGTTGGATTTTTACCTTTTCTTGCTGCCTTAGAACGTATCGAAGCCAGCGATCGCCGTGCCCTGCTGGATGCCATGCAGTCTGTCACTCAAAAAGCGTCAATCTGGCGGATGTCGCTACTCCGAGAATTTGAGTTAAGCGACACAGTTCTTCGCAACATTCACCAACCTACATTAGTGGTAGGCAGTCAACGCGATCGCCTCTTGCCCTCTATGGATGAAGCGCAGCGATTGGTGGGCCTCATGCCCAATGCACAGATGCATCTTTTGCCAGATAGTGGTCATGCCTGTTTGCTGGAGTCTGCTGTGGATCTTTACGACATCTTAAAAGTTAATCAGTTTCTTCAGCCGTCTCGTAACGCCAATGGAAACGCCAACGAAAACGCCGATGAGAGGGTGAACAACGGAGCAGTTCTAGGCAAAACTCTCTCGTAGCCTTGCGGATTAAAGCGTTTACGGACTAAAGCGCTGTGAATCGATCGGTTGCCTGAATTAAAGCGCTGCGAATTCCAGGTTCGGTCATGGAATGTCCGGCATCGGGCACAATTACAAATTCTGCTTCGGGCAAAGCTTGATGAAGTTCCCAGGCAGAAGCCATTGGGCAAACCACGTCATATCGACCTTGAACAATCACTGTTGGCAGGTGACGAATGCGATCGCAGTTTCGCAAAAGCTGATCTTCCGTCTCTAGAAATCCTCGATTCACAAAGTAGTGACACTCAATTCGCGCAAAGGCATCGGCGAACTGATCCTCACCAAAGCGTTGCTGCAAGTCCGGATCTGGCAATAGCTTACTGGTGCTGCCCTCCCAAATCGACCAAGCACGAGCCGCCTCAGCCCGAACGGTGCGATCGTCGCTAGTCAAGCGTTTATGGTAAGCCGCAATCAAATCATGCCGCTCGGCAACAGGAATGGGCTGCAAATAGGCTTCCCATGCGTCTGGAAAGATATAGCTGGCACCTTCCTGATAAAACCATCGCAATTCCTGCTGACGCAGCAAAAAAATTCCTCGCAGAATCAGTCCTTTACAGGCTTTGGGGTGAGTTTGGCTATAGGCTAGCGATAGCGTACTGCCCCAACTCCCCCCAAATACAACCCACTGGTCAATGCCCAGATGGGTACGTAGCTTTTCAATATCGCTAACTAACTCCCAGGTTGTGTTCTCCCGCAACTCGGCATGAGGGGTGCTAAGTCCACAGCCCCGCTGGTCAAATAAGATAATCCGCCATTGGTGAGGATCAAAATATTGACGATAAATTGAATTGATACCGCCCCCCGGCCCACCATGCAGAAAGACAACGGGCTGACCTTGGGGGTTGCCTGCTTGCTCAAAGTAGATCTGATGCAGGTTAGAAACCTGAAGAGTATCTGCGTGGTAAGGGGCGAGCGCCGGATAAAGCTCTCTCAAAGACATACTTGTTAGGCTCAAAAGCTAGGCTCAAATGATAGTTCAGACATCAAGATTAACGCAGACTACAATTGAGGAAGTTCGCACCTATGCAAGCTCACCTCCATTTGAGCCTGTATCTACCTGAGCAGATACCTATTCGAGAATGAGCTTTAAGGCAAAATTTCAATCCTCACAGATCGTTTACTTAGAGTGTCAGAAGACCCGTTTGTATGCGGAGGTCATCCAAATTGTTGAGGATAGACAGCTGGCGTGGGTGCGCCCCATAGCATTGGTAGACGCATCAGGTCTGGTGGATGATTTGAGCAAGAGCGACGATCGCCACTTGGACAACCAGCCCCTCCTCTACGACTTGCGAGAAGGCGCCGACCTACTTTGTCCCACATCGCTCTTTCAAGCTGCTCTGGATACACAGGTTATTCCCATTTTGACAGAGCTTGAAATCTCTAAAGCGGAAATGACGAGGCATCAAGCTGCCTTTTCACAGACGGTTCCACAACCATCCGCATTGCATCATCTACTTCGGGCATTTATTCAGAATGTCTGGCAAACCCATCCTGAAGCCTTTCAGCCCTAAGAATACATTTCAGACATGAACCTGCCCAAAGCCAAGAAATTTTAAGGACTGGGAACCAGGTGAATGCGACCTGCATCCATCTCAGACATTAGCAGTTCCAGCGCTTCATAGTCTGTATCTGAGATATGACCTAAGCGGGTCAACTCATAATTGATCTCATTTTCAATATCGGGGGTGAGTTGCTTAATGTGCAAGGCCTTAGCAACAAGCTGCCGAATTATATGGGAGGGTTTCATAGTAAATCGGGTCGCGACAAATCGAGAGGGCATTCCATAGCCCCAATCTTCTTGTAGTTATTCCCATATGCACATGATCCAGACCGCTGATTAAGAGTGATCTTAATCACAAATTTCTATGTCTTTAAAGCAGCAGGTGATGCCTCATCAGAGGAATTATGACATCGCCAAGATGTTACTAATCGAACTTGTCAAAATGTAGCGTTGTGATACTATTCGGCAATAGAGTTCTTTGAGCTTCGTGTCTCCTGAACTTTATTTCCTAAACTTCATCATGGGAAAACCGCTCGACATCCTTCCTTGAAACTGAATCTGCTTGAAATTCAATATGCCTGGAAGCTCTAGAGATCAAGTGTGAAGAAACATCTGTCTTAAATAGTGACCCTGACGAGTTCTACTTACGTAAATCTACTGATACTTGAGTCTATATTTGAGCGATCGTTGCAATATCCGATTCATAGAATTTAATGCTATCGTCCCTCAAAGGTTGCGAATAGCACTATTCTGTTACACAAGATACATCCTTGAGATGCTTGACAGTTCAGGAATACGAACTAATCTTGTAAAGTCAAAGGGAGCTGATTAATGCCCATATTTTAAGTAGGGTTAAGATAGTGTAAACTTATGTGTAAGGTGAGTGATAAAGCACATCCAACCTCTGCAAAGTTAAAAATTTGTATTCATGGACACTCTCTCGTGAAATCACTTACTTAAAACTTTAACTGTAACGCTAGGTTGATAAAGATTTCGCGAAACTGTCCGGACTAACTGGTCGGCAAGAGAAATTCAAAGCTATTGTCGGTTACATCCCAGGAGCGTTTGTTCAAATACTTGCAGGCTATTCAACCTCAGCTATTAAGCGCAGTCCTCAACGCACTCGTTCACTGATAATCAATCGTTCGCTGACATACACAAGGATTCGGACAATGCAAAGCACTTTCGTTCACACCGCTACAGTTGTTCAGCCTTCTGGTCACATCAATTTAGATAATGCAGAAATCCTGAAACAGCAACTGACAGAGACAGTTTCGTCCAAAGAATACTCTTCTCTGTGGGTAGATATGAGTCGTGTGGAATCTCTAGATAGTCACGGTTTGATGGCTCTGGTGTCCACTCTGACCCTGGCACAGCGGATGAATAAGCAGTTTGGGTTATTCGGTATTTCTCCTTCTGTCCGAATTGTGTTTGAACTAACTCAGCTCGATCGCGTGTTTAATATCTTCGATCGCCATCCCGCTGAGCTAGACGTAGCTGCCGCCTAAAAGCCGGGTTGAAGCTTTTGGGGTTGTTTCGATTGTTGCTCTGAGACCTCTATCAACTGCAACTTTGTCGTGCTGCCATCCTCGTCATAGCTTGATTGGGTTGGGTCGCAAGGCTATAGCGATACTGTCGCCTCAGGTTTGGGAGCTAAGTTTGAGGCGGGGTCTGCACGCTTTGCTAAGTTATCCAGTTTGAGCTATCCGGTATAGTGGACTATGAGTAAAGCGGATTGTGAAATCCCTCTAGCCACTGGAAAAATTGCCGTGACCGTCTCCCCCTCTACAAGCCTGGTTGATCAGCTGCTGATCCCAGACATTTCTCGTCCAGCGCGATATTTAGGTAATGAGCTGGGAGCCGTCCACAAGCCTTGGGATGCGGCAACCGTTCGGTGGGTGCTGACTTACCCAGAACTCTACGAAGTTGGGGCATCTAATTTAGGGCACATCATCCTCTATAGCATTCTCAACGCTCAGCCTCAACAGCTTTGCGATCGCGCCTACCTTCCTGCTGCTGACTTGGCGGCAAAACTGCGATCGACCCAAACACCGCTGTTTGCCGTAGAGTCACGTCGTTCACTGACTGATTTTGAGATTTTGGGTTTTAGCCTCAGCTATGAGCTAGGAGCCACCAACATTCTGGAAATGCTGTCGCTTGCAGGGATTCCCCTCACCTGGCAAGAGCGGCAGGCTTCAGGTCGCTGGGACGTTGAGCAGGGCAGCTATCCCTTAATCTTCGCAGGGGGACAAACTGCAACTTCTAATCCCGAACCCTACGCCGATTTCCTGGATTTTGTGGCGATGGGTGACGGGGAAGAGCTTCTGCCCGAAATTGGGCTGATTATTCAAGAAGGCAAGCTGGCAGGCTTGAGCCGAGAGGAACTTCTGCTGGATCTGGCGCAGGTTCCGGGCGTGTATGTGCCTCAATTTTATGAGATGACGGCAGAGGGAAACGTGCGCCCCATTCGCCCTGACGTGCCAGAACGAATTTTGCGGCGGGTGGCGACGCCGATTCCGGCTTACTCTATTGGGCTAGTCCCGTATGTAGAAACCGTACATGATCGCCTGGTGATCGAAATCCGGCGGGGCTGTACAAGGGGCTGTCGCTTTTGCCAACCCGGAATGCTGACCCGTCCGGCGCGAGATGTGGCACCAGAGCATGTGGTAGAGGCGATCGAGCAGGGAATGCGCGCCACGGGCTATAACGAATTTTCGCTCCTATCCTTGAGCTGCTCGGACTATTTGGCGCTGCCTGCGGTCGGCATGGAGATCAAAAATCGGCTGAAGGATGAGAACATCACGCTGACTTTGCCGAGCCAACGGGTCGATCGCTTCGATGAAAATATCTCCCATATCCTGGGCGGAACGCGGCAATCAGGGCTGACTTTCGCGCCAGAGGCAGGCACACAGCGACTGCGAGACATCATTAACAAAGGCTTGACCAACGAAGAGCTGCTTCGGGGCGTGAAAACGGCTTTTGAGCAGGGCTGGGACAAGATTAAGCTCTATTTTATGATTGGGCTACCGGGTGAAACTGATGCAGATGTGCTGGGCATCGCGGAGACGATGCGATGGCTGCAACGAGAATGTAGCGGCAGGGGCAGAAAAAGACTCAGCTTCAATGTGACCATTTCCAACTTTACGCCCAAGCCCCATACTCCCTTTCAGTGGCATTCTGTTTCGACGACAGAATTTAAGCGCAAGCAGTCGCTGCTGCGGCAGGAGTTCCGAACCATGC
Organism: Drouetiella sp.; assembly: GCF_059504425.1. Taxonomy (NCBI): domain Bacteria; kingdom Bacillati; phylum Cyanobacteriota; class Cyanophyceae; order Oculatellales; family Oculatellaceae; genus Drouetiella; species Drouetiella sp. The sequence continues at coordinate 337,251 of NZ_JCACIN010000025.1, forward strand.
GTGGGCTAAAGGTCAACTTTACGGATGTGCGCATTTCGGCAATGGAGGATTTTGTGGGACGGGGCGATCGCCGTCTTGCCCCTGTGGTGCGCCGCGCCTGGGAGCTAGGTGCCGGAATGGATGCCTGGTGGGAAAGTCTCGATCGCGCTTTTGCCGCCTGGACTCAGGCAATCGAGGAGTCTGCCCTTACCTGGAAGTATCGCCAGGTTGAAAATGGCGAGTGGAATGTAATGGCTGGGCTAGAAGCACAGGATCACCTGCTGCCCAATTTGGATGCGCCGTTGCCGTGGGATCACCTGGATACAGGCATTGACAAGTCTTGGCTTAAAGATGACTTACAGCGTGCTTTGGAGGCGGCGATCGTCCCAGATTGCTCTTTTGACGGCTGTTCGCACTGCGGCGTGTGCGGCACTGATTTTGGTCATAACGTGGTGGTGCCGCCCCTGCCGATTCCCAAATTTGACGGGGAGTTTGTGCCCAACCAAAACCGAGTTCAGCGTCTGCGGGTCTGGTTTGGCAAGCTGGATAATATGGCGCTCATTAGCCATCTGGACTTAATTCGACTGTTCGATCGCGCTATCCGCCGTGCCTCAATTCCGATCGCTTTCACAGGCGGCTTTCATCCCACTCCTCGGATTGCGCCCGCCAGCGCCCTGCCCTTGGGCGTGACTAGCTCTGGCGAAATTGTTGATTTTGACCTGACGCAGACGGTGGCGATCGAGGAATTTCGCCAAAAGCTTGCGGCTCAGCTGCCCGCAGAAATGCCGATTTATCAGGTGGAGGCGATCGACCCCAATGCGCCCTCAGCAACGCAACGACTCGATCGAGCTGAATATTTGATTAGAGTTAACGCGGTCGATCCCTCAGAAGAATCTGTCTGGGAAGCCTCGGTTGACGACTGGCAGACCTGGATAGCCCAAATTAAGAACAGCTCCGAGATTTGGATGCAGCAAACTACGAAATCTGGACAGATTCGTCAGGTCAATTTACGCGATCGTCTGTTTGAATTGGCAATCGCAGAAGCTGCGCTAAAAACGCCTCATCCTAGCGCTGAAGGAGTCACCTTACGCTTTGTAGGTACCTGTCATAATGATGGCAACCTGCTACGCCCAGAGCATTTGGTTTATATGCTGCAACAGGTGAGCGATCGCGAATTTCAGCTTCTGCACATCCATCGTCATCAACTCCATTTGCTCTGAAGGCTTGATCTATCTATAGGTTGATGTTCTTAGCAACTGAATTTGGTCAACTTATAGCAGAAGCTACTCCAGAGGCAAAGCGATGCGTAAACTTAATATTGGTTTGAGTGAAGAACAGCGGCAGGGCGTCATTGAACTCCTCAACAGAGATTTGTCAGATGCATATCTACTGCTGATCAAAACCAAAAAATATCATTGGGATGTGACTGGACCTCAGTTCCGTACCCTGCACCAGCTATGGGAAGAGCAGTATCTGGCTTTGACCGAAAGTGTTGATAGCATTGCGGAGAGAGTTCGTACCCTTGGTGGATATCCTGTAGGCACAGCCGAAGGATTTTTGAAGATGGCATCCATTAAAGAACATGCAGGCGATGTGCCGACTGCAACTGAAATGGTGGCAAATCTTGTAGAAGATCATGAGCAAATTATTCGTAATTTGCGCGGTCACGTTGGTCAAAGCAGCGAAGACTTCGGCGATGAGGGCACCGCAGATTTCTTGACGGCTTTAATGGAAGCGCATGAGGAAATGGCATGGATGCTGCGATCGTTTATTGAAGGCGAATCGCTTGTATCTGATGGCAGCAAAACCAATGCCAAAATCAAGTCACCTGTAGGTGTGTAGAGCGAATCGCGTCTGAGATTCGTTTAGTAGAAGATTCCATAAATTAGGTTGAAGAGGCGAACTAATTTAAAGAGGCAGAAACCTAGGTTTCTGCCTCTTTGCTTGTCAAGCATAATGGTCGCCAGTTTGCTTAGGACATTTTGTTATGATACCGATTTAAGCGAATTTGTGGGTACATCGAACCTCAGAAGGGGCTTGGCATTGCCAAGCCTGTACCGGGATCTGTCGCGGTTCCAATTTAAATTAGTATGACATTTCGGGTGGGGCGCGAAGTGCCCCACCCGAAATGTCCTTATCCTAACCGCCTTGACGGTTGCTAAATTAGATAAGTTTTTTTGAGAGGGGCATAGAGCGCTCCTTTCAAAAAAATTCGGTTCCAGCAGCAACACTTTCTATACGTTACCGATCCTATACATTACTGATCTGATGACCTGCCGCAGTAACCAGTTGCTTAAACGTGGTTTCAGAAGCTTGCGATTCAACCGTTACTGTATGTGCCTCTATATCTATGTCTACCTTTGCTTCAGGCTCAGAGGTCAGAATGGTTTCTCTCAAAGATTTTGCAGCTTCAGGAGTGCTCAGAGTTGGAACATGTAGTTTAAGTGCCATATTTTTCTCAATGTGTGAATTCAAGCTTATTGTCTACTTTTGCTTGAATTCACGCATTGAGCCATGGGCGGAGCTTATGCATCCTCAAGACAGAGGGCAATAGGTTTCAATCTTCGATCGCTTCTGTCTCTGAAGACGGTGAGTAATAACTAGCCACCACAGCAAGCATTAGCCACCACAGCGTATTCACCTGTGGGCGATACCAGACAGTATCTACCAAACCATGAGATAGCATTCCCATCATGGATGCAACGGCAGCTATTAACCAAAAAGCTTCTCGGTTAGCAACCTGTCGCAGTTTCCGAATTTGCACCCAGCCCTGATTAAAAGTAACCAACAAAATCCATAGGAAGCAGGTTAAACCCACCAAACCTGTCTCAACCGAGATTTCTAGCGGAATCGAATAAGCGCTAAGCGCCGTATATCCTGCCTGTTGGTAGCGCGGATAGACTTTGTTAAAGGCATCATTCCCTGGACCAATCCCTAAAATTGGGCGATCGCGGATCATCTCAATCACTGCCATCCAGACATTGAGGCGAAAGTTATTGCTGCTGTCGTCCCGCCCTGCAAATATGCTCATGACGCGATCGCGCAGGGGATCAACAGCTCCAACTGCGAAAATGACCACTGCCGCAGAAACTCCCAGGGCGATCGGCAGTGACCACAGTCGCCAGAATCGAGGCAGATAGCGGCTAAACCAGTAAATTAGCAGCATCAGCAGGACAAAGCTAGACACCACAAGACCAATCCATCCACCTCGGCTGTAGGTCAGAATCAGGCAGGAGGCGTTGATCATCCACATGCTGAGCGCTAAAGCTTTGGGCAACCAGCGTTTCCAGGCAAAGAAAGCTGCCGCGCTAAACACGACTGCGGGTAAGAGGTAGCCCGCTAGCAGGTTAGGATTGCCCAGAAAACTGTAGACCCTGGTAGTTCCCACCATCGTTGACCCTTGATCAACCCAGGTAGCTAGCGCCGTTGCGCCAAAAAACCACTGCCGTAGCCCTACCACGCTGACCAACAGCGCCACCAGTAAATAAACCAAAATCACGACAGAACGAATGCGGGGCGATCGCAGCACCCGCGCCATCAGAGCAAACAGCATCATGTACAGCGTTAGCTTCGTCCATCCCTCAAACGCAGCTGCTCGGACAGGCGACAGGGCTGTTGACACCGTCGCAATTCCCCAGTAGAGCAATACCAGCAGATGAATCGGAGTAGTATAACCCGCGATCGAGTTGCGAACCCCTGTACTCGTTGCATCATCCGCTCCTGCATCACCTATATCACCCATATCATCAGAGAGCGTTAGCAGTAGCCAAAATCCAGCGCAAGCAATCAGCACAACTCCGGTCAGTCCATTAGAGACAAACGGAGACAACCCAAAAACGAGTGCCACCAGCAGTGCCCCCCACTCGTCTGCCCACTGCATAAACCAACTGTCCTTGCGCCAATCTTTGAGCAAGCCCACCCAACGATGAAGGTAGCTCGATTGATTCCACTGCGGGAGAGGAAGATTTATCAAGGTCAAGTGCTGCCAAACTGAACTCATAGGGCTTCAATCAGAGATTAAGTGGTTTTACTGTTGTGGGTGTTTGAAAATGAATCAAGCAGCAAGGCTCTGCGAAATTATACTCAAAAATGATGAAGTTGACCTTGGCGATCGCCACTCTTCTGACTCATTAGAATCACTGAAACATTACTCAATCTTTGGGAAAGTTAGCTATTTTTAGCTCGAAAGCGCCAATTTATTCCTGATCAATTTCATCAATCAATGTATCTGGGAATATAACCGCTGATCTGGAAATTTCCCATGGCTTTCAACATCGTCATTATTTCACAAAGGCTGCTTTCTATTCTCGAATATTCCTACATTCAAACAACAAATCTTACGGATGGCTTCATCAACTCATTCCAACATCGCGGGAGCGGACGACGTGTGAGCAATAGTCTAGTATTGGGCTGTTAGCTTTTAGCTAAGCTGCTTCTAGACTATATTGCATTAATGATTTTTCAAAAGACTAGCGAAGATAAATCGTATAATCTAGAGAATATGCTATTCAAAACTTGATTATGGTTGCAAGTTTTAGTAGCAAAAAACCGAGCTTAAAAACAGCATCAATCCTGTATTTTTATCAGCCTTGCTGAGTTTAAATAGATGCTATCTATATTATTTTGGGCGAGAGAAGTATGCTGATAATTTGAAGCCACAAGAACGAAAGACTAAAACTACAAGCCGTCTGAAATCCTGGTTTGTAGTTGTTCTATAGTCGTATTAATCCTATTAAGAGCTAGGTATGAAATTATTACTATTAATGCTCTACCTCAGTTTTCAGATACCCAGAACTTGATTTTCAAGACTTATTAGGTTAGAAAAGGTAAGAATTCATTGCTTAACTATGTCAATATAGCTAAGAATAATCTATGCTACGAGATCTTTCCTTACCAAGACTTGCTGCACCAAGACTTGCTGCTCAAGTAGAGGAGAGCTAAAACATCGCCAAGGGATATTAGCCTTGTCGCAGCTTGCCAAAAGTAGAGCTATAGTAACAGAGTTTTTTGTCGTTTTAAGCCACCTGACTGCCTAATAAGAATGACTACCGACAGCGATCTGATCAAACAGTTAAGTCCCAGCGCCATGGATCAGATCATGCTATACCTGGCTTTTAGCGCCATGAGAACGGGTGGACATCGGCATGGTGCATTTCTAGATGCTGCTGCTACAGCAGCAAAATGCGCCATCTACATGACCTATCTGGAGCAGGATCAAAATCTGCGGATGACGGGGCATCTGCATCACATTGAGCCAAAGCGGGTCAAGGTCATTGTTGAGGAAGTTCGGCAGGCAATTACTGAAGGCAAGTTGATGAAGATGCTGGGCGCTCAGGAGCCGCGCTATCTGATTCAGTTTCCCTATGTCTGGCTAGAGCAGTATCCCTGGCAGCCTGGGAGATCACGTATCCAAAGCACGAGCTTAACCCTAGAAGAAAAGCGGCAAATTGAGGAAAAGCTGCCGCCCAACCTGCCTGACGCGCAGCTGATCAACTCTTTCCAATTTGTAGACATTATTGAGTTTTTACACAGCCGATCGCAGGAAGATCTGCCTTCCGATCGACAAATGGCGCTCAGCGAGGCTTTAGCAGAGCACATTAAGCGGCGGCTGACCTACTCTGGCACGGTCACCCGGATTGATTCCCCTTGGGGAATGCCCTTCTATGCTCTGACCCGTGCCTCCTATGCTCCGGCTGACGAAGAAGAGCGAACCTACACCATGGTTGAAGATACAGCTCGCTTCTTCCGCATGATGAAGGACTGGGCAGAGCGCAAGCCCAAGGCAGTACGAGTGCTTGAGGAGCTGGATATCTCACCCGATCGCATAGACACAGCCCTCTCTGAGCTAGATGAACTGCTCAGAGCTTGGGCCGATCGGCATCATCAGGCAGGCGGTAAGCCTTTTGTGCTGCAAATGGTGGCAGGGCTGAGTGAAGAGTAAGTAGCCCATCTTTACACAAAACGCATCAGTCTCAAGACAGGTCATTTATCATTTGTGAAGATAGTTAGTAATCTTGAGCAATTCACCGACTTGCTCTTGCTAAACTTGTCGAAACAATATTCTGTAGCTTTGGCTCTGTAGGCTCTGGCTTATGAATTTCAGATCATGGATTTTAGCTCTATGGCTCCTGCCTTGAAACAGCGGTGGCTTTGGCGTTGCTAAAATTACCGTCTCTGGGTGCGCTACAACTTGCTGACTTGCTTACCCCCAACTGCCTAAGTTCAACCGATATGACTCAACCCCCTTCTCTGGTTCGGTTTCTACAAGCCGCTTTCTTCAGTGGAGCCATTACCACAACGGCAGCTTTGATGAGTTCACCCTTCATTCCGGTGGCTCAAGCCGCTTTTCAAGATAGCCCCAAGGCTGTCTTAGACGAAGCGTGGCAAATTGTCAATCGAGATTACGTGGATGGGTCATTTAATCAAGTGGACTGGCAATCAGCTCGGCAAGAGCTTTTGAAGGGAAGCTATACCTCTACTCAGTCAGCCTACACTGCCCTACGTCAGCAGTTGGAGCGTTTGGGAGATCCCTACACGCGATTTATGGATCCTCGACAGTATCAGTCTTTGACCAATCAAACTTCAGGGGAGCTGTCAGGAGTAGGCATTCGGTTACAGGTTGACCCGGCCACCCAGATCTTGACCGTTGTTTCGCCCTTAGAAAACTCGCCCGCCAGCACTGCTGGAATTAAGACCGGGGATCAAATTGTGGCGATCGACGGTAAGACTACAGCAGGAATGACCGTTGAAGATGCCTCTAAGCTTATTCAGGGTGAAGCCGGAACGCCCATTACGCTTAAGATTGGTCGTGAGGGTAAGACACCCTTTGATTTGCCGCTAGTACGGGCGCGAATTGAGGTTCCCAACGTTCATTCGTCAGTGCGGCAAGAGGGCAACGCCAAAGTCGGCTACATTCGCCTGACAGAGTTCAGCAGTCACGCACCTGACCAGATGCGCCGCGCGATTCAGGGTTTACTAGATCAGAACGTGAATGCCTTTGTTTTAGATTTGCGGGGAAATCCAGGTGGGCTACTATCCGCAAGCGTCGAGATTTCGCGTATGTGGATTGACAATGGCAAAATTGTTCAGACCATTGACCGCGAGGGCGACAGTCAAGACATTGCAGCCAACCATACTGCCCTCACGCCGCTACCTCTAGCAGTGCTTGTAGATGGCAACTCTGCCAGCTCTAGTGAAATTTTGACGGGAGCACTCCTCGACAACCGCAGAGCTGTAGTGGTGGGCACACAAACCTTTGGTAAAGCTTTGGTGCAGTCGGTGCATCCGCTCTCAGATGGATCAGGTTTGGCAGTAACGATCGCCCATTACTACACCCCCAACGGCACTGACATTAGCCATCGCGGCATCACGCCCACGATCGAAGTGGGATTAACGGAGCAACAGCAGCAAACGCTATCAGGCAACCAAACCCTGATTGGTACTAATGCTGATCCGCAGTATGCCAAAGCCGTTAATGCGCTGCGATCGACCGTTGCGATCAACCAAACGCCTTCAGGTACAGTCCGTCAGTAGCTAGAAGGGGTTTTATGCTACTGATTCCAGGCATGAAATTTTTTGGAAGGAGCGCGGAGCTCCTTCCAAAAAATTTATCCCCAGATTAATCAATACCGAGCTTTCTTAAACTTCAAAGGCATCGGATGCAAAAGTTTTGCATCCGATGCCTTTACAGCATTACGTAATTGAGTGAGGATGAGTTATTTTTTGAGAGCCGCGCGGAGCGTAGCTCTCAAAAATAACTCATTGGATCTAAGCGCGTAGCGCCATACCGGATGTCTTCACCGAAATCCTAGCGATTTGCTGAGGGTAAGGCTCTTTGTCCGGGGATTCTATTTGACTCTGGCGATCGCATCTCCCCGCCCTGATCCTGCAACAGAACCTCGCGAATCAGACGTGCTGCCGCTCTTTGCGCCAATCCACCCACAATTTGCTGCCCCATCTGCTGCACCTTAGAGTTGACTAACAGCTTGGGAATCACAGGCAGCAACTGCGAGGGATCAAACCCTGGAGTTTCACGCAACAAATTCAAAATTCGCACAATGTGATCGAGATTGCTGGGCTGAGGCGGGGCTTGAACGAGGGAGCGATCGCCGTTCATCCCGAACCAGCTCCAGAAGTTTTGCGTCAGCTGATCGACAGCGTTGCGGGCAGAAGCATCGATGCCCTGCACTACACCTTCAACCAAATACTCTCGGATGAATGCGCCTCTCTCTGATAGAAGAAAATCTGTCGTTTGCTCAACCACCTGGTTAATATCGTAATCCTGATTATCACGGGCGTTGCGCAGCAGGTTCTCCAGACGATTCCACCGGAAGCTGCCGTCCTTGAACAATAGCTCTTGCAAGGAAGTTCGCAACTGATCGGACTGGTCGGTTAGCAGTCGCTTCGCTACGTAAGGATAAGCTTTGCTCAGCACCTTAAAGGTCGGATCGACGTTGATGGCAATACCTTCCAGAGTGACGAGCGATCGAATAATCAGCGCATAGTATGCCGGAACCCGGAAGGGAAAGTCGTACATGAGCTGAGAGAGTTGATCAGTCATGCTCTTGAAGTTCAGCTCTGCCACCGTTGCGCCTAACGCCTGATTAAACACGTTTGCTAGAGCCGGAACGATCGGTCGCAGATCGGTATCAGGGGTCAAAAATTCCAGCTTCACGTAGTCATTTGCCAGACCTTCAAAGTCTCGGTTGACGAGATGGACGATCGCCTCAATCAGACCATAGCGCTGATAGGGCTTGATCTCGCTCATCATGCCAAAGTCCAGATACGCCAGCTTGCCGTCGGGCGTGACCAGCAGGTTGCCGGGATGGGGATCGGCATGGAAAAAGCCATGCTCTAACAGCTGCCGCAGCGAACACTGCACCCCCATTTCAATCAGATAAGTGGGATCAATGCCCTGATCGCGGATTTCTTGAGGCTGAGTCAGCTTTGTGCCTACAATCCATTCCATAGTCAGCACTCGGCGCTGAGTATACTGCCAGTAAATTCGGGGCACGTAGATGTCGGGCAAATGACCGTAGAGTTGGGCAAATCGCTCTGCGTTGCGTCCCTCCTGGTTGTAATCCATCTCTTCAAAGATGCGAGTCCCGAACTCGTCCATAATGCCCACTAAATCACTACGGACGCGCGTAAAGTTATTAGAAATCCAGGCAGCTAAGCGTCTGAGAATAAACAGATCGAGCGTGATCTGGTCTGCCAGTCCTGGGCGCTGCACCTTGACGGCAACCGTTTCGCCACTCTTGAGCTTGCCTTTGTAAACCTGACCCAGAGAGGCAGCGGCGATCGGTTGTGCAGTCAGCTCAGCATAAATTTGGTCGGGGGGAGCGCCTAGCTCTTCTTCGATAAACTGAAACGCTAGCTCATTAGGAAAGGGGGGAAGCTGATCTTGCAAGCGCGTTAGCTCTTCCAGATAAAGGGGCGGCACTAGATCGGGACGAGTAGACAAGGCCTGCCCGATTTTGATGTACGCGGGTCCCAAGCCTGTAACGATCTCTCGTACTTTAATAGCTCGCTTTTGCTGATTAGTTTCTACCTGACCTGTCTGACGATCCCACAGGACTGAAATTGCAAACAGCAGAAAAGTCCAGACAATCCCAAACATGCGTCCCCAAACCTGCCAGAAGCGATGGCGGTATTGGGCAGCGATCGCCTCTGGATCGTATTGCAGCGCCGCCGTGCGATCGCTCATCTGCACTGACTTGAGATGCTCCTCTGGAAGAGGGTGCGGGTCGCTTTCAATCACAACGCCGCGATCGATCATCAAGTCATCTGGAGGAGTCAAGGTTTGCATGGTTGGATCGCTTCTTTGAAGGTGGGAATCAGGCAAGATGGGAATCAGGCAAAAAAGTTGAGGAGTGAGAATGCCCTGAACGGCGATCGATTTGCCACTTAAAAGTTCTTTACGGGCTTTTTACCAATCTACCCGCCTCAAGTAGGTTTCTACCCTCTAGAAAGGCAGAGAAAGCCGATGGTTTCAGTCGTAATTGCCAGGATTTTTGCAATTGTTAGCCAGCTATCTACCGACTCGCCTCAAAAATTAATCCGTAGAACTTGATCCGTAGCAAGGGAATGCTTGTATCGAGTAGATTCAATATTAAGCATTGTAACAGTTGATTATCAGTTAAGGAGAGTCACGTTTGGGTTTGCTGTAGTACTATAGTTCGGTATTGAGCTGGTTTTTTCTGCGGATCGATCGCCTCGCTCAATATACGCAGTCATTCCCAAAGCATTCCACCTACAAGACATTCCACTCGACCTATTTCAAAGACCCGCTCACAGCTACTAGACTGATGATAAGTAAGCTTGCTTTTAATTCCTGGTCAATTGCGGATTGTCTCCATGCTGATCTCCCTTCAAATTGAGAATTTCGCCTTAGTCGATCGCTTAGACCTGCCGCTAGGAGCGGGATTAAATGTTTTGACAGGCGAAACGGGAGCCGGAAAGTCAATTATTCTAGATGCACTAGATGCGGCTCTGGGTGGCAAAGTCACGAATCGAGCGATTCGGACGGGCTGTGAGCGATCGCTGATTGAAGCTACTTTCGACCTTGATCCTTCGCTGATTACCTGGCTTGCCGAGCAGCAGATTGAGCTAGTAGACGATATGTCTCTAGTCTGTAGCCGCGAACTCACCAGCAGCAAAAACAGTATACGGAGCCGATCGCGGGTAAACGGCGTGCTGGTCAACAAGCCGCAAATGGACGAGTTGCGCGATCGCCTACTAGAAATCACGGCTCAGGGTCAGACGATGCACTTGGGTCGCCCCAACCTTCAGCGCGAGTGGCTGGATGGCTTTGGCGGTGCGGAGCTAATCGAACGCCGCGAGGTGGTGACAGATGTGTACGTCGCTACGCAGCAGGCATTCAAGGTGCTGGAGAAACGCCGACAGTTTGAGCAACAGCGGCTCCAGCAGCTCGATATTTTTGAATATCAGGCGCGGGAACTCAATCTTGCCAACCTGGGAGAACCCGATGAGTTAGAGCAGCTTGAGCAAGAGCGTCAGCGCCTCAGCCACAGCGTCGAGCTTCAGCAGCAAAGTTATCAGGTCTATCAGGCGCTTTACCAAAACGATCGCGACTCCGAAGCCTGTGCCGATTTGTTGGGCAAAGCTGAGTCGGCTCTGCTCGATATGCTGCGCTATGACAACCAGCTTCAGCCCATTCTAGACCTGGTGACGGGAGCGCTATCGCAGGTCGAAGAAGCCGGAAAAATGGTGAATGCCTACGGAGCCGCGCTGGAAACCGATCCCGATCGCCTTCAGGAAGTGGAGGATCGCATTGTTCAGCTCAAGCAAATTTGCCGTAAATATGGCCCGACTCTGGCGGATGCGATCGCCCATAGTCAGCAGGTTCAGCAAGAGCTATCAGAGCTTAGCGGCAGCGGGCAGTCTCTAGAAGTCCTAGAAAAAAACTATCTAGAGCGACAAGCAGAACTGATTGAAGTCTGTGCCCACCTGACGGAGTTGCGGCAAAAAACGGCGCAGACCTTGGATGCCCTGCTGATCAGCGAACTCAAGCCTCTGGCAATGGACAAAGTTCAGTTTCAGGTGAGCATCACGCCCTGCCCTCCCACGGCAACCGGAGCCGATCGCATCAGCTTTTTGTTTAGTCCCAACCCTGGCGAACCATTGCAGCCCCTGACCGAAATTGCTTCAGGCGGCGAAATGAGCCGATTTTTGCTTGCACTCAAAGCCTGTTTCTCGCAGGTCGATTCAGTCGGCACAATGGTGTTTGACGAGATTGACGTGGGCGTGTCGGGACGGGTGGCACAGGCGATCGCCGAGAAGCTCTATCAACTCAGTCGGCGGCATCAGGTGCTTTGCGTTACGCACCAGCCGATCGTGGCGGCAATGGCAGACCATCATTTCCGGGTGGGTAAAGAAGTTATTGATTCGGGTGAGTCAACTTCCGGTAAGAAAGGGCGCAACAACGCCAAAACCGCTGAAAGTAACGGCAATGGCGCAAAAAACGGCAATGGCGCAAAAGCTGGCGCAGACGATGTGCGAACGGTGGTGCGCGTGATTCCGCTAGACGAACATCAGCGTCGAGAAGAGCTTGCACAGCTTGCAGGCGGTAAATCCGACCAGGACGCGATCGCTTTTGCCGATTCTCTCTTGGCTCAGGCAGCGATCGCTCGGCTTGCGCAAATGCCCGTCCCCTCTGGGGAAGCGCCGCCCAAAAAAGTGAAGGTGAAAACAGGGCGATCGAAGTAGAAGATGAGGCGGTTACGACTTAGGCGCGACACTCCTAAAAAACTGTTGGGTTAATTTGCGATCCTCAGGGGCGAATCAGAATAGAAGTGCCGATCGCCACCTGGTTATAAAGCGTCTGAATGTCAGCGTCGCGCATTCGGATACAGCCGTGGGAAACTGCTTGACCGATCAAGTCATCTTGGTTGGTGCCGTGCAGCCCAATCTGATGCTTGCCATCTGTCCAAAAGCCAATCCAGCGGCTACCCAAAGGGTTGGCTTCTCCAGGTGGAAAAACCTCGCCTGTGAATGGATGCTGCCACATGGGGTCAGATTGCAGGTTCATCACCTTAAACTGACCTGTGGGTGTTTCCCAGCCTGCTTGTCCGATAGCAATCTCGTAGCTTGCTACCTGAGTGCCGTCCTGAAACAGGGAAACCTGGCGATCGCTCAAATCTACAATCAGCCCAGAACGTTTTGCTAAAGGATTGGGATTGAGGGCGGTTTGCAGATTTAGCCCTAGCCCCGGCAAGAGGGCGATCGCCTGTGAACTGGCTCCTGAGTTACCGGACTGACTGGCTTGAGGGGGGCGATCGGGAAAGGCAATAAACGAGGAAGTAAACGCAGGTGACTCAGCAATTTTTTTTTGGGTAGACTGCGCCAAAACGCCTTGCAGCCGCACAAAAGCTAGCAGTGCCGCCGTTGCAAAACTCAAGCACATGAAAGTGCGCGAAAAAGATTCATTTCTGCCGATCATGATCGAACCGCGTTCTAGCAGGATAGAAGCTTGCAGCACAAGCCTCTAAGCACCATCCTACTTTGATGCCCGCTATCTCGTCATTCTCTCGTCATTCAAAGTCTTCAATTACCGCTCTCAGCCCGTTTTGGTTAAGCATTTGCACGGCAGATTCTGCATTGTCACGACTGCTAAATGCGCCAATTTGCATCAGCGATCGCCCCTGTTCGCGGACTAAGAAAGCACCCGGCACAACAGACTGCACTAGCTTTTGGAGCCGATCGCTACTGGCTTCCACCAAAACGCGGTACTTTAAATCGGCTGATGGACGGGTAAAGGCAGTTTGTTCGGCACCGCGAGAAGAGCCGCTAGGAACATTGACGGTAGGCAGATCTCCAATATTGCCAATGGGCACCTGCTCACTGGGTACGGGCAAAAGATCGGCTTGTAGAATCGGCGTAGCTGGAGCGGGCAGGCTAGGGCTTTGCGGCAGCGATCGCGGCTGCGCTGGGCGCGGCACAGGAATATCGATTGCAGATGCTGTCTGAAGTGCTAAAGGCTGGGATGCTAAAGGCTGGGGTATAGGAAACTGAGGTGCTGAATGACGGGCTAATGCGACTGTGGCTTGAGGAGTTGATGAAAAGCCTGATGGCACCGCTGAGCTAAGGGCAACAGGCGGCAGTTGATTGATCAAAACGGCAGCGGCTGGGGTCGAGCCAAGGGGGATTTGCTCGGCAACTGACGCAACCATGACAGAATTAGAGGCTGATAGAACGCCTACCGTATCGATTCTGCCCGTGACCCGATCGCTCAACGTCGGATTGCCGACCGCAGAGATAATTTGCTGATTGGCAGAGGCATTGATGTCGTGGCGATCGTTATTTCTAAAAGTATTGTTGCCGGGTTCTGAAGCAGTGCCCAGATTAGGCAGAGAACGGGCAATTGCCGCAATACCGTCTTCTCGACTTTCCTCAATTAAATTGCCACGAATCACGGGCTGAGCGTTCTTCTGAACCAGAATACCGATGCGATTTTGGCTAACCCGATTGTCTTGAATTAGCGGAGCTGCCTGGTCAGAAATATTGATACCAAAGCCAGTTTGCTCAAAAACGTTTTGCCGCACCTGAGGGCGAGAATTGCCAAAAATAGTAATGCCATTGGCTCCGTTGCGCACAAAGACATTGCCCTGAATCAAAGGCGCACTGCTGCCCACGGTCGAAATGCCGTCATGGGTGCTGCCCGTAAAGGTGTTGCCTAAGACGATCGGGCTGCTGGATTCCGTCCACAGCCCATAGCCGCGCGGATTAGGATTGGTCAGCGTCACGCCAGCCAGCACAGCCTGATTAGCTCCCAGCAGGGCAATATTCTGACCTGCCGACGTGGGGCTGAGAAATAATCCGCCTCCCTGAATCACGAAGTCCTGCCCAGATGTGGTCGGGTCGCCCTGAATCGTAACTTCGGGCTTCATCACGAGCGGAAAAATCTCTCCCGTTTCGGTGCTGTAGGTGCCCGCTGCCAAAAGAATAATCGTCTGAGGCTGGGCAGACTGAAGCGCCCGTGTAATGGTGCGAAAAGGTAAAACTTCGCTGCCATCTGCCTGGTCGTTGCCCGTCGCCGGGTTGACATAAACAATGCGCTGCATTGCAGCAGCAGATACCGGAGCCGTTGAGGAAGGGTTTGAGAGAGGAGCTGTTTGAGCGATCGCTCCTTCTATCCCCACCGAAACCAGCGCCAGACTAACGGCGATTTGCAGCACAATTGCAGGAGCCATCAGGACAGAGTGAGTATTGCAGGGCAGAATCAGACGCATAACGTTTTCCTGACACCAGAACAACCAGGGTTTTGAGTGGGACGATCGCCCATTTGAATAGCGTACTTAAATCCTGGTTAATCCAGGCAAGCGCTATATGTGGCGAGGTTCTGAATAATATTACTGAATAACTTCGCCTTTGGATGCGATCGTCAAAAAGATTTTGGTGTCCCCATCTTCCTCACCCTTTACCCTTAACCCCCTACCTTTTGCTCTACCCCAAAGCCAACTAGCCCGATTTCTTGTAGAGCTTCACCTTCGTCAGGACGGCGATAGTTGAGGATTTTGCGGATACGAAGATTAGGGTTGATCAGCGTAATGGAATCGACAGAGACGGTTCGCGTGTAGGTTGTGGTCATCAGTAGCTCCCGATTTTCAGGATTGAAGCGAAAGTGAGAAACGATCGGTCGAGACTCTTCGTATGCCCGATCGCGCAAATAAGCCCCTGTTACGATCGCCCCCTCCTGCCGCTCTGGCACAAACAGCATATTTAATGCCTGATTGACGCGATCGCCCTTTTCTGAAATTGTTGCAAACTCTAGATGATATCCCGGCAAATTTTCTAGGCTGGGCTGCTCAGGAAATTGATTATCGATTAGAACTTGAGCTTTGCGATCGAGCGCAATCGGTTGAATGATGAATTCGGTGTGCGATCGCTCAACCTCTTGCTGGGTCAGGTAATGGTAGGTGCGTTCAGTCACCCAACTGCCGACACAATCATCAAAGAACTGTTGGAAATGGGATTGGGAGTTCATGGAGGTGGATGGGTGGATGGGTGGATGGGTGGATGAGTATGGCCCAGGCAAGTGAAAACGGCTGTGGTGAGACGGCTGTGATTATGAGATAGCTCCCGCTCGGATCAGCAGCTCTGTGGCTTGTGCCGATCGAAAAGATTGGCGGGCTTCGCTCAGCGCCGTTGCCCCCCAGCGATTTTGAGGATTAAAGTCTGCGCCCTGATCTAGCAAGATTGCCATAGTTTCTAGGTCGCCTCTCGCCGATGCCATCATGAGAGCAGTCCAGCCGCCTAGATTTGCGGTATTCACCTCGCCACCCAGGTCAATGAGCGCCTTAACGGTGTAAGAATGCCCGCGCTCTGCCGCCAGATACAGCGCCGTATCGCCAATTTTGTTTCTGGCATTCACCTCTGCGCCCATTGCCACCAGCCGTTGCACAATATCGGTCTGACCTTGCCGCGCCATGATCATGAGCACCGTCTCCTGATAGGGATTGCGATCGCCAATGCTGCTCCCCCGATCGAGAAGCATCGAGACAATGTTACGGCGATCGCCTTCAGCCGCGAACATGAGCGCCGTGTAGTTTGACGAATTTTTGGCATTCACCTCCGCACCCCGCGCCAGCAACAGCTCGACGATTTCAGCATAGCCCTCGGCTGCCGCCCACATCAGCGCCGTATTGCTGGCTCCTACAGGTGTAACTCCCCCCGTAGTGTTGGCATCTGCGCCTTGAGCTAACAGACTCTCTACAGCAACAGCATCGCCTCTGATGATCATGCGGATCAGGTCATCGTTGAGAGAAGGCATAGATAAAGTTCAATCTTAGAGTTCAATCTTAAAGTTCAATTTTGAAAATACTGTCAGCAGGTTTTTGAGCAACGGTAGTTTCCCAAGCGATCGCCTGCAAAAAGTCTTCACCTGAGCGAGTTTCTACCACATCGACGCCCCAGTCTCCAGGCTGTAGTGCGTCAGGGGAATCGCTGGTGGCAGGCGTGATTTTGATGCCGCCTAAAACCAGAATTTGAGGAAGCTGATCTTTTTCTACCTGCCGCTTTTCTGCCTGCCGCTTTTCTACCTGCCGCTTTTCTGCCAGAGCTTTGGCGCAGAGGGTGCCAACTTGCTGCGGCGAAAATTCTGAACTGGGGAACAGTATCTCGACAATCCAGTGGGGATTATTGACCTGTCTGCATTGGAGAGGTTCAGGAAGGCTCGATCGAAAGACTTCAACAAACTCTTCTCGGCTTAGGGCCGGTACGATGTCTGGAGAGACATCAAAGTTATGGGAAAGCAGCATCCGCCCCTGATTTTTTCTTTGATCTTGCTCCTGAATGTCGTGAGTCAAAATTGTAGTGGTTTTAAGATCAGTATTTTTAGTTTAGAGGATCATCTGCGTCGTGCTTCAGAGTCGTGCTTCAGAGCGATCGCAACAGGTCAAAGTACAGAACATTTCATCAAACACCCCTATCGATAATGACTAATTTTCTGGCGTTGGATTTTGAAACCGCTAACCGTAGCGCCAATAGTGCCTGTGCCATAGGATTAGTCCGGGTAGAGAACGACCAGATTGTAGAGCAAAGCCATTTTTTGATTCGACCGCCGCAGCGCTGGTTTGAATTCACGAATATTCACGGCATTTGCTGGGAGGATGTTGCCGAGCAGCCAGATTTTGGCGAACTATGGTCAGTGCTTGCCCAGCACCTCAGCGGCGTTGATTTTATTGCGGCTCACAACGCTCCCTTTGATCGTCGGGTGCTTTATGCCTGCTGCGAAACCTATGGCATCAGCAAACCTGCCCAAGAATTTCTTTGCACCGTGCAGCTGGCGCGGCGGGTCTGGCAGATTCATCCGACGAAATTGCCCAACGTTTGTGCGCGGCTCAATATTTCGCTCGATCACCACCAGGCGTTATCCGATGCGTCGGCTTGCGCCCAGATCGTCATAGCGGCTCGTCAAGTGACGGGTTCCTCGATCGCGGGTGCCTCTTCAGCCTTACCTTCGTCTTTTAACTCATCTCTAAACTGAGGATGGAAGTAGTCGTAAATCTGCTGCGCCATCTTCGCGCCAATGCCCTGAACTTCTGCAATCTGCTTGGCTGAGGCTTCTCGCAGATAGTCGATAGATCGAAAATGCGCCAAAAGCTGCTTCTGGCGATGGTGCCCCAAACCCGGAATTTCTTCTAAGCGAGAACGCTTCATGCGATCGCTTCTCTGCTGCCGATGGAAGCTGACTGCAAACCGATGGGCTTCATCTCGTAGGCGGCGCAAAAGCTGAACTCCCGGCTGCTCAGCAGTGGTGGCGATCGGCAAAGATTCACCCGGCAAAAAAATCTCCTCGCGCTGCTTGGCAAGACTGACGACCTTCACCTCCTCTAGCAGATTCATGTCTCGCAGCACCTCCACGACCGCCGACAGCTGACCCTTCCCCCCATCAATCATCACCAAATCCGGAAAATCCTTATCGGGCTTCGGCAGCACCCCCAACTCCTGATTCCTGGCTCCTGACTCCTGACTCCGGTCATACTTCCTAAACCGTCGCCGAATCACCTCCGCCATACTGGCAAAGTCATCCGAGTGACCCGATCGCACCGTAGCGTCTTTGATTTTGTAGTGCCGATAGTGTTGTTTTGCGGGCAATCCGTCAATGAAAACCACCTGAGAGGCGACCGCATCAGAACCCTGAATATGGGAAATATCGTAGCCTTCGATCCGGTGGGGCAGATCGGGTAAATCCAGGGCTTCGGCTAAATCTAGCATTGCCTGGTTGTTGCGATCGGCAAACCGCTGGGTTCGCGCCAGTTCATACCCGGCGTTGCGCTCCACCATCTCGATCAGGTCGGCTTTGCTCTGGCGCTGCGGCACAAAGACATTTACCTTCCGTCCGCGCCGCTCAGACAGAAACTCTGCCAGCATCTCACCTTCGGGCAGCTCATGCTGAGTATGAATTTCGGAGGGAATCTCCACCGATTCGACCGTGGAATAATGCTCCTCTAACACCCGCTGCAAGATTTCTCCTGGCGTACCCGACTGCGCATCGGCAACAAATCCCAGCCGACCCACCAGCCGCCCAGCCCGAATCTGGAAAAGCTGAATGCAAGAATGCTGATCGTCAGACATGAGGGCGATCGCGTCTCTCGAAACCGTGTCGTCCGGCAGAGCCACCTTTTGCTCGGCTCCGAGGGACTGCAAGCCGCGAATTTGATCGCGCAACCGCGCCGCATATTCGTAATTCATCTCTTCTGAAGCTTTCTCCATCTGCTTCAGGAGCATATCTTCCAGTTCTTTGGTACGCCCCTGAAAGATCATGGCGATCTTGAGGATAATCTTGCGATACTCTTCGGGCGTAATCAGCTGCTGACAGACTCCCGGACAGCGCCCAATATCGTAGTTGAGGCAAGGGCGATCTTTAAACAAAGGCTGCGGTCGCTGTCGCAAAGGGAACAGCCGCTTCACCAAATGCAGGGTGCTACGCAACACATGCACATCCACGTAAGGCCCATAGTAGCGATCTTTGATTTTGCCCGATCGCCGCTTGCGGGTAATGAAGATGCGGGGATATTCCTCGCTCCAGGTGATGCAAAGATAGGGATATTTTTTATCGTCCTTCAGCAGCACGTTGAAATGGGGCTGATGCTGCTTAATCAGGTTGGCTTCTAGCGCCAAAGCCTCGGCTTCGGTATCTGTGACAATGAACTCAATCTCGGCAATCTGCATCACCATGAGGGCGATCCGAGGATTGAGTTCATGCTTGTCGCGGAAGTACGATCGCACCCGTGACCGCAGTTTCTTGGACTTGCCGATATAGAGAATGTGATCGGTGACATCCCGCATGAAATAGACTCCCGGCTCTGGCGGAATCTCCTTGAGGCGAGTTTCCAGGCGATCGGGATCTTTGACGAGGGGCTGGGGTTTGGAGGAGATGGGCTGAGGGGAACTGGGTGGAGGGGAGGGGGTCACAGGCTGCCGGGGGTTTAGTACAGCGATACCTTTAGGATACTGTTTTTAGCTGTGCTATGGGCAGCAAGCCGTTGGTGATTCTATGCTGAACATTGCTCTTCCAGACCAAGTCGCAGCCTTTGTAGAGGAACAGGCTACAGCGGCTGGCTTCAATACTGCTAATGAATATGTCTATCACTTGATTGTGCGGGAGCAAGAGCGGCTGGCTGAACAGAGGCAGGTCGAAGCGCTGCTGCTAGAAGGATTGGAGAGCGGAAGTCCAATTGAAGCAACAGACGACTGGTGGAACCGCAAGCGCAGCCAACTGATCAAGCGGGTTCATCAGCCAGAAGTAATTCCTCGATCGCCGCACTGAAGCGTTAGAGAACTATGAACAGGCGATCGACATCTATCGTCAAGTCGGGGATCGACTAGGGGAAGCGAATACGCTGGCGGAGTTTGGCAACCTTCACTTTGCCCAGGGTGAATATTCACAAGCCTTGGACTTTTAGCAGCAGCGCCTCGCCATGATGCAGGCAATTGGCGACCGATACAGCGAAGCCGCCGCCCAATACTACATCGGCAGAACCCTGGCACAGCTCGACCAAACCCCGGCAGCAATTCAGGCATACGCCAGCGCCCGCGATATTTTTGCAGACATTCAGCTAGAGAATCTTGTGCAGCTCTGCCAGGAAGCCATTGACGCTTTGAGCCAATGAATCTAGCTTCTGGGATGGGACGCTTTAGCGATAGCGTCACCTCTATGGGCGTTGGGTTTCATCCCTTAGCTCAACTTACATCAGAGACTCGCCGTTGAGACTCAAAGACTCGCTGTTGAGGTTTCAGGGTTCAGCGTCGATGCTTTTCAGTACGTCGTCGATACTTTTCAGTACGCCGTTGATGTTTTTCAGTGCGCGGTTGATGCTTTCCAGTGAGTTGTTGATACTTTTCAGTGAGTTGTTGATGCTTTCCAATGAGTTGTTGATACTTTTCAGTAAGTTGTTGATACTTTTCAGTGAGTTGTTGATACTTTTCAGTGAGTTGTTGATACTTTGAGCTTCAGCGTTGATACTCTGGGGTTCAGCGACGATACTCTGAGATTCAGCGTTGAGGCTTTGCGGTTCAGCAACGAGTGTATAAGCAAATCCTATGACGATCGTTACACCTGGCAGCCCCCTAAATCCCCCAATTCTGGGGGACTTTGAATTCCGGAAGCCCTCCAGAATTGGGGGGTTGGGGGGCGAATGCAGCAGAGTAGCGGGTACTCTACAAAAGTCTGTGATCTCTTGACTCTAATGAAATCTAAGCGCATTCGGGGAACTGCTCCCCAGATCGTCGCTGCTGCTCAACAACTGCGGCAAAATCTTACCCCTGCTGAACAAATTTTGTGGCAAGCTCTCAAGAATCGACAGCTTAATGGATTGAGGTTTCGCTGTCAGCATCCAGTCGGTTCATTCATCGTGGACTTCTATTGCCCCCAATGTCGATTGGTAATTGAACTTGATGGAGAAATCCATCAGCAACAGCTTGAGTATGATATCGATCGCACCCAGCAACTCAGTCACTTCGGCTACCGAGTCATCCGATTTACCAACCAGGAAGTAATAACAGATTTAGACAGGGTTCTCAAGCAAATTCTAAAAGCTAGCCACCCCGAAACCTAACTCTACCTCTCAAAGTCCCCCAGAATTGGGGGGTTGGGGGGCTGAGGAGCTTGAAACCTAGCACAGCAACTTGTGTAGAAAGGGCTGGGAGATGAGAGTTTTAGGCAGCATCCCATCCAAGATCTACTCCTCCGGCGGCTCAAAAATCACATAGAAATAGCCCTGCGGCACCCGGCGAGTCAGGAAGCGCACCAGATCTTCCGCCTCCGATCGATTCGCAGTCCGAGTAATGGCTTTGGGCTTGTGTCCAGGAAATTGGGCAATAACAATCCAGGGGCGATAGTGATTCATTGTATATACGTCTATTTTTAGAATTTAAAAAATAACACGTATATATGTGTTTAGATCGGAATACGGTAATTTAGAAGTGCATTCGCTATGAGTTCAGCCAAAAGCCGTGATCCGCAAAGCCAAAGCCAAAGCCAGAGACGAAAACAAGGTCAAACTGACTTTGACAGTGACCCCAACCGCACGCCATCTCCTCGCAGAGATGGCGGAACTATTCGATCTCAGCCTCTCCGAACTGATGGAGCGCATTGCCCGGAAAGAAATTGGCATCGATCTGGATCGACAGCTCTTGGGGGAATCCTAAGCGAGTCGATCGCCGAACTGGACGATCAACTCGCTGAACTTGAAGCCGACCTCCAGTTCCTTCAGCGCAAACGCGATCGCCTGCAAACCCGCCGCGATCGTGCCGTCCATCTCCACGCCGAATTAGAGCGATCGGGCGGTGAGAGTGAACCCCAACAGCCTTAAGTCCTGTCAGGCATAGCTGCCGATACACTGATAAAAATAAACCTGACGAATCCTCTAATTTCAATGGTCATGCCCTTCAATACCCAACTGTTAGACGAAGCCCTAGCAGAGCGACAAGAAAATCACGAGCAAGAACGCCGGAAAGTCTTGCAGCAGGTTCTAGAATGGCTACAACGATCGGGCGACCAGTATGAGATTCACAGAGCCTATCTTTTTGGTTCGGTGACGCAGCCCATGCGATTCCACGAAGGTTCAGATGTCGATTTGGCAGTTGAGACAGTTGATTCTGTCAAGCAGATTGAGGCGATCGCCGATCTATCAATGGTGCTACTGCGAGATGTCGATATCGTCAATTTACGCCATTGCCACTTTGCCGATCGGATTCGAGAGAGAGGGCTGCTATGGACACGCGACAGCTAGCCGTCTTTACTGCCGATGTCCAATCCCAAATGCAGTTGATTCAGCAGGTCGCCCAGTTGGTTGAGTTGAGGGCGCAAGGTTTGCAGCGAGAGGATGCAGCACGCCTAGAGAGTGTCGCCTATCAAATCCATAACTTCTACAATGCTGTTGAGGATTTGTTGAAAACAATTGCTGTTCAATTTGAAAATCAGATTGCCGATACTTCCCGCTGGCATCAGCTGATTTTGCAGCGCATGACTCAGGAAATAACCGCAGTAAGACCTGCTTTTCTCTCTCAGAGAAGTTTTGCGGCGCTGAATGCTCTACGAGGGTTTCGACATTTCTTCCGTCATGCTTTATGGAGTGCCGATCGATTACGAGCACAGCTCATAGCCAACTTAAACCGTTCCAGAGAAGTTCTTCCGCTATTGGAGCAGGATGTAGCAAAGTTTCTGCAACAGCTGCGATAGCATCTAGCATTGCTTAGGAACATGGATTTAACAAGATGTAATTCTTGGGGGTAGAGACTTAGCATTGCTAAGTCTCTACAGCAGATTGGCTGCACAGGTTATTTAATCCACGATCCTTACAGCAATTTTCAATTGCATAACTCACACTTAACCAAGCGCAAAGCGCTGTACTCTGAAGATAAATTTTTTCTGAAATACTTTGGTTCAAACCCCACAAAAATTCCCCTGTCACCAGACAAGGGAAAAGCTTGTTCTAGGGGTTCACCGCAGCGCCGTCTTACCTCAGTTTTTGACCTGGACGAATCCAGGTGGGCACCTCTGCCCCAGTTTAAAGTTTCCGAGTACAAGCTCGGTATACTGCCACTGGAGTCAATTGGGTTCCCTTATAGACAAAGCAAGATCATAAAACATTATTGGCAGTCACCAACGCCGCAGTAGAACCTGTCCTCATTGTAGCGGCTGAGCCTGCGATCGCAAGTCTTGACATAGGCGGAGAACCGGACTAAAGATCGCGATCGCCTCCTGCCGACTGCACCTGAGTCAAGCCATACTGGATAAGATTAATTCAGGCATAATCTGCTCCATTAGTCTTGATCCAAGAATTATGCACCTTACCGGATGCAGCCCTATCCCAACCGTATGCTTAGGAAACGCTCGGATAAGAATCAGCAATTAGAATCGATGAACACTGCAAAGTTTCAGGGCGAGCTAGAGGCTTTGGGGGAGCGTCTTCAGCAGACGCTACTCAGACTTTCGCCCTTGCTACAGCTTCAGATTCGGTGTGGAATTCGGCAAGAAACGTTGCTGATTCTGGTAGAACATCTGCTGCATATTGAGCCAGATCCAGAGCAAACTCTAGGAGAAATTAAGCGATCGCTCACAGAGATTGCCCCCGACCTCTTCCGATCGGGATTAGTTCACCATGCTACCGGACAAGGTAACTCCTTACCAGTCCGAGTTTACTTGCGTATCGTCGGCTACCAAGAGCCTTACCAATCTCAGGCGTTTACTTTGGAATCGCTGGCACCCGCTACAAAACCTGCTGTGAAACCAGCCGCTCCAGCGCGTCTTGCCGCTCTGCCCCCTCCAGTTCCTGTCATTTTGCCGCCTTCCCCTCCATTGCCTTCTACAAGGGCGGATGAGGGAAGGGTGGATGAGGTTGTTCTGCCGTCGATCGCCGATCGCATCGTTCAGCAACCGGAAACTCAGCCACCCGCCCAGCTCAATGAAGAGCCTGAAGCCTCTGCAATATCTGAAGCTGCCCAGCTTCCTGAAACCGCTCAAGCAGATGAGGAAATTCTTGATCTGAGCTTGGCTGAACCTCTAGAAACAGAGGTTGCCGAAGAAATTGCGGTTGCCAGAGAGATAGAAATTGCCAAAGAAATCGCAATTGCCGAAGAGATAGAAATCGCTAAAGAAATTGCGGCGACTGAAGAAATCGCAATTGCTGAAGAGATAGAAATTATTGAAGAGAGAATTGCCGAAGCTGAGGCGCATCTTGTAGCTGACTTGCCTATTGTCATGCCTACCGCCACGCCCATTGTCTCAGAGCCGATGGCGACCGCGATCGACATTGATGAGATTTCCCATCCCGAAATTTCGTCCTCTGAGCTGACTATTTCTGAACTTGCCGAAGCTGAAAGTACGCAAGCTGGAAGTACGCAAGCTGAAGAAGTTGAGCCGCTTCCTCTTCCTGAACAGCCCGAAACTGAAGCGATCGTTGAAGCCGAAGCGCTCATTGAATCTGAGGAGTCAGTCGAAGCCGAAGAACCCATTGCCGAAGAATCAATTGCCAAAGAACCAGTTGAATCTGAAGAGCCGCCTGCTGACTGGGCAACGACTGAATATCAGCCGCACTTTGAACCGATCGCCGTGGTTGCTGAAGTCACTGAAGTTGCTGAAGCTGAAATTCACGAACCGATCGCCCTTCAAAAAGCGAGTATTGAGCCTGAGATTGCAGAACTTGAGATTGCAGAGCCTGAAGCGATTACACCTGAAGCAATTACACCTGAAATTGCAGAAGCTGCGATTGCAGAACCTGAAACAATTACCCCTGAGATTGCAGAATCTGAAGTAATCACACCTGAAGCAATTACCCCTGCGATTGCAGAACCTGAAACAATTACACCTGAGATTGCAGAAGCTGCGATTGTAGAACTTGAAACAATTACACCTGCGATTGTAGAACCTGAAGCTACAGAACCTGAGATTGCAGAACCGCAAGCGACTCTATCTGAGCCTGCGATCGCGGCTGAATCCTCAACCCCTGTACCTTTGACAGATGGATTACCTACAGCACCCCTTCCGATTCCTCCGGCTGCATCTCAGCCGATCAATCCTCCCGACCAACATCCCAACAAACCTTTTGGAACGCGATTCTCGCTCTCAACGCTGATGTTAGGGGGATCTGTTGGGCTGTTTCTCCTCGTCAGCGGCGCCTATTTTTTGACTCGTCCCTGTGTGGTGGGAGCAGTCTGTGAGCCGCTACAAAAAGCACAGCAGCTTGACCAGAATGCGACTCAGACGATCGCCACCACCGATTCTGCATTAGCCGTCGTTGAAGCCCACGACCAGCTCATCGAAGCCAGCTATCTGCTTGGGAGCATTCCATCCTGGTCGGGGCACCACCAAACCGCACAGACCTTGCAGGCGACCTACGAGAGCAAATCAAAAACAGTTGGGCAAGTTGTCAAAGCCTTGAAACAGGCAAACGCAGCCGCGCTCAAGAGCCAGAACCCGCCCCATCCGCTCCCCAAGTGGCGGCAGATTCAGTGGGATTGGCGAGAGGCGATCGCTACCCTAGAAAAAGTGCCGCCCGATAGCCCGGTTTTAATGCTGTCTCAAAAAAAACTGGCTGAGTACAAAGTCAATCTTGCCAACACCGATCGCCGAGTCTTGGCAGAGCAGAATGCCCAAGATAAAGTCGCAACGGCACGCAAAACCGCAGCAGTTGCCGAAAATCGAGCAGCGATCGCCATCACCTCTGAAAGCTGGCAGCAGGTTTATCTCACCTGGCAAGCTGCCATCGATCTATTGCAGCAAGTGCCCCAAGGCACTATGGCCCATGCGGAAGCTCAACAATTTATTAATCTTTATCAGTCTGCAATGGCGAAAGCCGACAACCAGCGCAACCAAGAGCAGGTTTCCACAGGCTCTTACCAAGAAGCCGTCAACCTAGCAGAGCAAGCTCGAAACTGGGAGCAGCAAAGCCAATGGACACAGGCTGTGGGGCTGTGGCGCAAGGCTGTCATCAATGTTCAGCAGATTCCGCAAGGCACCGCCTACTATAACCAAGCTCAGCCCCTCATTAGCGAATACCAGGCGGCATTGACCCAAGCCGAAGCCAATCTCAACCGATCGAGCGCCATGCAAAGCGTTAAGCCAGACCTCGATCGCGCCTGTTTGGGAACGGTTTCAGCCGCATCTAAATGTACCTATACCCTGTCATCTGATGGCATTCGTATCCAAATTACGCCGCAGTACGATCGAGCCGTAGAAAATGCGATCACCCGTGCCCAAACTCAGGGAAGCGCTAGCGCCCGGACAGCCGTGACAGCTCAGGTGAACGAGCTACTTCAAAATTTGGCGGAGATTGGCAAAACGGCGCAAGTCCCGATCGAGCTTTATAGCTCTGATGGCTCAATCTTCGCCAGCTTTGCGCCAGACCAGTCAGGTTATGTGGCGGAATAAAATCAAAGTAGATTGAAGGGCGCTGCTGATTTCATGTATGAATTTTTTTGAAAGGAGAGCAGAGCAACCCTTTCAAAAAAATTCATACCCAGATTACGCAAACTGGCGGTAGCTGTAAATGAAGATTGCTTTTGTGACCGATCGGCGGATTCTTTGAAAGACTGAGAGGCTGATAGGATTGACCCATAAACTCCCAGGACTCGGCTTCCTGAACTTACGCTATGAGAAGAGCTTTAGGATTGTGGATCATACCAATCGCTTCGTTGATGCCGATCGCATCGCTGATCATGCCAAGCTCTGCAACGGCTGCCACGCGTATCACGGTTTCCTATGGGTTGCTAGAGCGATCGATTTCCGTTAGCTCCTTGACAACTTATGCCCAAGAGGGCACGATCACTGATGACTTTAGCCTCTACACCCGCTACTTAGATGAGGCTCAGCTTCTACAGCTGCGCCAGTTGCTCCGCGCCAAGTCCAACCTTTCGCCTGTTGCAGTCTCTCAGTTTCTCTACACTCAACAGGGCGAAGTGCTGCTCAATCGCTTGGGCGATGTCATTCGCACTGAGTCTAACCTGCCCGGCTTTTATTCTCTGCGATCGGCATTGATTTTGGCGGCTGGTCAACCCGACGGACTCACGGTGCTTAACGTGCTGGAGCAGTTTCCGATCGACGGCATCCGCGTTGACCTCAGCCGCGCTTTGGGAATCTTAGGCGACCTAGAGGCTTTGGTACGTCAAACCCAAGGCGCAATCTCTTTAATTCAGCAACAGTCTGCCCTAGAAGCCCAGAGTGGAACACCAGTCTCTCTGCTGACCTCACCTGACTTGCGATTGCCAGGAACCCTGACCTGGGACACCTATACCCTCAACCTGCGCGATCGCCAGCGGGGTCGGAGTTTCCTCGCAGATGTGTATGTGCCTGAAAGTCAGGTGTCCGCACCCTTGATCATCATTTCCCATGGGCTAGGCTCCGATCGCAGTTCCTTTGCCTATCTGGCGCAGCAGCTTGCCTCCTATGGGTTTTTCGTAGCGGTGCCTGAACATCCGGGCAGCAACGCCGATCAGCTCCAGGCATTAATTTCGGGCAGAGCCAATCAGGTCGCAGAACCTGAAGAATTTATTAATCGTCCCCTAGACATTAAGTTCTTACTCGACGTTCTAGAACGCCGCTCAAAAACCGACGCTCGGTTTGCCGGAAGAATAGATATGCAGCGCGTTGGAGTCATCGGGCAGTCTTTTGGCGGCTATACCGCTCTAGCTTTGGCAGGCGCCAAAATCAACTTTGAGCAGCTGGCGAAGGACTGTGCGCCCAATGACACCCTCAATCTGTCGCTATTGCTCCAGTGTCGCGCCCTAGAGCTGACGCGATCCATCCCTGATTTGCAGGACGATCGCGTCAAAGCCATTATTGCCGTTAATCCGATCGGCGGCAGTTTGATGGGCGAAAAAGACTTTGCCGCCATTCAAATTCCGGTCATGATGGTCAGCGGTGGAGCCGATACGGTGGCTCCGGCTTTAATGGAACAGATTCGCCCCTTTACCTGGCTGCAAACTCCCGACAAATACCTGGTGCTAATGGCACGAGGCACTCATTTTTCGACGATCGATGTTCCCAATGGCGACAGTCAGGCAGTGCCACTGCCACCCAACATCATTGGGCCAGATCCATCGCTAGCGCATACGTATTTGCAGGCCATTAGCGTTGCTTTTTTCGGTACCTATGTTGCGGGTGAGCCAAGCTACCGCCCCTATCTCGGAGCGGGCTATGTCGAAACGCTGAGCAGACCTGTGTTGCCCATTAGCCTAATCCAATCGCTGACCTCAGCACAGCTTGCTGGCGTTCGAGGGCGACCTGTGGAGCCGATCGCTTCTCCTGAAGCAACCCAGACGGGTAGGCAACCGTGACCCAAAACCCTCAAAACCGCTTGAGCTGTTCGATGAGGCGATCGTAGTAGGGAGCCAGAGTTTCCTGTTGCTCAGATGCCACTCGCGTTAGGCTAGCTGTCTTAATGCCTTCCAAACCTATGACCATGGCATCTAGCGGTACCTGCAATTCTTGATAGAGCAACTGCATAGCCTGTAGTCCTTCGGCGCTTGTGTAGTCAGTACGCTGTCCGGCAATGCCGTACGTAATGCAGCGCAAAAAATGCCAGAAATCGCGCCAGCAAGCATCGGCGCGATCGGCAGGGTAAAGCCCGCCACCGGGCTGCGTGATGTTGGGAAAAGTCTCCAAAACCTGACCTCTGGCTTCAGTGATAATTTCATTGACCCGATCGCGGAGCATTTTCACCGTGTCAAGCTGGGAAGAAATAGGAGAAGGAGCGATCGCCTGAATCTCTACCAAATCTTCGTCGGTCAAATAGCGCCCCTGATCGTCGGCTGCCTGAAATCGTTGCAGGATCTCTGGAGCATAGGCGGATTGCCAGGTGGCGAAGCTGACAATTCGGGCTTTTTTAATCAGTTCAAGGGTTTTTTCACTAAGCTGTGGTTTGGTCATGAGAAAGCTTTTCTTAAAAATCTAATTTTCAAACATCTTAATTGACTCGATACTCCTGAATCCAGGTGACGCTGCTCCAGTTGCCCTCGCTATTGTAGCGGCGGATTAGTCGCTGCCGGACACCCGGTGATTGCAGCCAACCTGCCTCCAGAAAAAAAGGCTGCTGGGCATGAATCTGCATCGGACAAGTTGAAGAAGCTCCGTCAGGCAAAAGCACGGTTCGATAGGGCTGTTCATACCAGCTAAAGCTGATGGTGGTGTCTTGGCAGGTGGCGATCGCACTGTGAATCGCATCGTCTTCAGGACTATAAAACTGCTGCAAAAGCTCGCCTTCAGACACGCGATCTAGGCTAAAGAAAGCGTCTGAAATCTTAGGTTCAGGTAGGGATACGTGAGGATGTAGGGTCACGGCTTTACCCTGCCATTCCCCTAATAAATCTTCCAGCTTCAGGCGGGGCTGTTCGGGCGCAACAGATCCGGTGCGCTTCTCTCGAATCAACGTCAGCTGATGCTGGCGACCTGCATTAAAAAACTGCACGAGGCGCGATCGCCGTTCGGCTTTACCCTGGATCTGGTCTTCGCCATCCAGCAAACAAAATTCTGCAATAAATGGGCTGTGAGGTGAAAAATGAGCTTTGCCCTCTGAGAAAGCGCCGTTCTCAAAAAACAGTGCCCCTGAGCCAGGAGCGCTGAAGTCCATCACCAGCTCTTTGGGCTGTAATTCGGCAGAGCCTGGAATAGGGTAAAACCGTTTGAGAACCAGATGAATAGCTTGATTCTGATGAATTCCTTCTAGTGAAATCACGCTGGGAATATCTTGCAGCATCTCGCCTTGAGCCGAGAAGTGGGTAAAAGAACCCTGCCATTCTCCTAAGTTTTGTAGAACGCAGTCCCACTGAGATTTCATGACAGATTGCCACCGAATTGCTACAGATTGTTAGAGTTTACTCCTGCCCTAAACCCCCTAAACCCATAGAATAGAGGCAAGCCAACGAACTTAAGCCAACGAATGATGAGTTCCCTATCTCAAGCTTCTTGCCTCACCCCCCAGCCAAACCGACTGAAAAAACTGCTGCTTCGGGTTTTGAGCTTAATTGTGGCGATCGCGCTAGCCCTTCTCTGGGTCGCACTGGAGGCTGAACCCGCGATCGCTGCGATCGACACCGTCAACTATAACAACGCTAACATCAGCAATCAAGATTTCTCTCATGCTGATCTGAGTGGCAAAGCCTTTGTGGGAGCAGAGATGCGCAACATTAATCTGCAAGGGGCAAACCTTAGCAGCAGCATGATGACCAAAGCGGTGCTGCTCAATGCCAACCTGAGAGATGCCAACTTGACCGATGCTCTGGTCGATCGCGTGTTTTGGGTCGGGGCTGACCTCACCAACGCTATTTTTGAAAACGCCACGATGACCCGCACGAGCTTTCAGGATGTGACCGTGACCGGAGCGGATTTTACCAACGCCATTCTCGATCGCTACGAAATTGCCTTGCTCTGCAAACGGGCTGATGGAGTCAATCCGGTGACAGGCGTAGAAACTAGAGAAAGCTTGGGCTGTCGGTAAAAATTAGGCTGCCGCTATCCAGGGGTGAACAGCTTCCCAGTTGAGGAAATCATTCAGCAACGCCCCGTATCCCATGCTATTAGGATGAAGACCGTCTGAAGAAATTAGCGATCGCCAGCTGTCTTGTCCGAGCCACTGCTCCCAAATATCTAGATAGGGAATTTGGCGATCTAGGCAAGCCAGCCGCGTCGCTTCTTTATAGCGCTGCTGATCGGCATGGCTGTAGTACAGAGAATTGGCGAACGGCATCCGAGCTTCGTCTACAGGTGTCATGCCTACAAAGAACACGGAGCAAAGCTGCTGAGCCTGATCAAGCAGATGGGCAAGATCGTGCTGGAAGTCCTCAAACGCCGTGAAGTTTCTCCCCTTGGCGTGACCCAATCGTGCCGAGTCATTCATGCCTACCGATAGGACGATCGCATCAGGCACACTATGCCGCAACTCCCCTCGATGGCGAAACTCTTGCTCTAATCGCTGGGCTACTTGCCGTACCCCATCTCCTCGCACCCCCAAGTTATACAAAACATGCCCTGGCGTTTCGGGTGTCATCCAGCGCCGACGCAGCCGCTCAACCCAGCCGCCTCCCTCTGGATCGCCAAAGCCATAGACAACGCTGTCTCCCAACGCCACAATTCTCAAAGGCTGCGCTTGAGTGTGGGCAAAGATCAGTTCAGGCGATCGCTGCCGATTCGATTCAGAAGCTAAAGTTTGCATGTTAGGAAGGGGACAAACCTCAATTCAATCAACAAGTCATCTAAGTCAACAGGCAATTAGTCAATAGGCAATAAACCAACAGGCAATAAGCCAACAGGCAATCAAATTTTTGCATTAAAGTTTCGACTGGCTTTATGGGACTTTATCACCCTCGGTACAGGTTAGCAATTCTTTGCACAAGTCCGTGAAAATTTACTGGGAAGCCAGCGGAAAGGGAGTCCAGAATTCAGGATTCAGAATACCTTCTAATTTCCCGTCTCCTGTCTCCTGTCTCCTCTCAATTCCGCTTTAGTTATACTCAATCGTTCCCGATAGCAACGAGCTTTTCCCGATAGAGGCTAACAATCTTGGCAACAACTTCATCAATGCTAAGGGCATCGCTTTGAATCTCGATCGCGTCTTCTGCTTTCCGCAAAGGCGAAATGCGGCGTGTGCTGTCCTGGTGATCCCGATCGGCAATAGACTGTTCCAGCTGCGCCAGCGTCATGTCGGTTCCCTGCAAATCTTGAAACCGTCGGCGCGCCCGTTCGGCAACAGAAGCCGTCAGAAAAATCTTCAGCTCGGCATCGGGAAACACTTGAGTGCCGATGTCTCGCCCATCCATAACCACGCCACCCTTACGCCCATAAGCCTGCTGCCGTTTCATCAGCTCTTGCCGGACGGCGGGCTGAGCTGCGATCGCTGAAACTTGCTCTGTCACCTCTAGGCTACGGATTTCCTGCGTCACGTTGTGACCATTGATCCAAACCTGGGGAGTCGTCCCTAGCTCTTCAGTGCCCAAAACAATTTCACACTGGTTGGCAAGTTCAGCGATCGCGGCTTCGTCGGTGACGGCAATACCGGAATAGAGCGTCAGCCAAGTGACAGCTCGATACATGGCTCCGGTATCCAGATAAATCAATCCCAGAATGTGAGCAACCTGACGTACCACAGTCGATTTTCCGGCTCCGGCAGGGCCGTCGATTGCCAAAATCGGCTGACGGTTGCGTAGCAGCATGTTGTCAATTAGGCGAGTGGAACCCACATATGCGGCGATCGCCAGTAATCCAAGATCTTCGATTTGTTCTAGGGGAGCCATAGTATCGGGGTGTACGAGGTCAATATACTGAGGTTTGACTTGTGGAACGGTTGAGAGTTCCTGCTGAAGAATGCCAAGCAGATCTCCGCGCAATACTTTACCGTCTTTTAGCGCCTGTTTAGCGCGGCGCAGGCTCCGATAAAGAACGGTGGCTTGCGATCGCTCTTCCTCAGATAGGTAGCGGTTGCGAGAGCTGAGCGCCAGACCGTCAGCTTCCCGGACGATCGGGCAGCCAACTACCTCAACGGGCAGGTTCAGATCGACCACGACGCGGCGCAGAATGGCAAGCTGCTGGGCATCTTTTTGACCTAAGTAAAGGCGATCGGGTTGGATGATGCCAATCAGCTTTGTGACCACAGTGGCAACTCCCGGAAAATGATCGGGACGAAACGCCCCACAGAGCGTTGCCATTAGAGAAGTCGGGGGAGTCACCTGAGTCAATTCACCACTGCCATAGAGTTCGGCGGTGCTAGGGGCAAAGATCACGTTTACCCCTGCTGCCTGACAAAGCTGTTGGTCTGTCTCTAGCGTCCGAGGATAGTGCTGAAAATCTTCATGGGGCGCAAATTGCAGCGGGTTAACAAAAATGCTGACCACGACAAGGTCATTTTCTTGTCTCGCCTGCTGAATTAAGCTGAGATGTCCTGCATGAAGTGCGCCCATAGTTGGCACTAAACCTACGCGGGACAGGTTGCCTATCAATCGATCGCCCCTAGAAGGCTCCCTGCGAGACAGGTTACTCAGGGCGATCGATTGTGTGAATCGATGCAGGTTCAGATAGCGGCGCAACCCCGCAATGGTGGTAAACAGGCGCACCAGAATCTCCCAGGCTTAAAGGGTGTTGAGTGACTGTATTCAGGGAAACTATTTGACGAATAAATAGGGAAAATCAGGACTTCGTTTAGTAGTGTACAAAATTCCAGCGAAACCCTGCTCCGATCGCGCCAATCTGCGTATAACTCGATCGTCATTGAGTCTTCAGGTGCAACCTCATGGCTGAATCTTATTGCTGATACCCACCTCATACCGCTTTAAAGTCTAAACGGGGCAGATATTTTTTGAGAGCTGCGCGAAGCGCAGCTCTCAAAAAATATCTGCCCCATCACCAGTTTAAATTGGTTAGGACTTACGCAAGCCCTCTAGCTGTAGTGCATTTTTGTTGTGTGTGGTGGGC